>JAXHVI010000226.1:0-3742 GCA_034189195.1 Thermodesulfobacteriota bacterium | reverse complement strand
AAGGCCCGGGCCATCATGGAAAAGGTCGACGCGCGGGATGACGGCGACAGCATGATCTCTGACATGAAAATGATTCTCATCGACAAAAACCAGCAGACCCGGGAACGGACCATGCGCTCCTTTTCCCAGGACCGGGGCGAAGACACCTACCAGCTGATTTTTTTCTCCGGTCCGCCGGCCGTTAAAGACACCGGCTTTCTCACCTATGATTATGACGACCCGGACAAGGATGACGACCAGTGGCTCTATCTGCCGGCATTAAAAAAGACCAAGCGCATCGCCGCCGGAGACAAGACCGACGCCTTCATGGGATCCGACTTTTCCTACGCGGATATGACCAAAAGTGAACTGGACAACTACTATTACAAGCTTCTCAAGGAAGACACCGTGGACGGTCACAAGGTATGGATTATCGAGGCCGTGCCCCGGACCCAGAAGGTGATCGACACCTTTGGGTATACCAAGTCCATCGTGTTTGTGCGGCAGGACAACTACGTAATGGTCCGGGCCGTGAGCTGGGTGGCCGATAGCAGCAACCTCAAATACATGGACGTGAAGCAGCTGGAAAACATAGACGGTATCTGGGTGGCCATGGAGACCCACATGACCACGAAACGGGACAAAACCACGCTGCACAAAACCATTCTGCTTCGGGAAAACGTGAAATTCAACCAGCCCATGGACGAGGATCTGTTTACCGTCCGCCGTCTTGAAAAGGGGTTGTAGCCTTCCCCCGCTTCGGCAGGAACAGGAGAGCCGGCCAGGAAGCGTTCACTTGTCACCTGGGCCTGCCGGGCCGGCGGTACTGATCCGGGCCGGCCGGCAGACCTCCGATGGTATTGAAACGTCTCCGAAAGCCGGAGAAAAGGCATTCTCTGTTGTTTCACTTTTGTGACAGGCCCGCTCACTGTGCTTGAAGAAAAACGCCAGTGTCCTCAAAACACCGGCCACGTCCCATACCAGCGACAGCCCCCCAAGGATGTCGCCATGGCTCAAAAGCCGGGTGACGCTTAACCGGGTTGAAACACGGAGTGTTTGCAGATGCCTGTGCAACGCCACAGACTCCTCGCAGGGGATTACCCTGTCACCGGCGCCATGAAGAATGGCCACTGGCGCACGCAAACCGTCGAGTCGGGGCAAAACGGAAAGCCGCCGGCACATTTCCCGGACATCGGATGACCGTGCGCTGAGGGTGCGCCACCAGTCAATCCGGTATGCCGGATCATTCAACAGCCGCTGAATTTCCCCTTTTTCAGTTGCGGGCAATCGGTCCAGGTGCCGGGGGAATTCAGGGTTTTCACGCTCCAGGCCGTTGTCCAGTATGGCGGCGTAAAGCGCATCATCCACCTGTTTATTGAAACCGTTGCAAAATGGCAGAAAGTTTTTTAATACGATGAGCCTGCCGTAATCGTCATCATCCTGCCGGGCCAGCAGTCCTGCAATCGCCGGTTCAACACGGCAGTAGCTGCCCACCACGCAGACGGCGTTTACATAGTGAGCCACCTGCGGCCTTGCGGCGGCTATCAGTGACATGCCCGCGGAAAAGGACGGGGCAAAAATCGAAAGCCTTCCATCGGGGCACAATTCAGAATCGCGGGTCACCGCTTCGATCACCCGGACAATGTCCGCCACCGTCTGGTGTCGAATCTCAAACCCGCTGATATCCTTAAAAAACGGGGCAATCACGATATACCCGCAACGGGCCAGGGCCAGGGCCAGGGCGGCCATGCGGGGGTCCTTGTTGCCGATGGCGGCCATGCCGTGAACCAGGAGAATGGTCTTCGGCAGGCGGAACAGCCCGGGAACGGGCGCATAGACATCCGCCTCCCACAAACCGTCCCCGATCAAGACGGACCTCTTTCTCTCCTGCGCCCCGATGCCGCGGTTGCTCCGAACATGAGAAAAAAACCGGACTGCCTTTGAAAAGTATTGCATGACCGGCCTCTCCGGTTCTTTGCGTTATTGCATGGTTCTGGTATCCAGATAGGCGCCGTTCAACCGGTCCATGTCCAGCAGGGTAAAAACATCCGTACATTTAAATGCCTTGTCCAGGGCCGGTTCGCCGCACACCACGGCGCCGCACCTGAAATAGTCTTTTATCAACTGCGGCACAAGCTGTTCACCCCTGCCGCAAACCGTTTCCGAATCCAGAAAATCAAGTCCTGTAACCAGTTTATACAGGCCTTTTTGCCGGTATTTTCTTTGCGGCCGTACGTGCAGGTCGTCCCGGTAGTTGTCGTGACGCGACAGATAGCGATAAAGGATGGCCACTTCCAGCGGATCGATGGTCATGATGCTGGAACATCCGAAAATATAGCGCGCGTTTATCGTTGCCACGTAATGATAGACCCCCTCCCATATCAGACCCATCATATTTTTTTTCCGGTACTCACGCTTTATGCAGGCCCGTCCGATTTCAAGTTTGGTCCCCGCCAAAGCCATAAGCGTTCCCAGATGAAATTCCTTTTCGGAATAAAACATTCGGGAGTACCTGTCCGAATTAAGACGGTAGCACCCCACGCAGGCCCCGTTTTTCTTGTCGATGATCATCAGGTGATCGCAATGGGGGTCATATTTGTCTATGTCCACGCCGAGAAAATTCCGCCTGCCCAGAAGTTCCTGAATAAAAACATCATGGCGCAATTTAAGCGCCTGTTCCAGCTCTTTACCGTTCTCCGCGGTCTTGATGATGTAATTTCCTTTTTCAATCAGAATGGGAACTTTTGCCCTGAAATTCGCAAAAAGGAACGTGCGGGGTTTTACGAGCAGATGATTCCAGTTGAAGACAGGACGGCCGGCTTCAAAATGCGGGTTCTGCTGACGGTCACTGTACAAGCGTGTGTCCATGAAGGCATCCTCCATTAGAGTTGATAATGGCGGAAGAATGCCCGATGTTTTTTAACTTCTTATGAGAATTGTGTGAGAAAAGACCGCAGCTTCATGACGTGGCTAAAAAAAGCCGCCGCCATGGTTGTGCACATGGTCTCCGACGCGCCCGGCCCATTCCATCTCAGCTTCGGACAGCGGCCTCGAATCCAGGGCTGTCAGGGCCTCGCGCATCTGTTCGATATTTGACGGGCCGCACAGGCAGACATCCACGGCCGGATGGGACATGGCAAACCGGTAGCAGTCACTGGCCCGAAGCGGCGGCTCGCCCGCGGGCATTTTTTCAGATTTGAGCAGATGCCCCCACCGGGTGGCTGTGTAGGAGACAATGCCGGGCCGGGAATTGCCCTTCAAAAAGGGAAAGGTCTCTGTTTCCGCACCCCGGTGGGCCGCGTTGTAACGGACATGAAACAGATCAAACACGCCCTCTTTTACCAGCCGGGCAAACAGCCCGCGGGAATGGCCGGACATACCGATAAACCGGCACAGCCCTTCAGGCCCTCCCGGTGACCGTTTTTGCAGATGTTCCGAATGGCGGTTTTCATGTTCGCGCGGCGACGGCCCGAGCCGATGTAAAAATAGTTGCACCCCCGCTCAAAAGCCTCCTCAGAGGCGGCCGGCGGCGCACCGTAACTGGCGGCAAGGCCCAGCCGCCCGACAAAAGGCCCGGTACGGCCCAGCACACCCTTGGCAAAACTCCTGTGCGCGGTCTGTATGGTCTGCTCCATGATCACTCACCTCTTCTGATTTGATTATTCGGTTTCCTTTTCGTAAAATACGGTCCATATTCACCGTGGCGGCCTGCCGCATGATAACGGCTTTTTCGCGGCAAAACAATGCCGTCTCGGCAGAACAG
>JAXHVI010000225.1:0-5836 GCA_034189195.1 Thermodesulfobacteriota bacterium | reverse complement strand
TCTTTGCTTCGCCTGGCCGGCGCTGGCTGTATAGCATCTGCCCTGCGCTACTGCTCAAGACTGGGACAAGGCGTCTTACGACTTATCGGGGTCCCGGACTGACTTTGACGGGTCCCTGGGATAAAATTATTGACATCCCCGAAACGCATGTCCTAATATTATAATTTAGCTGATCATTTGTTCGTAAGGGCGTACCGGCGAGCCGGTCTCCCGGCGACGCATTTTTTGTGATTTTTAATTGAGAGGGGGTGCAGCTATGGCACAGCAACTGGCAGACAGGCGGGACATCGATTTTGTCATCTGGGAACAGCTCGACGGCGAGAAGTTCATCAAGGATGGCGGGTATGCGGAGTTCAACCGGAAGACCTGCGACCTGATCATCAACGAGGCGCGCTCCCTGGCCATCAAGGAGATTCTGCCGTCTCTTGCCGAAAGCGATGAGATCGGTGTGAAGTTTGACAACGGCACGGTTACGGTGCCGGAATCCTTTATCCCTTTGCGCAAACTGATCCTGGAGGGTGAGTGGCAGAACCTGATGGTGCGTCCGGAGATGGGCGGCCAGGGTGCGCCGCCGTTTGTATCCGCCGCGGCCACCGAATATTTCATTGCCGCCAACTGGCCCCTGTTCACCTATACCAGCCTGGGCTGCAGCACCGCCGGCATGATTTACAACCATGGCACCGAGGAACAGAAGAAAAAATATGTTCACAACCTGGTCTCCGGTAAGTGGGGCGGCACCATGCTGCTCACCGAGCCCCAGGCCGGCACCGATGTGGGCGCCATTGAAACATCGGCGGTCAAGAACCCGGACGGCACCTATTCGCTCACCGGCAACAAGATTTTCATCTCCAACGGCGAGCACAATCTCACGGAAAACATCATTCACCCGGTCCTGGCCCGCATCGAGGGCCACGAGCCCGGCACCAAAGGCATTTCCATATTCATCGTGCCTAAATTCCTGGTCAACGACGACGGCTCCCTGGGCGAGCGCAACGACATCGTCTGCACCGGTACCGAGGAAAAGATGGGCATTCACGCCAGCGCCACGTGCAGCATGAGCCTGGGTTCCAAGGGTAAGTGCGTGGGCTTTCTGCTGGGCGAGGAAAAGCAGGGCATGAAGATCATGTTCGAGATGATGAACGAGGCCCGAATGGCCACCGGTCTTCAGGCCTTTACCTACGCGTCGGCCGCTTACCTGATCGCGGTGAACTACGCCAGGGAGCGGATCCAGAGCCGGGATATCAAGGATTACAAGAATCCGGCGGCCCCCAGCGTGCCGATTATCAAGCATCCGGATGTGCGCCGAAACCTTTTGTGGATGAAGTCCATCGTGGACGGCATGCGCAGCTTCTTCTATTATGCCGGCATCACGGGGGCAAAGGCCGAGATCGTGGAGGATGAAACCGAACGGCGCCGTAACTCCGGCCTGTTCGAGCTGCTCACCCCCCTGATCAAGGAGTATCTGGCCACCCGGGGTCATGAGGTTTGTGTCCAGGCCATACAGGTGCTGGGCGGCTCCGGCTACATCAAGGAGTACCTGGTGGAGCAGTACACCCGGGACTGCAAGATCACCTCCATTTACGAGGGGTGCAGCGGCGTCCAGGCCATGGACCTGCTGGGCCGCAAGATGCCCATGGACGGCGGCAAGGTGTTCAGCGGTTTCATGGACGAGATCAGGAAAACCGTTGAGACGGCCAAAGCGGTGGATGCCACCAGGGCCATGGCTGACCGGGTCGAGCTGGCTGCTAAGCGGCTGGGCGAGGTGGCCATGCACCTGGGCGGGATCGCCATGGAAGGCAAGCTCAGGGAGGCCTTTGCCCACTCCCTGCCGTTCCTTCATGCCATGGGTGACGTGATCATGGCATGGATGCTGCTGTGGCGGGCCGCTGTGGCGGCCCCGAAAATCGACGGAGCCACGAAGAGCGACGCGGCCTTCTACCAGGGCCAGGTCAAGACCGCCGATTTTTTTATCAACACCGCGCTTTACGAGACCATGGGGGCTTTTGACGCGATTCAGGCCACCTGCACCGCGGCCCTTGATATTCCGGATGAAGGGTTCGGCGGTTTATAAAACCGGTTGTTTGTTGTCTAACCATGCGGCGTCCGGTTTTTTCCGGACGCCGCTTTTTTCGAAAGACCCCATGATATCCATGGTCATGGAAGGAACCTGTAAATGACAGAAACAGACCCGGCCCCCACCCGGCCCATCTGGCTGGCGGAGGATAAAAAGCGTGTGCAGATCATCGACCAGAGAATGCTGCCACATAACCTGGTGATCGTGGACCTGACCACTGTGGACCAGGTGATCGAGGCGATTGGGGAGATGATGGTCCGGGGCGCGCCCCTGATCGGCGTGACCGGGGCCTTTGGTGTCTTTATTGCGGTCCAGAACGCTCTGGAAACAGGTGATTTTGAAACCCGGGTCAAAAAAGCGTGCCTGCGGATCAAGGAGGCCCGGCCCACGGCGGTCAACCTGGCCTGGGGCGTGGACCGTGTGTGCGCCGCCGTATTTTCCAAAACCCTGCCGGCCGACTGCCTGGCCGCGGCCCTGGCAGAGGCATCGGCCATTGCCGAAGAAGAGGTGGACAACTGCCGGAGAATCGGCGAGCACGGGGTTGGCCTGATCGAGGCCATCAGCCGTGAAAAGGGCGGCAAAACCGTGAACGTCCTGACCCACTGCAATGCCGGATGGCTGGCCTGCGTGGAGCATGGCACGGCCACGGCGCCCATCTATAAGGCCTTTGAAAAGGGAATCGATATTCACGTGTGGGTGGACGAGACAAGGCCTTTAAACCAGGGGGCACGGCTTACCGCCTGGGAGCTGGGCCAGCGGGGCGTGGCCCACACCGTGATCACGGACAACGCCGGGGGCCACCTGATGCAGCACGGCATGGTGGACATGGTGATCGTGGGCACCGACCGCTCCACTTACACCGGCGACGTGGCCAACAAGGTCGGCACCTATCTCAAGGCCCTGGCGGCCCGGGACAACAACATTCCCTTTTACGTGGCCCTGCCCTCCAGCACCTTTGACTGGGAGATGACCGACGGCCTGTCCCAGATTCCCATTGAAAAGCGGAGCCCCGACGAGGTGCGCTGCGTGGAAGGACTGTGCCCCGACGGCCGGGTGGAAAAGGTGCGCATCGCGCCGGAGAACAGCCGGGCCGCCAACTACGCCTTTGACGTCACCCCGGCCCGCCTGGTCACCGGGTTTATCACCGAGCGGGGCGTGTGCGGTGCCGGCAGGGACCAGGTGCTGGCCCTGTTCCCGGAAAAGCGTTGACACCCCGTGTTGATCTTGCTATAGACGGTGGGCATAAACACCGGGAGTTGATATTTATCGCCTGTTTAACGAACTTAAAAGGAGATGGTATAAATGGCGGATTCAAACAAGACCCAGCATGTTCCCCTGCCAAAGGAGACCGTGGCGTTTTATTGCGGCAACTGCGGTGCCGTTGCCCTTGATGCGAACAATATCTGCAACCCCGCTGGAAAAATTAAAAAGGCCGACTGGTGCGGATCCAGGGACCTGCCCCCGCCCCAGACCTGCCACAACCGGGTGAACAACGACCGGTATTCATGCGAAAAGTGCGGCAAAACCGCTATTAACGCACCGCTGCTCTGCGAACCCAAGAAAATGGATATTCCCAAGTAACGGACCTGTAAAACTGTTTTTGTTTTTTACCGGGCGGCGCGGAGAATCCGTGGCCGCCCGGTTTGCGTGGACGTCATGTGGTCTGTTCGGGGTGGGGAGGGGTGATCTCCGGGTATTTGAGAAAAAATCCGGCAAGGCCGGCGGGCCGGGCCTCCAGGGCCTGCTGGGGGCAGCACTCCACGCAGCACAGGCAGCTGACGCATTTTTCCTTTTCAAACACCGGGGTCTGCTGCTTTTCCCACACAATGGCCCGGTTGGGGCAGATGTTAAAACAGTCCCCGCACATCACGCAGAGCTCTTTTTTTGCCAGCACCGGCATGCGGCGCATGTACTTGTAAACCACGGTCCGGGCGACAAAATTGTTCAACAGGCTGGCCGTGGTGGCGGAGGTGATGCCCGCCTTGCGTTTCAGTTGCACCGTCTCAACGGAAAGCCCCTTGATCTCGATTTCGTCCATGTCTGTGACGCCCAGCCCCCGTTCGCGGCAGGCGGCCAGGTGAGGCACGGCCCGAACGCCGTCAATGCGGCCGATGGCCAGCATCACCATGTCCACGGCCGCTTCGTCATACCCGGCCAGCACCAGACCCACGGGCCGCATGAATCCGTTGGCCGGGCCGCCCGGCCCTTCCATGAATTTCCGGGCATCCATCACCACGACCCGTTTTTTGCCCAGGGCCAGAAAGGCCTCGTAGTTGTCGGCCAGCACATGGCCGAACTCGGCCGGGTTTCTGCCGTGCAGGTGGCACCGGGCCTTTTCCCCGCCGGGAATGATGCCCCAGTAGTTTTTCACGGCCCCGGTGTAGGCGGCCTCAATGTGGGACTTGGGCCGGCACAGATTGACGATGCAGTCGGCCTCCACCACGGGCCTGGCGATGTGAAACCGCTTCATGTGGCGGGCTTTCGGGTTTTCCACCAGCACCCCGCCCGACTCAAACTCGGCATAGTCGATTTTTTCTGCTTCCAGCACGGCGTCCATGCCCACCCCGCGCATGACGCTGGCGGCCCGGTGCCGGAACTGGCCCGGCGAGTCGCCTGCCTTCAGGTTCGCGTTGAGCGGCCGGATAAACCGGGCCACGGCGGAAAGAAAGTCGGCTTCCGTGCAGGCGTTGCGGATTCTCATCAGCAGGTTGGGTTTGAACAGAACAGTGTCGCCGGGCGCGATGTAACGGTCGGCCCCGATCAGGGTGAGGGCCTCGGCGACCGCCGCATCAAGACCTTCATAATCGGCGGTCCGGACAATGGCAACGGTGGTCTTGTATTCCATTATCAACCTCCTGTTGTGATAAACGGTTCCCGGTCCCGAAGCCGTTTATCGGACGCCCTACAACGCTCGTGTCATACCTGCAATCGCCTGGTGCTGGTCGCTGTTCAACGGGCAGAAGGGAGAGTTGTAAAAAGCGGTATTCCGGTTTTCCACGACCAGCACGCTGGCGTCTTTGCTCAGGGTGTGGGTGTGCCATACCGCTTTTTTGACGTTGTAAACCTTCAACGGCGTCATGTCTTCGGCAAACACCTTTTTCCCACCGGGCAAAAGCATATTTTTGAAAAGCGGTTCTGTTGTTTCCGGCTGTTCTTTTCCTCATTCATCTTTTATCAACTAAGTGAACAGTATTGGGGCTAACGGATATCGCAGGTTTCGTCCGGCACGTTGACCGGCACCGGCTCCACGTGCCAGATGTCCCGGCAGTACTCGGCAATGGACCGGTCCGATGAGAACATGCCCATGCGGGCCACGTTGAGAATCGACATGGTGTGCCACTGGGCCGGCTCCAGAAAAACCCGGCCCACCTGCTCCTGGCACTGCGCATAGGCGGCATAATCGGCCAGCACCATGAACCGGTCCTCCTTTAAAAGGGAGTCGACCAGCGGGGCGAACATGCCGGGATCGCCGCCGGAGAAAAGGCCGCTGGAGATCATGCCAATGGCGGCCCGCAGATCTTCGTTCCCATCGTATACGTCACACGGCCGGTACCCGGCCTGCCGGGTGGCGGCCACCTCGTCCGCGGTCAGACCGAACAGGAAAAAGTTTTCCGGCCCCACGGCCTGGCGGATTTCCACGTTGGCCCCGTCCAGGGTGCCGATGGTCAGGGCGCCGTTTAGGGCGAACTTCATGTTACCGGTGCCCGAGGCCTCTTTTCCAGCAGTGGATATCTGCTCGGACAGGTCGGCGGCCGGGTAGAT
>JAXHVI010000224.1:0-5073 GCA_034189195.1 Thermodesulfobacteriota bacterium | reverse complement strand
AGCGATACCGATTTAAAGGGGTAAGAACATGAAAACCGAAAAAGTCGTTGACCATATTGTTTCCTGGCTCGTGGATTACTGCGACAAGGCGAAAATGAAGGGCTTTGTGGTGGGGGTATCCGGCGGCATTGACTCGGCTGTCACCTCCACCCTGTGCGCGACAACCGGCCGGCCGGTGTGGGCGCTGAACCTGCCCATCCTTCAGGACCCGGCCCAGGTCTCCCTGGCGGCAAGACATATTGCCTGGCTGACAAATCGTTTTGACAATGTGCGCACCGAAACCGTTGACCTGTCGAATGTACTGGCCTCACTGCAGGACGCCCTGCCCGATGGGGTCGGCGACACCCGCACCCTGGCCAACACCCGGTCCCGGCTGCGCATGGTCACCCTGTACGCCTTTGCCTCCCACTACACCCTGCTGGTGGCCGGCACCGGCAACAAGATCGAGGATTTCGGCGTGGGATTTTACACCAAGTACGGCGACGGCGGCGTGGACATCTCCCCCATTGCCGACCTGGTCAAAACCGAGGTGTATGAAACGGCCCGCCACCTGGGCGTAATCCAGGAAATTCTGGACGTGCCCCCCACCGACGGCCTGTGGCCGGACAACCGCACCGACGAAAACCAGATCGGCGCCACCTACCCCGAGCTGGAATGGGCCATGGCCTTTGACGCCACCGGCGAAGATCCTTCGCTGCTCTCGGCCCGCCGACAGGAAGTGCTGGCCATCTACCGCCGGTTTCACAGGGCCAACCGCCACAAGATGGACCCCATACCGGTCTGCCGGATTCCCAATGACCTGCGATAGCCCGGGAGGATCGTCAGCTTCGTGACCTTTGTGTTAAAAAGCGGCCGGCCGAACCCGAAGCGCCGGGAGTTTCAACACGAAGACCGCGAAGAAACGAAACGCACGAAGAAAAAGCGTTTAAGATTGCTTTGCTTTCGCTGGTAATGACGCGTAACCTTTCCCTGGCCTCTCGCTAATCACAATTTTGTTGTTTATTTTTTTATTATATTCCAAAAATGTGAATCAAATCGCCGGCGCCCAACGCAATATTCCTTTAAAATCAAGCACGTCATATAAAAACAGCCACTGGCACTCCAGTTGCATTCTTTTTGTTCCAAAAGGAACCGATATTCATGAATGCAGGTACCGCCACTGGCGTCGACACACCGGCCCTTCGGCTTGAGGCCGAACGGGAAAAACTGATCTCCGGGTTTTCCGGCCGGGAAAAAACCGCCGACTTCCTGGCCCGCCACACCGCCCTGCTGGACGACTATTTTATCTCCTGCTTTGAAGGCAGCCGGGTGGGGCCGAAAATGAATTTTCACAAGCACCCCTTTGCCGTCATCGCCCTGGGCGGCTACGGCCGCCAGGAGATGTGCATCCATTCGGATATCGACCTGCTCTTTTTGTTCAAAAAGCAGGTGCCTCCGGCGGCAGAGGCCCTGATCCGGGAGATGGTCTATCCCCTGTGGGACATGGGATACGAGGTGGGGCATGCC
This sequence comes from Thermodesulfobacteriota bacterium, assembly GCA_034189195.1. GTDB lineage: Bacteria > Desulfobacterota > Desulfobacteria > Desulfobacterales > Desulfosudaceae > Desulfosudis. The sequence continues at coordinate 3,567 of JAXHVI010000224.1, read as the reverse complement.
ACCCGGTCGGTCAAAGAATGCCTGGCCCTGGCCGGCGAGGATCTGGACGTGCTCACCTCCCTTCTGGATTCCCGGTTTCTGTGCGGTATGATGCCCCTGCACATTCAGCTGCGGGAAAAAATGGGCGGTTCCCTCTCCGGCCGCCGGGCCCGCAACGTGATCGCGGCCCTGATTCAGGGCAACCACGAGCGCCACCGGAAATTCGGCGACTCCTCCTATCTGCTGGAGCCCAACCTCAAGGAGGGCGTGGGCGGCCTGCGGGACTACCACACCATGCTGTGGATCGCCCGCATCATCTCGCCCATCATCAGCCCCCGGGACCTGGAGTATTACGGTTACCTCTCCCACGACGAATACGCGGACCTGGACAAAGCCCTGGCCTTTATCCGTACGGTGCGCAACCACCTGCACGGCATCGCCGGCCGAAAATACGACCAGCTCTACCTGGACCACCAGGAGGTCATTGCAACGGCCATGGGCTTCAAAACGGCCGGGGGCCAGATGGCGGTGGAGCGGTTTCTGGGACGGCTGCACAGCGAGATGGACTACATCCGGCACACCAACCGGGCCTTTCTGGCCGAGGCCGGATACGCCCGGGGCTACCGGTTCGCGCGAAAAACCCGGGCCCGGCAGCCGGTGGCGCCGGGCATCGAGGTCGACCGGAACCTGCTTACGTTTGCGTCACCGGAGACCATTCTTTCCCGGCCCCACCTGCTGCTCGATATTTTTGAGCACAGCGCCCGCCTGAACCTCTCCCTGGGCCTGGAGGCCAGGCGCATTCTTCGGGAATTTGCCTTTCTGATCGACAAGTCCTTTCGCAGCGACCCGGCCGTCACAAAAGCCTTTGAGCGCATTCTGGCCGCATGGGCCCCGGATGCCGGGGTGCTCAACGAGATGCTGCACACCGGTGTTCTGGAACGCCTTATTCCAAAAATGAAAACCATTATCGACCGGATTCAGTACGACGGGTATCACCTGTTTCCCATTGCCCGCCATTCCATTCAGACCGTGGAGCGGCTCAAGGCCCTGGCCGCAAAGGGGAGCGACGACCCCCTGTGCGCAAGGCTTTACAGGGAGCTGGGCCGCCGGAAAACGGTGCTGCTGTGGGCCGCCCTGCTCCACGACATCGGCAAGGGCGAGCCCGGCGGCGGCCATTCAGAACGCGGGGCCAAAACAGCGGAAACAATTCTGTCGGAAATGGGATATGGCCTGGAGTTTGCCGGAGCCGTGGCCTTTCTGGTGAAGGAGCACCTGCTGCTGGCCAAAACCGCCACCCGCCGGGACATCAACAGCGAAGAGACGGCCCTGGCCTGCGCCCGCCGGATCGGCGACGAAAAAACCCTGTCCATGCTCTACCTGCTCACCGTGGCCGACTCCATGGCCACCGGTCCCAAGGCGTGGAACGACTGGACCGCGTCGGTGCTGCGGGACCTCTTTCTAAAAGTATTAAAAATCCTGGAAAAAGGCGAGCTGGCCTCCCGGAAGGCCCTTGCCACCGTGGAAACCAAAGCCCGGGAGCTGCTGGACACTGCCGCCTCCGCAGAGGAGAAAACCGCCCTGGCCGCCCACATGGAGATCCTGCCGCCCCGCTACTGTCTCTATGTGCCGGCCCTGGACATTCGCGCGCACATGAAGCTGTTCCGAAGCCTTGGCTCCGGGGACTTTGTCTGGTCCGTGGCATCGACGGCCAACGGCACGGCCCGCACCGTAACCATCTGCGCCAAGGACCGGCCCGGCCTGTTTTCAAAAATCGCCGGGGTATTTACGTTAAACAGCCTGGATGTCCTGGAGGCTGAAATCTACACCTGGAAAAACGGCATCGCCCTGGACGTGTTTACCGTAAGCCCGCCGGCGGACCGGATCTACGAGCACCAGCAGTGGGAAAAGGCGGCTTCCCATCTTCAGGCGGCCCTGTCCGGAGACCTGGACCTGGCAGGGGCCATCGCGGCCCGGCCCGCGCCCCTGCGAACGGAAAAAGCCTTTGCCACACGCCCGCCCAGGGTAAAGATCGACAACGAAGAATCGAGCTTTTTTACCATTGTGGAGGTGTTTGCCTACGACTTTCCGGGATTGCTCTTTTCCATCACCGACATTCTGTTTCAGTGCGGCATCGATATCTGGGTGGCCAAAATCGCCACCAAGGTGGACCAGGTGATCGACATCTTTTACGTGCGGACCCTGGAGGGAGAAAAAGCAGACACGCCGGAGGCCGTTGACCGGCTCCAGACCATGATTGAAACAATGCTGGAACGGCATGAAGAGGGCAATCCCACCCCTTCACAGACGGCCACCGCATGAACATCAGATAAACTGAGAACAAAGAGGGGGACAGCCAATGAAAAGAATGGTATCTGCCCTGACCGCTGCATGGGTCCTCCGGACGATGCCGGCGCTTGCCGCCGCCCCGGAGACGGTTATCGACACCGGCACCTCCTCCTGGATGCTCACCTCCACGGCCCTGGTTCTGCTCATGGTGCCGGGGCTTGCCATGTTTTACGGCGGCCTGGTGCGAACCAAAAACGTTCTGGGCACCATGATGCACAGCTCTGTGGCCATGGCGGTCATCGGCGTACGGCCTGGTCCGCTCCGACTTCATTACATAACTTTAACGGAAAAAGGAGACTTTCGATGAAAAAGATTCTGTTGGTACCGACGGCGCTGCTGCTGTCCGTGCTGCCCGCCTTTGCCGAAGAGGCGGTGCTGGATACCGGCGACACGGCCTGGATCATCGTGGCCACGGCCCTGGTGATGATGATGACCCCGGCCGGCCTGGCCCTGTTTTACGGGGGCATGTCCCGCAGCAAGAACCTGCTCAACACCTATGCCATGACCTTTGCCGCCTACTGCCTGGCCAGCCTGGTGTGGGTCTGCTGGGGCTATACCCTGGCCTTTGGCCCGGACAAGGGCGGCATCATCGGCGGCCTGGACCACCTGCTTTTAAACGGCATCGGCATGGACACCCTGTCCGGCACCATTCCCGCCTCGGTCTTTGCCCTGTTCCAGCTCACCTTTGCCGGCATCACCGTGGCCCTGGTGCTGGGCGCGGTGGTGGACCGAATGAGATTTTCCGCGTGGATTGTCTTCTGCCTGCTGTGGCTCACCTTTGTCTACAGCCCGGTGGCCCACTGGGTGTGGGGCGGCGGCTGGATGGCCGATATGGGGGCACTGGATTTTGCCGGCGGCAACGTGGTGCACATCAACGCGGGTATCGCCGGCCTGGTGCTGGCCCTGATGCTGGGAAAACGGGAAGGATATGGGAACGTGGCCATGTTTCCCTCCAGTGTCTCCTTAACGGCCCTGGGCGCGGCCCTGCTCTGGTTCGGCTGGTTCGGGTTCAACGCGGGCAGCGCGCTGGGCGCCAACGGCCTGGCCGGCTCGGCCTTTCTGGTCACCAACACCTCGGCCGCCATGGCCGGCATGGCGTGGATGCTTGCCGAATGGACCGTTGCCAAGCGGCCCACCCTGCTGGGCCTTGCCTCGGGCGTGGTGGCCGGGCTGGTGGCCATCACCCCGGCGGCCGGGTTTGTCAACCTGCCCGCCTCCCTGGTCATCGGCCTGGTGGCCGGG
>JAXHVI010000223.1:0-4974 GCA_034189195.1 Thermodesulfobacteriota bacterium | reverse complement strand
CGAAGGACCTTTCTGAAGGGCACCGGCGCCACGGTTGCGCTGCTTTCCCTGAATTCACTGGGTTTTCTGGGCGGCAATTCCATCGCCAACGCCACGGAAAAGATTTTTGAGGACTGGAAGTATGCCGGATGGGAGAACCTGCACAGGGAAGAGTGGACATGGGACAAGATCACCTACGGCACGCACCTGGTGGACTGCTATCCCGGCAACTGTCTGTGGCGGGTCTATTCAAAGGACGGCGTGGTGTTCCGCGAGGAGCAGGCGGCCAAGTACCCGGTCATCGACCCCTCCGGACCCGATTTCAACCCCAGGGGGTGTCAGAAGGGCGCTTCCTACAGCATTCAGATGTATAACCCTGATCGGTTGAAATACCCCATGAAACAGGTGGGGGGCCGGGGCAGCGGCAAATGGAAACGGATCAGCTGGGACCAGTGCCTTTCCGAAATCGCCGAAGGCATCCTGGACGGCCTGGAGGCCCAGGGCCCCGAATCCATCATATTTGAAAACGGTCCCGGCAACGGCGGCTATATTCACATCATGGCGGTTCACCGGCTCATGGTGGCCCTGGGCGCCACGGTGCTGGACCTGGATTCGACCATCGGCGACTTCAACCGGGGCATTTACGAAACCTTCGGCAAGTTCATGTTCATGGATTCCGTGGACGGCTGGTATTTCGGCAAGCTGCTGCTGATCTGGCACATGAACCCGGTCTACACCCGGATTCCCTCCTACCATTTTATATCAGAGGCCCGTTACAACGGGGCCGAAATCGTCTCCATCGCACCGGACTACAATCCCAGCTCCATGCACGCCGACGAGTATATTCCCGTGGAAATGGGCTCTGACGCGGCCCTGGGCCTGGCCGTCTGCCAGGTGCTGATGAACAAGAAGTGGGTGGACTACCCCTTTGTAAAAGAGCAGAGCGACCTGCCCCTGCTGGTCAGAAAAGACACCGGCCGGTTCCTCTCCGCCGCCGAAGTTGAAAAGGGCGCGCGGGAAGACCAGTTCTGTTTCTGGGATTCAAAAAACAACAAGGTGGTAAAAGCCCCGCTGGAAACACTGAAGCTGCCCTGCGACCCGGCCCTGGAAGGCGTTTATAAGGCGACCCTTCTTGACGGCAAGACCGTCGAGGTGGAGCCGGTTTTCAACAAGCTCAAGGCCCTGCTGGACAGCGAGTATACCCCGGAACAGGCATCCGAGATGTGCCGCACCAACCCGGACACCATTCGGCGCCTGGCGGAAAAGTGCTACAAGGCCAGCGGCGGCATTCAGGTCCTGGTGGGGTGGAACTCGCCCAAGTACTATCACGGCGACCTGATTGAGCGGGCCATGTGCCTGGTGCTGACCCTCACCGGCAGCCTGGGCAAGAAGGGCTGCGGCATCCGCGGCTGGAACGAGTCCCTGTTTGAAGGGGCCTTTACCCAGATCTTCAAGCAGAAGATCGGCATGATAAACCTGACCCGGCAGCTGCCCCTGATGCGGCGGGTGTGGGAGGGGTTCAAGAAGGCGGATCCCACCATCTCCGATGAAATGGCGTCCATCGAACAGGAGCGGGTCATCGACCGGAACATGGTCAACTACACCATTCCCGCTTTTCTCTATTACAACCATTCGGACTACAAGAAGGCCTGGGACAACAAGGCGTGGCACTGCCCCACCATGAAACGGGAGTTCAAGGAGTATTTTGACGAGGCCGTAAACAGCGGCTGGTGGGACGGCTACGTCAAGCCGGAAAAGGACCAGATCCCCACGGTTTATTGCTGGAACGGCACCAACCCGGCCCGGAAGAACCGCGGCTGGGAGAAAAACATTCTCGGCTCCCTGTGGAACAAGTATAAGACCATTTTCGGGTTTGAAACCAGGTGGACCACCACCCTGCTGTACGGCGATTACGCCCTGCCCTGCGCCGGTTTCTATGAAAAGCTCGATACCCGGTTTCCCACGCCCCATGTGCCATGGCTGACCCTTACCGACGAGGCGGTCAAGCCCATCGGCGAGTGCAAGAACGAGTGGGAGATCTGCCTGATGCTGGCCAAGAAGATCGAAGAGGCGGCCAAAAAGCGGGGCAAGACCAATTTTGTGCCCAGGACCCCGGTCCAGGAAGAGTACATGACCTTCCTGAACCAGTTTACCGTGCGTGACGCGAAGGGCAACGTGGAGATCAGCAATCTATACGACTGGCAACTCATGGGCGCCTCGGGCAAGGACTTTGACGAGATCATGGAAGACGCCCTTCAGTCCAGCGTGATGCTGGGCAACCTGCCCCCCGGCACCAACCTCAAGTACATGCGGGAGCACGGCATCGTCCGGTTCGTGGATGTGTCCATCTTTGACCCGGTCACCATGAACCTGGCCACGGACATCAAGCCGGACGAGCCCATCATTCCGCTGACCTGGCATACCGGTGAGAAAAAGATTCCTTACCCCACCTATAACCGGAGGATTCAGTTCTATATCGACCATCCCTGGTTCCTGGAGGCCAAGGAGGAACTGCCCGTCCACAAGGACAATCCCAAGATCGGCGGCAACTACCCGTTGCGGCTCACCAGCGGTCACCAGCGGTGGAGCATTCATTCCATATGGATCTCCAACGAGCAGCTGCTGCGGACCCACCAGGGCCGCCCCTTCATGTTCATGAGCCCCGAGGATGCCCAGAAACGGGGTATCGAGGACGGGGACCTGGTCAGGGTGTTCAACGACTTCGCGTCGTTCAAGATCCATGTCAAGGTGACGCCGGCGGCACGGCCGGAAAATGGCGCGGCCAAGCCGGGCCAGGTGATCATCTACCACGCGTGGGAGCCCTTCATGTTCCCCGAGTGGAAGAGCTACGACATCGCCATTCCCGGCATGATCAAGTGGCTGGACCTGGTCAACAATTACGGTCATCTGCACTACTGGCGGTGGAACTGGTGCGCCCAGCCCATTGACCGGGGCATCGCCGTGAACGTGGAAAAGGCGTGATTCAACGATACCAAATCGCATAAACGAAAAATATAGGGGTGAGCTATGGAAAAAGTAATATGCAAAAAGGTCGCAACCGCCACCAAGGAATTGCTCAACTGTGACAGCAGTGTATGGCAAAGCGTAAAGGCGGTCCTTGAAACCGCGGCCACGCCGCTGGCCAACCAGCCGTCGCCGTATATCAAGGGCGTTTATGATGAGGCAAAGATCGGCGCCGTAAAGAAAATCACCGTCAAATCCGTACACAACGGAAAGGATATTGTCTTTTATTTCGAGTGGGAGAGCGGCAAGCCCAACAAGGAGATCGAGGATATTCACGTGTTTCCCGACGGGGTGGCCCTGCTGTTTCCCTTCAAGGACATCGACAAGACCCCCATCAATGAAATGGGCACCCAGGACTATCCTACCAACGCCTGGTACTGGCGGCCCGATTTCGAGGAAAAGCCCAAAAACCAGATTTCCCACGGCCTCTCCACGTCCCTGTACACGGAAAAAAGTTCGATCGCTTCCTATTCCCGGTGGGCCAACGGCAAGTGGTGCGTGGTCATGGCCCGTCCATTAAAGGCCAATCGGCCCGGAGAAGAGACCGTGGACCTGATGCCGGGCAAAGCCATCGGTTTCGGCATTGCCGTGTGGGAGGGCTCCAACGGCGAACGCGGCGGCATCAAGGCGTTCAGCAAGGAGTGGCGGGAACTGGTGATCGAGGCTTAGGCCGGCGCGTGTTACGCTGACGGAATATTCGACATTTAACATAAAGGAGATATACCCATGGCTGTTGATGAAAAAGTCCTTACAGACAGGGAAAAGGAGCTGGCCGCGGCCTTTGAGGAGACCAAGGAGATGCTGCGCAAGTCCAAACGCCAGATCGGCATGGTGATGGATTTGAACAAGTGCATCGGCTGCCAGCTGTGCTCCATGGCCTGCAAGACCTTGTGGACCAGCAAGGAGGGCCGGGAATACATGTGGTGGAACAAGGTCAATACCATGCCGGGCAAGGGCTCGCCCAAGGACTGGGAAAAGATGGGCGGCGGTTACAAGGTCAAGTTCGGCGGCAAGGTGATGGAGCCGGTCCAGGGCAAGCATCCCACCCGAAAAGAGTTCGGCGACATGTGGGATTATAACTGGAACGACGTGGTGAACAACAAAGCCGGCGCGGTCCACCTTCAGGCCAAGAACCAGACCGACGGCAGCGTGCCGGACTGGTCCATGAACTGGGACGAGGACCAGGGAGCCGGCCAGTACCCCAACGGCTTTTATTTTTATCTGCCCCGCATCTGCAACCACTGCGCCTACCCGGCCTGCGTGGATGCCTGTCCCCGGAACGCCATTTACAAGCGGGACGAGGACGGCGTGGTGCTCATCGACCAGGACCGGTGCAAGGGATACCGCTTCTGCCTGGAGGCCTGTCCCTACAAGGTCATCTATTTCAACTTTCTCACCGACACCAGCATGAAGTGCATCTTCTGCTATCCCCGGCTGGACGAAAAAGTGGCCAACGCCTGTGCCCGCCAGTGCACGGCCCGGGTCCGGTGGATCGGCTACACCGAGGAACCGGAGAGCACTATCTACAAACTGACCAAGGTGTGGAAAGTGGCCCTGCCCCTTCACGCCGAATACGGCACCAACCCCAACGTTTTCTACGTGCCGCCCCTGGCGCCCCATCGGCTGGCGCCGGACGGAACGGTCGACCCCTCCAAGCCCCGCATTCCCAGGGAGTATCTGCGGTACCTGTTCGGGCCCGAGGTGGACACCGCCCTGGACGTCATGCAGAAGGAGCTGGACAAGGTGCGGGCCGGCGGCCGGTCGGAGCTGATGGAGATCCTCAAGGCCAAGGAGTGGAAGAGCATGTTCGGAGAATTCACCAGGGATCCGGCCGTTATGGAGCGCAAACCGCCAAAGGGCGTGACCTTTGTCCGGAACGGCATCAGCACCACGACCACCACGAAGTAGCGTTTTATTGCAATCATCACCAGACAGGAACGGGAGAACACCATGGATCAGGCTGCGGTAGAT
>JAXHVI010000222.1:0-12771 GCA_034189195.1 Thermodesulfobacteriota bacterium | reverse complement strand
AATCACCCAGATGGCCCGGACGCCGTCGCGCCATCCGATTTTTTTACCCTCCTGGTATGTCCGGCCGTAATAGGAGACGGGCACTTCGTAAATGCGGAGGCGCTTTTTGGCGATCTTGGCGGTAATCTCGGGCTCAAACCCGAACCGGGGCTCTTCAATGGTGATGCCATCCAACGCCTTTTTCGTGAAAACCTTGTAGCAGGTCTCCATGTCGGTCAGGTTCAGGTCGGTGAACATGTTGGACAGCAGCGTGAGAAACCGGTTGCCCATGTAGTGCCAGAAATAGAGCACCCGGTGGGCGCCGGCGCCGGCAAACCGGGACCCGTACACCACGTCGGCCCGGCCTTCGAATATGGGTTGCAGCAGCACGGGATATTCGGCCGGGTTATACTCCAGATCCGCGTCCTGAATCAGGAGAATGTCCCCGGTGGCATGCCCGAGTCCTGTTCCAATGGCCCGGCCTTTGCCGTGGTTTTTTTCATGAAACACCTGCTTGATTTCCGGCGCGTCAAAGCCGGAAAGGATTTGCCGGGTGCCGTCGGTGGAGCCGTCATCAACAATGATCACCTCCTTCCGGTAGGGCACGTCCAGGACCCGCTCAATCACTTCCTGAACGGTTTCTTCTTCGTTATAGACGGGGATGATGATACTCAACAGAGGGTCAGGGTAGCTGGTCCGGCCGGGGGTCATCTTCACCTCTTAAGTGAGTCGCCTTTCAGGTCTTTGTTGGCTTCCATGTCGAACCACATGGCAAAAAGGGTAAACTGGCTGGCCGACATAAAGGAGAACATGGCGGCCAGGGCGTTGATGGGGGGGATATAACCGGAGCTGTACCACACATAAAACAGCCGGGCAAAAAGCCCCGCGGTCAGGGCGCCAAAAGCCATGCCCAGCAGGTAGAAGAAGACCAGGGGATGAAAATCCTTGATAATGTATTTTTCTTTCATGCGCCAGAAAAACCGCTTGAACAGCAGCCAGCTGATGGTAAAAACAACTTTTTTGATACGGATGCCCGACTTTTCCCCCACATTGTAAACAGGCTCCACCGGTACGTCCGCCACCCTGAAGTTGTCGACGTTCAGCAGGATCATCAGGTCATTGGGCTGGCCGTATTGTTTGTACATCCGGTCCCAGTCAATGGTGTTAAGGGCCTTGTTGCTGATGGCGGTATAGCCGGACTGGAAGTCCGATATGTGCCAGTAGCCGGAAACGATCTTGGTTAAAAGAGAGAGAAAGGCGGTGCCGAAATACCGGATTTTGGGCATGTGCCGGTAGGCGTTGCCGGAAAAAAAACGGTTGCCCTTTGTGTAATCCACTGATCCGCTGGCCACCGGTTCCACCAGGGCCGGCAGGTCGGCCGGGTCCATCTGGCCGTCTCCGTCCATTCGCACCGCAATGTCGACATTATGCTCAATGGCCCATCGATAGCCGGATACCAGTGCCCCGCCGCATCCCTGGTTGACGTCGTGGCGCAGCAGCACCACCCGGCCGTCCTTTTGAGCCTGACCGGTTACGACGTCGGCTGTTGCATCGGTGCTGGCGTCATCCACCACAACAATGTGGTCCACCCACTCCGGCAGAGTGGAAAGCACCCGAAGAATCTGTGTCGCTTCGTTATGCGCGGGAATCACCACGCCCACGCTTTTGTTCTGATACATAACAGACGCCTTTGTCGGGTTCGGCCGGTATTGCAATCTTGTTGAAATTTTAATACGATATGTTGATCAATATATAGGTGCGCCGTGTTTTTTTCAAGGCTTTTGTTTTCAAACAGTCCGCGGAGACGGTGAGAACGATGATTGACGACTTTGAAAAACTGTTTGCCCCCAGAAAAGTGTGCCAGATCCTGGTTGCCAGAAGAATGATTGCAAAGGAAACTGCCGAAGACCTGCTCAAACGGTATGGCGGGGTGAAGGCAAAACTGGAAAAGGCCCAGAATGCGCGGCTGGCCGCCGCCCCCCCCGGCATCCGGATCAACAACCCCATCACCATCGTGGATGTGATGGTGTCCATGGGGCTTGCAAGGGCCGATACCGAGGTGGGGGAACTGGATGAGGAGGCGGTGTTCCAGGCCCTGGCCGAGGAGTGGGGCGTCCCTTTTAAAAAAATTGATCCCCTGAAGCTGGACCTGGAGCTGGTCACCAACACGATTCCCCGTTCCTTTGCCATGAACTACCTCTCCCTGCCCATTGCCGTTGAAAACGGGGAATTGATCGTGGCCACCCCCAACCCCTTCAACACCACGGTAATGGACGATATCGCCCGGGTGGTACACCGCCGGGTGGTGCCGGTGGTGAGCACCAAGTCGGACATCATTCGTACCATCAACGAGTTTTTTGGGTTTAAAAAATCCATTGCCGCCGCCGAGACCCAGTTCGCGGCCCCCACCGTGGACCTGGGCAACCTGGAGCAGTATGTGCGCCTGGCCGGTGACGGCGAACTCCCCTCCAATGACAGCCATATCGTCAACGCGGTCAACCACCTGTTCTCCTATGCCCTGGACCAGCACGCCAGTGATATTCACATTGAGCCCAAGCGGGACATCACCATGGTGCGCATGCGCATCGACGGCGTGCTGCACACCATTTACAAGATACCCAAGAAAGTTCATTTCGCCCTGGTGAGCCGCATCAAGAACCTGGCCCGCATGGACATGGCTGAAAAACGGCGCCCCCAGGACGGCCGCATCAAGACCGACAAGGGGGGCTCGGAGGCCGAGGTGCGGGTCTCCACGGTGCCCGTGGCATTTGGTGAAAAAGTGGTCATGCGGATCATGGACCCGGACATCCTGTTTCAACCGCTTGAAGGCCTGGGGTTTTCCGCCGATGAGATGAGCATCTATCAGCAGATGGCCAACAGGCCCAACGGCATTATCCTGGTGTGCGGCCCCACGGGCAGCGGGAAATCCACCACCCTTTACTCCACGCTGCGGTATCTCTCTACCCCGGACGTCAATATCACCACCGTGGAAGATCCCATTGAAATGGTGCATGAGGACTTCAATCAGATTGCGGTTCAGCCGACGGTGGGCATCACGTTTGGATCAATCCTGAGAAATATTCTTCGTCAGGACCCGGACATCATCATGATCGGTGAAATGCGGGACCTGGAAACCGCTCAGAACGCCATTCAGGCCTCGCTGACCGGCCACCTGGTGCTCTCCACCCTGCACACCAACGACGCCCCCTCCTCCATTATCCGGCTGCTGGATATCGGGGTCCCCAATTTCCTGGTACAGGCCACGCTGGTGGGTGTCGTGTCCCAGCGCCTGGTGCGACGGATCTGTCCCTACTGCCGGGAGCCGCTTGAAATGGAGGCCGCCGAGTTCGAGGCCATGGGCATTCAGACGGGAAAACGGGGGAAGCTGAAGCTGTACAGGGGAAAGGGGTGTACCAAGTGCAGGGGCACCGGCTACAAGGGACGAACCGGTATTTTTGAGTTGCTGCCCTACACGGAAGCCATTCGGGCGTTGACCCTTCCCCAGATCGATGTGGCAAAGATCCAGTCCAAAAGCCGGGAAGAGGGCATGATGACCCTGCGGGAGGCGGCGGTGAAAAAGATGCTGCGCGGTGAAACCACCTACCAGGAGGTGCTGCGGGTCACCTGGGAATGATGCGCCGCCGACGCCGCCGGGTGCCGCAACAGGGCACAAAAAAGAGCGGGGACAGCCTGTGTGCCTGCCCCCGCTTGAAACAACAGACGCCGATTTATAAAGGACTTCTAAACGTTGCCCCTGGCTCAATCGCGTCGTCGGACTGGGTAACCACTACGGTGGCCGTGGTGTCCCGGGTCAGCAGCACCATCAGCCTTCCGTATACGATGGGGGGCAGGGCCACTTTTTCGCCTCCCACTTTTTCTGTTTTCTGATAATAGACATCATACCGTTGTCCGGCCTGGACGCCGTCTTTTTCGCCCCGGTTGATAAAGGCAATGGCGTGCTCTCCAAAGAGTTTTGCAGACGCATCAACACCGATGATGGCGCCGGTCAGTCCTTCCGGACTCTCTGCCAGGGGGATTTTCGGGGCCCGTTGTTCAAAGGGCATGACCAGGTCGCCCACGGTGATTTCCTGAAAGGACCTGTGAATATTGGCCACGGCGAAGTCTGGAGTAACATCCGTGATTTCCGCGATTCCGGCAATGCTGTATCGGTGCCCGACATATCTGCCGGTGGTTGGATCATTCACGGGCTCGACCGGTTTGTAGATACGGTATATGTTGCCCTTGATAAAGGATGTGTCGCCGGTCTGCTGAATATAGACGGTGTCCCCCTGACTCAGCAGTTCCCGGTCATCGCCCTCCACCTTGAAAATTTCCCCCATGCGGTAAGGATCCACGGGTTTGCGCAACAGCCCCGTATTCTCCAGCCGCTGAACAAAGCCGACAGAGTCGATGGGGGCAAATTCATAGTATATCTGTTTTTCCACCGGAGGCTCCGGTGCGGCCTGTTCTTCCGGTTCAACCCGGGCTATCACTTCTTCTTCCGGCGGTGGCGGTGGCGGCGCCATTTTGTCCCGGTAGTCCGGCACATCGGTTTTCTGATAGAGCCGGATTTTCTGACCGGGATAGATGATGTGAGGGTTGGTCAGATCCTTGTTCTGTCCCCACATGGCTGGCCACACCCATTCGGAATCGTAAAATTTTCTGGAAAGATCCCACAGGGTGTCCCCCGGCCGGACAGTGTAGTAAAACCCGGGTGCAAAGTCCCCGTCTTCCGGTTGATCCGCCTGCTCATTTTCTACGGCAAGCCGGGTGCCGGTTGTCGTCTCCTGAAAAGCCAAGGTGTCCTCAGCCGGTGGTAAGGGGTCGGTTCCCGTGTCCTGAACAGTGGGCTCCCCCGGTGCCACGGCGGCGGCATTGCCGGCCGATAGGGCTGCCGGCTCATTCTCAGCCATTGCCGCACCGTATAGGGTCGCAGTGAAAAAAAGGCCCACAAAAAACAGAACGATGAATGAAAAGAGGGGTTTTTGATCTGGCATAATTCACCTGTCTGTGGTGTGTAGAACGGTTAATAAGTTTTATGGCGCTGCTAATGCCCATAACCTACATTTTGTGGCTCGCAATTGTCAAGTTTTTAGTTTTTCTGGCAGGTTGGAGAAAACCGTCGAACGGTGTGCCGCCGGTATAAGCATCACAGGCTGACATGCTCAAGGGCCACTTCCCGGTTGAGAATCAGCTGGGCCGTGGATTTGAACTGGGCCGTGATGTCGGATACCAGGAACCGGGATGTTCCGGTTTTCGACAGTGATGCCTCCATCAGGGGATGATCGTCGATAAACGCCTTGACCGACCGGGCCACGGCCGTGGAGGAGTCAATGATGGCCACCCGCCGGCCGATCTTGCGGCCGATAGTCTTTTTTAAAATCGGATAGTGGGTGCATCCCAGGATCAGGGTGTCCACCTGCCGGGTTTTGAGCGGGTGAAGGTATTTTTTCACGATCATGGCGGTTTCCGGTTTTTTCAGCCACCCCTCCTCCACCAGGGGCACCAGCAGGGGGCAGGCCCGGGAACAGACCCTGGCGCCGGGCCGCTGTTCAATGATTTTTTTTTCGTAAATCCCGCTGTTGATGGTGGCCCGGGTGCCGATGACGCCGATGGCGCCGGTTTTTGAAATCTGTGCCGCAAGAGTCACCGCCGGGGTGATCACTTCGAACACCGGAATGTCAAAGCGGGCGGTTACGGCTTCGGTGGCCACGCTGGAGGCGGTGTTACAGGCCATGATCACCATTTTTGCGCCGTAAGACAGCAGCAGATCGGTGTTTTCCAGCGCGTACTTGATCACGGTTTCCGGGCTTTTCGCGCCGTAGGGGGTCCGGGCCGTGTCGCCGAAATAGAGGATGTCGTAACCGGCCAGTTCATCCATCACGGCCCTGGCAACCGTGAGCCCGCCCAGCCCGGAATCAAAGATGCCGATCATTGGCAGACCGCCCTTCAGAAACGGGTTGTTCTGAATGCCTGCTCCCGGCCGGCGGCAGGTCCGCCAGGTGCCGGCGCACACAGGCCTGAATGGTTTCCGGCGCCACTCCGGTTTTAATGCCCGGGCACATCGAGGACATGATCTCCCAGTTGCCCGGATCGATCAGTACGCTCTCAATATAGGGCCATGCCCGGCACATGCGCGGTTTGACCGGATGAATGGTACACACCCTGTCCCAGAAGACGCAGTACCCGTCCTCTTTCTGGGCCAGCACCGGCCGGCTGCCGGAAAAGGCGCACCACTTTTCGACAAACTGTTTCGGGTCGGTGTGAATGTAGGCGGCAATGGCGGCGATATCTTCAGGGGTCACAAAAGTGCCGCCATACCCCCGGCAGCAGTCGCCGCACTGCCTGCACTCAAAGATATCGCCGGGTTGTGCATGGTTAAAGGACATAGCGTTTTTCCATGGCGTTTTTAAGGGTCACCGGGTCGCTGTACCGGACTTCGCCGCCGGCGGGCATGCCCGAGGCGATGCGGGTTACGGTTACGGGAAAGGGTTTTAACACCTCGACCAGGTAGGCGGCCGTGGCCTCTCCTTCCACCCGGGTGTCGGTGGCGATTACAATCTCTTTGACAATCCCCTTTTTTACCCGGTCCACCAGCTCCCGAATCCGAATATCATCAGGGCCGATGCCGTCCATGGGAGAAAGTACGCCGTGCAGCACGTGGTAGACACCCTTGAAGGCCGATGTTTTTTCAATGGCCATCACCTCGGTGGGGCCTTCCACCACGCAGAGCAGCGAGGCGTTGCGGCCGGGATCGCCGCAGATGGCGCACACCGGGGTGTCGCTTAAGGTAAAACAGACCAAACACATTCGGGTGTTTTTTTTCAGGTCCACCAGGCTGCGGGCCAGTTCATGCACGGCCCGGTCCGGCACCTGAAGCAGGTGCATGGCCAGACGCTCCGCGGTTTTCCGGCCGATGCCGGGAAGCCGGGAAAGGTGGGAAATCGCGTTGCCAATGGAGGGCGGATAGGGAAGCATTACATCAGTCCGGGAATGTTAAAACCGCCGGTGAGCTTGCCCATTTCACTGTTCATCATCTCCTGGGACTTGGTCAGGGCGTCGTTGATCGCGGCCAGCACCAGGTCCTGAAGCATCTCCACATCCGCCGGATCCACCACCTCTTTTTCAATCACCAGGGCCGTGATCTGCTGACGGCCGTTGGCGGTGGCCTTGACCATGCCGCCGCCGGCGGTGGCTTCAACGGTTTTTTCGGCCAGATCCTCCTGGAGTTTCATCATCTGGGCTTGCAGTTTCTGGGCCTGCTTGAGCATACCTCCCATGTTTTTCATCTTTACGGACTCCTTTGTTCCCGGTGGCCGCTTGCCTTATCCGGATGCTGTTCTATGTGTTTACAATGGTTCCACCAAAAATGTTCAGGGCCTCGGCAACCAGCGGATCCGGATCCGCGGCCCTGAGTTTCTGTTTTTCCGGTTGCGCCGGCTGGGTGTCGCACGTATAGGTGACGGCAAGGTTTATATCGGTTTTAAAAAAATCACAACATACCTGTTTCAGGTTTTCCATGCTCTGTTCCCGGGCAAGGATGGCCTTGCTGGTCTGGGAACCGTATACCTTGATCTCCAGCCGGTTGCCCTCCATGGCGGCCAGGGTGCTGTTGCGCAGGTTGGCCCCCAGCAGGGGGTATTGTTCGTCGATTCGGGCCAGAATGGCCTCCCAGGTCCCTGCGTTGTCCAGGGGCCCCGGGTCCGTGGTACCGGGGGCCGGCCCGGTTTCTTCCGACGGTGGCGAAGCCGGCGGAGGAGGGGCTGGCCGCGGCTGATTTCCCGTGGGCGCGGGCCTGGCCTGGGCCGGCCGGGACGCGGAAACGCCGGTATCGACGCCAACGTTTTTCACACGCGGGGCGTTCTCGGGAACCGCCGCGGGTGAATCGCTGCTGCCGGCCAATTGGGCAAAGGATTTTCTGAGGGCGTCCACCTTTTGAATCAGCGTATCAATGGGCAGCACCGGTTTGGTGTGCAGCAGCTTGACAAAGACCATCTCCACGGCGATTTTCGACTGGCTGGAAAACCGGACCCTGTCCTCTTCCGCCAGCATCAGGGCCAGGGCCTGGTTTAAAAAGAGTTCGGTCACGTCCCGGGTCTGGGCCTGCATCTTTTCCACGGCCCAGCCGGGCAGGGATGCCAGGCGCTCGGCCCGGACCCCCAGCTTGACCATCAGCAGGTCCCGAAAATGGCCCAACATCTCGGCGTAGAACCGCTTGATGTCGTGGCCGCCCCTGTAAACGGTATCCAGAATGTCCAGCGCCCCTGTCATGTCACCGGTCAGCACGGCTCCGGACAGGCCGAACATCACCTCCCGGTCGATGATGCCCAGGGATTCGAGCACCATTTCATGGGAAACCGGCCCCTGGGCGCTGCTCATCACCTGGTCCAGCAGGCTCAGGCTGTCCCGGACGCTGCCGCCCGCCTCGTGGGCAATCAGTTCAAGGCTCTTTTTTTCGATGGGGATGTTTTCTTTTTCGCACAGGGTTTCCAGGTGCGCCACCAGGGGATCAATGCCCACAAGGGAGAGGTCGTGGCGCTGACACCGGGAGAGAATGGTGACCGGAATCTTGTGGGGCTCGGTGGTGGCAAAAAAGAACATGACATGGGCGGGCGGTTCTTCCAGTGTCTTGAGCAGGGCGTTGAAGGCCGGGCCGGAGAGCATGTGGACTTCGTCGATGATATAGATTTTGTAGGGGCTGTGGGCCGGCATGAACTTGACGTTGCCGCGGAGCTCCCGCACCTGGTCCACGCTGTTGTTGGAGGCGCCGTCGATTTCAAACACATCGGTGGCGTTTCCCGACGCGATCTCCAGGCAGGAGCGGCAGGCGCAGCAGGGCGTGGGCGTGGGCCCCTTTTCGCAGTTCATGGCCTTGGCCAGAATCCGGGCGATGGTGGTTTTCCCGGTGCCCCGGGGGCCGGTGAAGAGAATGGCGTGGGCCACCCGCCCCGACGCAATGGCATTGGTCAGGGTGCGGGTCACCTGCTGCTGCTCGACAACCTCCTCAAAGGTCTGGGGCCGGTATTTGCGGGCAAGAACAAGATAGGACATGCTTGAAGCAAACTCCCTGCGCGGCGCATCGTATTGGATGACGGATGTCGGGTCTGCGTGTTGTGAGTGTGGCGGAGAGAGAGGGATTCGAACCCTCGGTGCCTGTTAGAGCACACACGATTTCCAGTCGTGCACCTTCAGCCAGCTCGGCCATCTCTCCGCAGGGTGTTCTCGATGTTGCACCGCCGTTTCCGGGGCCGGTTTCCCGCGGCCGGGTCACGGCGCGGGTCATGGCGGAGAGGGAGGGATTTGAACCCCCGATCCCGCGTCAACAGGATGCCGCTTTTCGAGAGCGGTGCCTTCAGCCTCTCGGCCACCTCTCCTGCAAAGTCCCCGGAATGGGGCTGTCGGCCAATGGCGGCCCATGGGCCGGCCCTTCGCCGAAAACAACCTGTCATTTGTATACTCTTTGGCCGACTGTGTCAAATCAAAATGATCCGCAGTGCCCACTTCTTTATGAAGTTTTTACAACTAAAATTCATCGCAGAGAACGCAAAGAAAGACATGGAAGCTTTGCGTAAAACGGCGATCGTTTTTCGCACAGCGAAACGTAATCCTTTGCGCTCTTTACGCCTTTGCGGTGTAAAGCACAAAAATCGCCAAAACGGGGCCGGTATCAGGGCAGAAACATCCGTTCAACTTCAGGGGTGTACCGGTCGTCCGCCGCGTAGATCACCAGGGGGGGCGCGATGACGGCGCCGGGCCGGCCGTTCCGGGTCCCTTTTACAAGAGTCAGCCGGGCCGCTTCATTCTGACGGGAGTGAATGGTGCGCATCAGCTTGGGCTCAATGCCCGCCTCCCGCATGGCGCAGATCATATCCGGTGCCCGGAACGCGGGGTAGATGGCGGCAAACTCGCCGGCTGTGCGCAGGGCCCGTTTTGCCGCCGCCAGAATATCTTTCAGGGTGACGGTCAGCTCGTGCCGGGCAATGGCCCGTTCCTCATCGGGGTTGATCCGGCCGGCATCCGCCTTGCGAAAGGGCGGGTTGCATGCCACGATGTCGGCCTTGCCCGCCAGCAGGTGATCGCCAGCCTTTCGAATGTCGCCGCAGACGATGCTTACGCGATCGGCCATCCGGTTGACGGCCGCGTTTTCCGTGGCCATTTGCGCGAGCTGCGGCTGAATCTCAATGCCGGTGATCGATACCGACGGGTGGCGGCAGGCCAGTATCAGGGGAATGATGCCGCACCCGGTGCCCAGGTCCACGATGCGGGCCCCGGGTGCCGGGGTGATGTGCCAGGCAAGGATCACCGCATCAATGGAAAACCGATAACCGTCCGCCGTCTGTTTGACGCGAACCTGACCGTTAAAAAAGGAGTCCTGGGTGATGGGCCGGGTCATGAGTGAAGACCGCCGATTTTGAATCTCATGTCCGTGATCAAATCCCGGCCGGCGGCCTGGTTGATCTGCCGTATCATATCGTTCTGATGAAACCGGAGATGCTGAATCCAGGCCGGACTGGTCACATGAACGGTGAGGGTCTTCTGTTTTATGGCGGCCGGCTGAGCATTCTGGGCGATCGCCGCGTCCACAACGGACGGCCAGATTTTGGAAATCAGCATCAGGTCGGCATGAAGGCCGTCCTGCATGTTCCGCATGAGACCCTGAAGGATCGCGCCGATGTGCTCAAACTCACCTTTTTCTCTTTTTTTCCTGATCATGCCTGTTTAGGTCTCAGAAATCAAAGTCCATGTCAATTAAAAATCATCTATATTTTCGGATCGGCCTTGACTTCATATAACCGCTGTTTTACAGTCGTTTCCAGTAACACGTCACGCGGTCAATGTCGACGCAGTCAAAAATCCAAAATGGGATCTGTTATTCTATGGACACGGGAAAAACAATGAACTGGGACTGGGAAAAGCTTCAGCAGCAGCAGAAAAGCAGGCGGCCGTCCGGCCCCGGCCCGTCCGGCGGCGGTAATGGGAGAACACCGCCCCAGATGGATGAACTGATCAATAAATTCAAGACTATGAAATTTTCCATAGGCCCGGTGCTGATCATCGTGGTGATCCTGGCCATTCTGCTTGGCTCCACCATGGTCTACACGGTGGAGCAGCGGGAGGTGGGCGTGGTCCAGCGGTTCGGCAAATATGTGCGCACCACCTATCCCGGACTTCACTTCAAGCTGCCCATGGGCATTGAAACCCTTCACATCGTCAACGTGGACGAGCACCGGTCCGCAGGCTTCGGGCTTTCAACGGCTCAGCCGGACAAGGGGATGTTTTCAGCCCGGCCGGCGGCCCCGTCCAGCGTCTATGACGAGTCCCTGATGCTCACCGGAGACCTGAACGTGGGCATTGTGCCATGGGTGGTGCAGTACAACATCAAGGATCCGATCCGGTTTCTGTTCAGAGTGCATGAACCCGAGATTCTGTTAAAGGACCTGTCCGAGGCCACCATGCGCCTGGTCGTGGGGGACCGGAGCATCAACGAGGTCCTGCTGATCCGGGAGGAGATCGCCTCCGAGTGCCGGACCCGCCTGCAGCAAGAGCTGGATGACGCGGAAACCGGGATTCAGGTGACTGCCCTGGAGCTGGGCAAGACCAATGTGCCCCCCAAGGTTCAGCCCTCCTTTAACGCGGTGAACAAGGCCGAGCAGGAAAAAGAGACCATGATCTTTACCGCGCGCAAGGAGTATAACCAGGCCATTCCCGCGGCCATGGGCGAGGCCAAGAAAACCATCCTTGCCGCGGAGGGCTATGCGCTGGACCGGGTCAACCGGGCCGAGGGCGATGCCGCCAAGTTCCTGTCGCTTTACAAGGAGTATGCCAAGGCCAAGGATGTGACCCGCCGGCGCCTCTATCTTGAAACCATGAAGGATGTGCTGCCGAAACTGGGCAAAAAATACCTGATCGACGAAGATCAGAAAAATGTTTTGCCGCTGCTTAACCTTGAAACCGGAAACAGGGGTGTGACCAAGTGAAATCCAGAGGTATAACAACGATTGCTGTCGTGCTGGTCGCCGGCATTGTCGCTTTTTTTCTTTCCGCGTTTATCGTGGATGAAACCGAACTGGCCATTGTCACCCGCTTCGGCAAGGTGACCCGGGAACCGGTGATGGAGGCCGGGCTGAATTTTCGGGTGCCTTTTCTGGACAAGGTCTACCTGTTTCCGAGAAACCTGAGGGAATGGGACGGCGAAAAGGGGGAGCTGCCCACCCTGAACAAAACTTATATCTGGGTGGACACCTTTGCCCGTTGGCGAATTAACGATCCTGTGGTGTTTTATCAGCGGGCCGTGAATATGGACAAGGCCCAGCGGCTGATGGGAAATATTCTTGACTCAGAGGTGAAAAACGCCATTGCCAACCAGGAGCTGATTGAGACGGTGCGAAACAGCAACCGGCAGATGGCCTCCCTGGAAGAGCTTTTTTCATCATCCTCCGAACCCACAGATGGAGAGGGCACCACCGGCACCCGGAGGGGGACGGTGAAAAGCAGCGAGATCAAGGTCGGGCGGGAGCAGGTGGAAAACATCATTCTGGAGCGGGCCAAACCCAAGATCGCCGAGCTGGGCATCGACCTGGTGGATGTGAAGATCAAGCGGATCAACTACCGGGAGGACGTGCAGGAATCGGTATACGACCGCATGATCGCCGAACGGTCCCAGATCGTGGAGCAGTTCCGGTCCGAGGGACGGGGAGAGGCCCAGCGGATTCTGGGTGAAAAAGAGAAGAAGTTAAAGGAGATTCAGTCTGAAGCATACAAAACGGCCCAGACCATCATGGGAAAGGCCGA
>JAXHVI010000221.1:0-4171 GCA_034189195.1 Thermodesulfobacteriota bacterium | reverse complement strand
CTTCAAGAGTATCCATGCCGAAAGCATACACTCATGAATAAAAATGTTCAAGTTATTTATGCGCAGCCCCTTACTCTTAATCTTAATCGTGCACGTGCTCGTGTTCGATCCCGATCCCGATTGAATTGGTTGACACACCTCAACGGTTCGTGTTCAATACAGCATCACATTGCCGCATTTGAAAAGGAATGCCCATGGACCCTGTTACCGTTCTTGCCGAGGCCCCTCTGTTTGCCGGCCTTCCTGCCGATCAACTGGAAAAGGTGGCCAGAATCGCCCAGTCAAAGCCCTTTGAAAAGGGAGAGATGATCTTTTCCGACGGCCAGAAGGCGAACGGATTTTACGTGGTGGCCGAAGGCCGCATCAAGGTGTTCAAGGTCTCCCTGGAGGGCAAGGAGCAGATCCTTCATATTTTCGGCCCGGGCGAGCCGGTGGGCGAGGTGCCGGTTTTTGCCGGCAGCGCCTTTCCGGCCGGGGCCGCGGCCCTTGAAAAAACCCGAATGCTCTTTTTTCCCAAGACCGCCTTTGTCCGGCTCCTGGAAGAGAACACGCCCCTGGTGCTTAACATGCTGGCCGTTCTCTCCCGTCGGCTGCGGCAGTTTACCGTGCAGGTGGAAAGCCTTTCGTTAAAAGAGGTGCCCGGTCGCCTGGCCGGGTACCTGCTGTTCCTTTCAAAGGAGCAGAACAGCCGGCAGCGTGTGGCACTTTCCATTTCCAAGGGCCAGCTGGCCAGCCTGCTGGGCACGATTCCGGAAACCCTCTCCCGCATTCTGGCAAAGATGCGGGACACCGGCCTGATCGAGGTGGAGGGGGCCGTCATTTCCCTTCTGGATATGGAGGGGCTGGAACTGCTGGCGGCGGACGGCCGGCTGTAGGGGCCTGCCGGTGTACAGGCCTTGTGTTGAATTGACAGGCGGAACCATAAAAGAAGGGTGGCCCATGAAAACCAGACGCAAACGGGATGTGGAAAAGGGGTATTCGAAAGCCGTGTTTGCAGAAAAGCTGCGGCGACTGGCCGATGCCATTGAAAACGACAGGCGGTTTGTCATTCAGGTCACCGGCGAACGGATCTATGTGCCGGCCCGGGCCGTTTATACGGTGGAACACGAACGGGAGGGCGCCAGCGAGGAAATCGAATTCCAGGTCAAGTGGGAAAACCGGGGCAGTAAGCCGGGTTAATTCGGAAAACGGTAAGAACCGGAAGCGGCGGTATGAAGCCGCTCCGGTGGTTTTCTGCCTGACCCCCGGCGCCTTTGCGCCCATGGCCATCATGGGCAAGTACTACATGCATTATGGCCGTGATTTTCTGCCGCCCCGGGACCTGGGACGCGAATGCGCCCGTCGCCTGATCCGGGAGCTGATGCTCGACAACATGGGCATGTGCCGGTTTCACAGGGGCTGGGCCGAAGAGATGATGCCCGACATCATGGAAAAGATTTTCGGGGAAAAGAAGCGGTTTCTGCGTTCCATTCACCTGACCGCCGGCCGCATTGCCAGCCGCAACGCCTCGGTGTTCTGGGAGCCGGACCGCGTGGCCGACCTGGTGGCCGGCTTTCTGAAAAAGAAGAAAACGGTCGATGGGGTCAAGCATGAGGAACTGGACCGTTGGATCGATTTTTTTGACAGGGACAAAACCGCCGCCGCCTATGAATTCTGGTACGAAATTCACAAGGGCATCCACGAATCCCTGCGGGAGTTTTCCGATTGAGGGGCCGGCAAACGTTTTTCCCTTTTCATCGGGCCGGTGCCGGGGTAAAAAGGCGAAGGCTGTTGGTCAACAGAAAAAAACACGACACGGTAATCGGAGTCTTTTATGACACAGACACGGCAACACATCATCAGAACCCCGGTGTTGTGGTACCGGTCAGTCCAGGACCGGCTGAGGCAGCAGCGGCAGAAAAACGAATTGGAGGAGTGGAAAAAAAAAGGACGCCCCGCGCCGCCGCCCCATATCATCAAACAGCGGATGCTGGTCGAATATGCCGGCCGGTTCGGCCTGAAAATCCTGGTGGAAACCGGTACTTTCTATGGCGACATGGTGGACGCCGTGAAGAACACCTTTGAGCGCATCTACTCCATTGAACTCAGCAAGACCCTTTACCAGCGGGCCTCGGAAAGATTCCGCAACTTTTCGCACATCAAGCTGATTCAGGGCGACAGCGGCATCGAACTGGGTAACCTGATGGCGGCAATCGATAAACCGGCCCTGTTCTGGCTGGACGGCCACTACTCTGCCGGAGAAACCGCAAAAGGGGAAAAAGACACACCGGTTTTCGAGGAATTGGGCCACATCTTCAGCACGCCTGAACAGGGCCACGCGATCCTCATTGATGACGCCCGCTGCTTCGGTACCGATCCAGCTTATCCCACCATTGATGAGCTGACCGGGTTTATCCGGTCAAAACGCCCCAAAGCCGGTATCGAGGTGCGGGACGACACCATTCGCATTACTCCGTCCCTTTACCCCAACTCTTTTTCCAGCCACCGCCGGGTGGGGCCTTCAATGGAATAGACCCCCTTGTTGCGGCCCACGGATCGCAGAAATTCGGTTTCCAGGGGCTGGGGCAGGTCAAAGGCGGCCAGATCTTCTGCCAGATCGGAGTTGCGCCGCACCAGAAAGACCCTGGGCTTTTCCTTCCATGTGTTGACCACAAAGTAGTGGGACACATCGTTTCTGGACCGGATCACGTAGTTTCCGCCGGCCCAGTTGTTTCCCCACTCCAGGTAGAGGCGCACCGCCTCTTCCGGCGTCATATCCCAGTCAATCCGGTTGATCAGGTCTCTTCTTTTTTTAAGTTCGGAAAGTGTCAGCATGGTCTGCCTCCTTTTTCAAGTTGTCATGCCCGAGAAAGAAAGCAAGGCCCGTGCCGAAGTTCTACAAGACAACCCTGATCCGGCGGCCAATGACGATGCGTTCCAGATTGATGTTCACGTCATAGGCGTAGGCTTCCACCCCGGCCTGAACGACCTTGCGCAGGGCCTCGCCGTAGGCGGGATCAATGGGGTCGGCGGGCCGGAAGGTGGTTGCATCCATGCGCTGAATCAGAAAGACCATGGCGCACCGGTGGCCTTTGGCTGCAAGACTTTGAAGTTCCAGAAGATGTTTTTTGCCCCGGTCGGTTATCGCATCCGGAAAACAGGCGGTGTGGTTCTCCACCAGGGTGCAGTTTTTCACTTCCACATAGCAGCGGTCCCCGGTCTTCGTGTTTTCCAGCATCAGGTCCAGCCGGGTGTGGGCGCTGGTTTTCACCTCCGGCGTGACCGTGTCATACCCTTTCAACGGCTGAATATAGCCCTTTTCAATGGAGCGCCGCACCAGGGCGTTGGGAATGCCGGTGTTGACCCCCACCAGGGAACCGGGCATGTCGATCAGTTCCCAGGTATACCTGAGCTTTCGTGTGGGGCTGTTCTGCCGGGAGATATAGACCGGCCGGCCCGGCTCGCAGCAGGCCTTCATGGAGCCGGAGTTGGGACAGTGAGCCGTTACCACCCGGTTGTTGCCAAGGCGCACATCAGCCAGAAACCGCTTGTACCGCTTAATCAGCGTTCCCTTTATCAGGGGCGGCCAGAAAATTCCCTCTTTTTGCGCCATGGGCGTTTCCTTTTTTTAAAATTTTTCAACCAGTAGCACTGTTCCGGCAAAAGGGCAAACCGGAGTGCCTCATTTTCGGCGTTTGAGCCATGTGTGTATCAGTAATAACCGAACATTTCATGAAATTTTCCGGCATGGGTAAATTTTTAGGCTCATCTCACGATTAGTGGGAGTAAAGACTTGCATGATTTTCAGTGCAGTTGATGGTTTTAAAAAGGCCAAGGGGTCAAGGATTCAAGGGGTCAAGTAAAAACCGATAAGCAAGGACTTAATGAATTCCTGAACGGTCGGTTTATGGGCTGGCCTTCGGACATTATTTATCAATGATTCAATTTCCTTGAAAACAATAATAGAACAGCAACAAAAACAGGGGCATAGCTTTTATAAAAATTTTAAAAACAAACCCTTGGACCCTCGACCCCTTGAATCCTGTGCACCCACTAAATTGGAGAAGAACCAAATTTTGACTGTCTCCGAAGTGGCCGCGCATTTGAAGCTCAACTGGAAGACGGTCAAAAACATTGACAAATACTTTTTGGAAAAGTCGTTTGGAACAACGGAGTATGGCGACTTGAGCAT
>JAXHVI010000220.1:0-3154 GCA_034189195.1 Thermodesulfobacteriota bacterium | reverse complement strand
GGACGCTGTATAAAAGTTATGGGATGGAGAGTGCTTCTTTTCTGGATATCTGGGGGCCAAAAACATAGCTGGCCTACATAAAGGCGATTATTAAGGGGCAGAAACTTAAAAAATCAGATGCTGATATCCGGCAGCGGGGCGGGGATGTGCTGATCGACCCGGAGGGTATTGTTCGAATGCATCATGTGGGCGCGGGGCCGGGGGATCGCCCCGGTGTTGAAATGATTCTTAAAACAATAAAGGCGCGGGATAAGAGACGAAAACGTAAGTCTTCATGAAGGGATATGAAGTTACGGCGTTCCAAAGAACAGGATCGGAATGGAAGCCAGGGTTTTGCCGCACCGAGGTGCGGCGCTCCCGGGGGAAAAGGGTTGGTCGCGTTTCGATCCCGATCCCGATAGCGATCCCGATTTCGATTGGAATTGATGGTTACAGGACTTTCATGATTTGCTGGACATCGTCCCACACCGGGCGTTTGAGGGAGGGATCGGCCAGAATGTCACGGGGGTGCCAGGTGGGCATGACCTGAATGTTCTGATAGTCGTGAAACCGGCCCCGCAAGTGGTCCAGGGGATCGTCCGCGCCGAGAAGGGCCTGGGCCGCGGTCTCTCCCATTACCCAGATCACGGCCGGTTGCACCCGACGGATCTCTTCTTCCAGAAAAGCGCGGCAGGCAGCCAGGGCCCGGGGGGCTGGGGTTGTGTTTTCAGGCACGGGGCAACGGACCATGGCCGTGACAAACACCCGGTCCGGGGCCAGTTCCATGGCGGAAAGAATGCGGGTAAACAGCTCACCCTCGTTGCCGGAAAACGGTTGGCCGTCCCCCAGGGGCGAGTCGCTGACCACCATGAGCCGGGCCAATGACGGCCCCCGGCCATGGATCGGGTTGGGGCCGGACGATGCAAGAGGGCACTGGTCGCACCCCTGCCGGACCGCGGTGCGCGGGTCCGACGCCAGGCAGCCGGGCCGGTCCCACTGTGTTGCCTTTGTAAGGGCCTCCCGGCTGCAATCAATGCCATTCCTGCCGGAATCCGTATAAAATTGAAGGGTCCGGGCCACCTGGTCGAGCAGGTCGCACACCTGTTGGGCCGTGTTATGGGAAAACGGGGTGATCATAGACTTCTGGTTACCTCCGACGCAGGCAAAAGTCAAGATCCCGGTATTGCTTTTGCCTGCGGTTTGCCGCCTGCCAAAACCCCGGAATAGTCCTTGACAACAATCGTTTGGCTGGTCTATTTTGTCTTTTTTACGGTTCCGTGCGCATGCAGCGAGAAAGGTTTGATTTGTAAATGAAAATTGTTATATGCGGCAAGGGCGGCAGCGGCAAAAGTTCGGTTGTCGCCGCACTGGCCCGGGCACTGGCGGCAGAAAACCTCACGGTGCTGGTGGTGGATTGCGACGAATCCAACACCGGCCTTCACCGCCTGCTGGGCCTTGACCGGCCCGTGAACCTGCTGGACCACCTCGGCGGTAAAAAGGCGTTCAAGCAGAAGATGAAGCAGCCCCTGCCCGATGCCGACGATCCCCTGCTGGGGGGGCGGCTCTCCATTGATACCCTGCCGCCGGACTGTGTATCGAAAAACGACCGCATTCACCTGGCGGCCGTGGGCAAGATTCATGAGGCCGGTGAAGGGTGCGCCTGCCCCATGGGCATGCTTTCCAAAAACGTGCTTTCCCGGCTGGACATGGCCGACGACCAGGTGGTGCTGCTCGACACCGAGGCCGGTATCGAGCATTTCGGCCGGGGCGTGGACGGCGGCTGCGACCTGATCCTGGGCGTGGTGGACCCGAGCTTTGAGTCCTTTGAGCTGGCCGGCAGGATCGCCGCCATGGCCGGGGCCATTGCCACCGAGTTTGCCTTTATCTTAAATAAAGTGGACGACCGGTCCGCCGCCGTTATGGCGGACCATGTGGACCAAGGCTATATTCTCGCCCGCCTTCCCTTCAGCGACGACCTGTTTATGAGCAGTCTGAAGGGAGAACCCCTGAATGCTGACATGCCGGAGATCGCGCCGGTGTGCGACCTGATTAAAAACAGACTGGGCAGGAGTGCTTCATGTTAGACGCTGCAATGATCAATGCGCTTGTGATGATGGCCGTGCTGGGATGCGTGATCGGCATCGGCCTGGCGATTGCCTCCCGTGTTTTCTATGTCTACGTAGACCCCAAGGTGGAGGCCGTGGAAAGCGCCCTGCCCGGGGCCAACTGCGGCGGCTGCGGCCTGCCCGGCTGCGGGGCCAATGCCGCGGCCATCGTGGAGGGAAAGGCGGCCCCCAACTCCTGCGTGGCCGGCAGCGACGACCTGGCAGAAACCATTGCGGCCCTGCTGGGCATGTCCATTGAGGCCAAAGAGCCCGACATCGCCGTACCGGACTGCACCTACAGCGTGGCCGAGGCGAAACAGAAATTCGTGTACAACGGCATTTCCGACTGCCGGGCCGCAGCCCTTTTGTCCGGCGGCATGAAGGTCTGCACCGTGGGCTGCCTGGGCCTGGGCACCTGCGTGCGGGCCTGCCCCTTTGGCGCGCTGTCCATGGGAGAAAACGGTCTGCCCGTGGTGGACAAAGAAAAATGCACCGGCTGCGGCACCTGCGAACGGCTCTGCCCCAAGCACATCATCAAACTCTCGTCGGTCACCCGGCGCATCCTGCGGGAATACACGACAGACGACTGCATCGCCCCGTGCCGCCGGGCCTGTCCCGCGGGCATCAACATTCCCGAATATATCCGCCGGATCACCCTGGGCGATTATCAGGAATCCCTTGCCGTAATCAAGGAACGGCTGCCCTTTCCCGCGGTGATCGGCCGCATCTGCCCCCGGTTCTGCGAAACCATGTGCCGCCGCACCCTGGTGGATGAAGCGGTGTCCATCAACGGCTTAAAGCGGTTCGTGGCCGACGCGGAAAAAAGCGCCGGCCGGGTCAAGCCCTTTATGGCGCCGTCCACGGGCCGCCAGGTGGCGGTGATCGGCGGCGGCGTGGAAGGACTTTCCGCCGGTTATTTCGCGGCCCGGCTGGGCCATTCGGCCATGGTGCTGGAGGCCTCGGACAAACCGGGCGGCCTGCTGCGCAAGGCCATTGCCGCCGAGCGCCTGCCGCAGGCGGTGCTGGATGACGACATCGCCGGTATCAGGGAAATGGGCGTTACCGTCAAA
>JAXHVI010000022.1:0-2695 GCA_034189195.1 Thermodesulfobacteriota bacterium | reverse complement strand
AAAAAGCAATTTCTCATCTGAGAAAACTTCAAAAGCTGCCCGGACGGGTAAAAAAATACTTTAAACATCCTAAAATTGCCTATGCTGCATAACGTTTACTATTTAATTGCCGGGTTAATAATAATATTCTTGCCGAACATGGCCTGCTTCTGCTTCACATTATAGACATTTTTACGGAAGCTCATTGCAAGGCCGTCTTTGGTGTTGTTGAAATTAACGCCGTAAAACGACGCCGGTACATGGAGCGCCTCATAATATGGCACCGAGGGTTTTCTGGGGGCCAAATGGCCCAGGGGCGTGTTTCCAGGTCATGTTGAAGCACACGAGCCTTGATCCGGATGGGTGCCTGGCGCGAAGCAATCGCGGGATAGAGCAAACCGATAAACAAAGAAATATCGGGTGCATCGGCAGATAAAGGCTCGGGCTTGAGTGAAGGCGACGTCCAAGAAAAAAGTATTTTTTTCTGAGGGAGAGGTGTTTTTCCCCTTGACGAACCCTTTAATGGGTGTCCGGTCCAGCCGGATAATGACCTCGTTTTTTATTGCGTCAAATCTTCCAGTTCTTCCCAGCGGCGGTAACAGGCGCTGATTTTGTCTTCGATTTGCTGAAGACGCTTTTGCCGGGCCCTGATCTCTTCTTTTTCCTGTTTGTAGAAAGCCGGGTCCGCCATGGCTGCCCGGAGCAAGCGCTGTTCGGTTTCCAGGGTTTCGATCATGGCCGGCAGCTCTTGAAGCTCCCGGTTCTGGGCAAAGGTCAGTTTTTTGGGTTTGGCCGGCGCGGGCAAACGGCGGGCGGGCGCGGGCCTGGCCGCAGCGGGTTCCGGGGCCGCCGGCTGGGGGCGTTGGGCCAGCCAGTCATCGTATCCGCCGGCATATTCCACTACTTGCCCGTTGCCTTCAAACACCAGGGTGCTGGTCACGATATGGTTTAAAAAGCTCCGGTCGTGGCTGACCAGCAGCAGGGTTCCCTCATAGGAAAAAAGCAGATCTTCCAGCAACTCCAGGGTCTCGGCATCCAGGTCGTTGGTCGGTTCGTCTAACACCAGCAGATTGGCCGGACGGGTAAAGAGTTTGGCCAGCAGCAGCCGGTTGCGCTCTCCGCCGGAAAGTACGTGAACCGGTGTGCGGCACCGCTCCGGTGAAAACAGAAAATCCTGAAGATAACCGATTACGTGCCGCTTCTGGCCGTTAAACACGATAAAGTCATTGTCCATTGAAATGTTCTGCACAACCGTTTTCTGCTCGTCCAGTTGGGTCCGGAGCTGGTCGAAATAGGCCGGCTCCAGGTGCGTGCCGTGGCGGATTGTGCCGCTGTCCGGCGGAAGGGCGCCCAGCAGCAGACGGATCAGGGTGGTTTTACCCACCCCGTTGGGGCCGATAATGCCGACCTTGTCACCGCGCAGAATGGTGGTGGAAAAATTTCGCACAACGGGCGTCTGTTCATGCGCATAGGTCAGTTCTTCCGCCTGGATCACCAGTTTTCCGGTGCGTTCAGCCTCCTGCAGCGCCAGGCGCACCTGGCCTGTTTTGGCGCGGCGCTGGCGAACTTTCGCCCGCATCTCCTGTAACGCCCGAACCCGGCCTTCGTTGCGGGTGCGCCGGGCCTTGATGCCCTGCCGGATCCAGGCCTCCTCTTTTGAGAGTTTTTTGTCGAAATTGCGCTGCTGCTCGGCTTCTGCCGCCAGATCCGCCTCGCGGCGCTGCAGGTAGGTCTTGTAGTCACAGGCATAGGAAAACAGCCTGCCGCGGTCCAGGACCAGAATCCGGGTGGCGATCCGTTCTAAAAAAACACGGTCATGGGTAATAAACAGAAGGGTTTTGACATGGCGCAGAAGAAAGGATTCCATCCAGATAATGCTGTCGATATCCATATGGTTGGTCGGTTCATCCAGAAGCAGCAGGTCGGGAGACAGGCCCAGAGACCGGGCAAACAGAACCCGCCGTTTCATGCCCGCCGACAGATCGGCAAAAGGCCTTTTGGGATCAAGATCGGTCCGCGAAAGAATGCTCTCGATCTGCTGTTGCAGCACCCATCCGCCCCCGGTGTCCAGCGCATGCTGCAAACGCTCCCGTTCGGCAAAAAGGTGCGGGTCATGTGAGGCCGCCATGGCGGCACAGACCCGGTAAAAGTCGGCCAGGTTTTGTCCGGCAGGGCCCAGGCCGCGGGCCACCACTTCAAAAACGGTTTCTTGCGGGGACACCTTAAGAAGACAAGGTGTTCCCGATTCAGTTGTTCCTGCTTCAACCTCCTGTTCCAGGGCCGCCACCCGAATGCCCTGGCTGATGACGATTTCTCCGCTGTCCGGCAGGATTTCCCTGGTCAGCAACCGGAACAGGCTCGACTTTCCAACGCCGTTGCGGCCCAAAAGCCCGACCCGTTCTCCTTTTTCAATATTAAAGCTGATGCCGTCTAAGAGAAACGGTTCGCCGAAACCCCAGCGGACATTCTGCATACTGATAAGCGCCATTAACGTATTTTCCTTAATACCGTCCCGCCAATGGCAGGATCGAAAAATTTCGTGAAATATGCGGGCGAGAGGACAGTTTTTTGAATATGGACGGATCGCCAAAATTATGCCGCATCCGGCTTTTGTGTGGGTAGCCCCAACATGTAGTGGTTACCTCGTTTTGAATTTTAAAGATGGTTGAGCTGATGGCCGGGGGAACAAATCCAAGCCGCCGCAATGAAAGTAAAT
>JAXHVI010000219.1:0-18267 GCA_034189195.1 Thermodesulfobacteriota bacterium | reverse complement strand
GGAAGGCTTGCCAAATGGCGCCGTTGTGCTACCATGGGCCAAAACGCAGGGCAATCCGGCGTATAACATCGATCCTGCCGAGGGCGCATGACCGAGAACAATAAGAAGACGGCCGGCACCACTGTTGAGAGTCTGACCGCCTATTTTCTCAAACTCTACAAAATTCACCTGGGCCTTTCCCAGGACTCCCCGTCGGAAATCGTTCCCGTGGGCCCCTATCCGCCCAACCCCAAGCTCTTCACCTATGACCTGCGGGTAGAGCAGCGCGGGGAGTGGGTCTCCCGGCGGCTCACCCTGGGCCGCATCGCCGAAGACACCGGCAGCAGGAGCAGCTGTTTTTTCGCGATTTTCGACAAGCAGCTGGTGATCAAGGTGCCGCCGTCGCCCATCAAGGACTTTGAGACCTATCTTGCCCATATCGAACGGGACAAGCGGATCGCCCGCATTCTTGCGCCCCGGCCCTGCCTGATTCCCGGGGTCTCGGCCATTCTTTCCCGGGTGCACAAATTCCCCAGGGACCACGAGATCAAGGGGGAACAGCGGGAAAATATTTACTATGAGTGGCTGCGGTACAGCACTGAAAACCAGGTGTTTCTGAAGATTGACGGCAAGTTCGCCTTTTTTATGGACCTGGCCCAGCACATGTTTCTGCCCGAGGTGGTGGCCCTGTTTCACGGCCAGGACAAGAAGATGCAGCAGGAGATCACCGCTGACGTGTCGATCCTGGACGCCATGGACCGGTTCGAGGGCCGGTACGGCATGGACCAGATGGGCCTGGGAATTGAGTTGAAAGAGGTGTTGGACGGGTTTGAAAACCGGGCCCGCCGCGCCCTGGGCCAGTCCGTGGCCGCCCTGTCGGGCCGGCATGACATGCCCCGGCACTGGTTCTTCCGCCATATCGCCGGCATGCCGCCGGTCAAAACCACGGAAGAGTTGGCCGCCCCGGAGCAGGAGAAACTGACGGCGCTGCTGAACGCGACGGTGGAAGAGAACCGGCAGGTGATTGATGATTACCTTGAGATGATCCGCAACCACCTGCGGCGGTCATCCGCCTCCAAGCTGCTTCTTTACATGGCCGCTGTCACGGCAAATCTTCTGGAAGTTCTGGCATGGCTGAAGGAAAGAGGCGTTGCCATTCGGGACATCAAGCCGGACAACCTGCTGGTGGCCGGTGACCAGACCCGGTTTCCCGTGTTTCTGGCTGACCCGGCCCAGTTTGCCATCGGGCTGATCGATTTTGAGACCGCCGTGGTTTTTAAGCCTGAAAACGGGAAGCCGGTGGCCCAGCCCATGCTGGGCGGAACACCGCCCTATGCCACACCGCTGAATCTTTTTGCCAACAAGCTGATTGCAGTTGTTTATAAGGACCTGGACCGCGCCCTGTACCTTCAGGACTGGTATGCCATGGCAGGCCTGATATACGGCATTCTCACAGGCTCCCAGCTGTTTGCGAAAACCGCCCGGGTGTTTCTGGCCCTGCCGAAGAAGATCGCCGAGGCAAGCAAGGCCGGCCGGTCCGGCGCCCATATCGTGGCCCAGGTAAACCGGTTTTTCTGGGAAAGCGCCCTGGCCGAGTTTGAAGCCGGCACCACGGCCCGCCAGGCGGACCTGAGTGCCATCGGCGTGCCCCTGTCCGAGTCGGTGGCAGCGATGTTTGTCCATGAGCTTGACATGGAAAACAGGCAGGCCGAGGTCATGATCGACGGCCTGATTCAAAGGCAGGTATTGTTTAAAAGCAGGGCCAACCAGGAGGTGCTTTACAGCAGCAGCGCGGCCCAGGTGAACCGTTTTGCGGCCAAGGCCGGCGCCGTGCCGGGTGTGGATCAGGCCTCTTTGGGCATGCTGGAATCGATTTGCCGGCTCAAGGGAAGAATGGAGGCAAACCAGGCGATTCAGAAGCGGTTGAAACAGATCGATCCGGTTTTCTCCGTGCTTGAGGTGCTGCACCTGCTTTTTTACCGGGCCGCCGTCTTCATGTACCCGGAAACAATTACACAGGACCGGCCCGCGGAAACACCCGGAGCTTCGGCAGCAAAGAAGATGCCATGACCGCATCGTTTTATTCAAAACCCGTGGTGATCGTGGGCATCGGTCAGATGGGCGGTGTATTTGCCAGGGCTTTTCTGGGCGCCGGCCGCCCGGTTTACCCGGTGACGGCGCGGATGGCCATGGCCGACGCGGCCGGGGCCTGCCCCGACCCTGATTTTGTACTGCTGGCCGTGCCCGAAAACGTGCTTTCCCAAACCCTGGCCCGAGTGCCGGTACCGTGGCAAAACCGGCTGGGTCTGCTGCAGAATGAGCTGCTGCCCGGTGTGTGGGAGAGGGCGGGCATAGAGAATCCAACGGCCATGGCGGTGTGGTTTGAAAAGAAAAAGGGCAGGGGGGTGCATGTCTTTCAGCCCACCCAGGTCCACGGCCCGCACGCCGGGCTTGTGAAAACAGCGCTGAATACCGTTGATATCCCCTGCGACGTGCTGCCGGACAGTGCGGCCCTGACCACCGGACTGATCAAAAAGAGCCTTTACGTGCTCACCATCAATATCGCCGGGCTTGTGACAGGCGGCACCACCGGGGAATTGTGGGCCAGACATAAGGATTTTGCCCTGCGCGTGGCCGATGACATTCTGACGGTCCTGGAAAATGTTTCCCGCCAGAAGATAGACCGGAACATCATGAAAACCTTTCTGGGGGATATTCTGACACAGGTGCCGGACCACACCTGCCGGGGCCGGGTGGCCGAAGACCGGCTGGACCGGGTCATGGCCATGGCCCGCCAAAACAGCCTTGAAACCCCGGCCCTGGTTGAGGTGTCAGAGCAGATTGTACGGTCCTGATTCGTTTTGTCATGCCGGGCATGAACCATCGTCAGCCGGCAACCACTACCCTGTTCTTCCCCTGGTGCTTGCCGTCATAAAGGGCCTGGTCGGTCCGCTTGATGCATTTTTCGACCGTTTCCCGCTGAATATAACGGATCAGCATTTGATGGAAGGTTTCGTAATAGTAAACGGAGAAAGCGGCGGTTACCAGCACACTTGCCAGCAGTACGAAAACGGCTGAGATATCTACGTTTTCAGCCACAGCAGTTCCGTCTTACTCCCTTCAGATCACTTGAAGCTTTTGCATTTTCCGGTTGTCGAACGATTGAGCTGCAGCAGCCGATGGCTTATCTTTACGGATATAAGATAGCGCAGACAAAAATTGATCCCGGGCGGATGGTGTGAATTGAACTATCACGAGGGGGCCTTGGCCAAAAGGGAGTCGGCTTCAGCAAGGACAGAATTCAGATCATATCCTTCGCCTGCCTCTATCTCTCTGTCGCCTTTAGCTAAAAGGCGCAGGATTTCTTTTTCATGTTCGAGTTTTTCATAGGCTTCGACACCGATAATTACCGCCGTTGCCCGCCCTCTTTGGGTGATAATTAACGGCTCGTCGTTTTTTCTTAATTGTTTAAAAAGCTTGGCCGCATCCTGCCTCAAATCACTCACCGGAATAATATTTGATAATTTTCCCATAGGGCAAACGTTTTATCTCTAAATGTTTTTGAAATGAAGCAGGCCGGTACCGGCAGCCGGTCCGGCAGCAGCAGGATCAAGGGTTGTTGATTGAAATATCTGTAAATTCGGCGGCGGGCCCGTGCCATCCCCTGAAGCCCGTGTACGTATCCTGCCCGGAATTCCCCTCAAATTCCCAATTATTGAAGGTCGGTACGCCGTCAAGATAAACGGAAAGCTGCTTATGGCCGTTACCCAGATCGATCACATCAAGTTTGATCTCTTTTGTCGTTGTCCACCAGTTCGGATCCTTGATCTTGTGGGGAATAACAGACGGATCATCGAACCGGTTTCTGGAAGGGACGCTGGAAGACTCGCGGTCGTTGTTCCATCGCCTGATGACCAGTTGACCGTTGCCGAAGCCGCGGTCAAATTGTAGTATGTAGCCGGACGAAATCCGGCCATACTTGTCTACCACGGCGTCGAAAAAAATGCCGTAACCGCCGTTGTCTCCTTCACCCAGGCGGGCATTCACCGTGATGGCGTAACTGCCGGTTCCAAGCGGATTGGGAATAAAAAGCCGGTTGCTGCCGCCGATGCCGCCGCTCCCTCCCTGGACGCGAATACCGGTTTCCGTCACGTCCCACCCGGAACCGACCTTGATGAAATCGTCGAATCCGGTCAGCGGGATGCTTACCGGATAAGGCGCGGGAGGGGGCGCCGGATCATCGTCATTGTCACTGGCCCCGTCGCCGGCACCCCCTGTGGGTTGCGGAAAGTAATGAAGCGAGCAGGCCACCTCCGGGTAGGGCCGGTTGCTACCGGCCGGCACAAGCACGTATGTTCCCCCATATGGGCAGTGTGGAGCGGATTCCAGGTACCCTTCCGCCACCAGTTGAGCCATGCTTTCCGGTGGGGTTTCGGGGCTGTTGTTGCAGCAGATGATGATTTTTTTGTTGATGTGCTCCCGTTCCACCAGGCACGCCGCCGAGCGTGCCCGTTCAATATTAGAAATGTAGATCGGAAAGGCGATGGACGCCAGTGTGCCGATGATGGCGATAACGATCATCACTTCCAGGAGCGTAAAACCGCTTATCGCGTGTCGGATTTTCATGGTTTTACCTCCGGCAGGGGCGAATTTGTGCTGACGCTGATTTGATCGACACCGTGAAGCCCCGGGTTGGGGCAACGCGCCGTGATATTGTTTTCGCTTCTGGTGATGACATAGGCCCGGCCGCTGGCAGGGCAGACAATCGTTTTGCCGGGTTCCTGTCTGTCCTGCAATGTTCTGGCCAGGCGCCACAGATTATCGATGCACTGATCCGTTTTTGTGTCGGTTTGGTGTGTACCCTGCCGCAGGGGCTGGTCCGGCGCAAAGGCGGCAAACAGTGCGGGTATACGGAAACCAATGATTGCCAGGCAGGCCAGAAGGATGAGCAGCCGCAGGAGGTGTCCTTTTCGCGCTTTTCGTTCTTCCGGCGGCCGGGACAGGGGGGGGCTCGGTTCCGGAATATTTTTTTCCGCCCGTTCGATCATGCATTGCGCACAGTAGATCCGGCCGGTTTCCACGGGATTGCCGCACTGCCGGCAAGTGCCCTGCGAATCAATTTCCATGTTCATGGCGACACCCTTCCCTGGATCGTTTTTTTGACTCTTAACCGAAGCAGGTCTTTTTGCACCGGTTTTTTTATATAGTCGACGGCCCCCAGCTCCAGCCCTCTGGTTTCGTCCTCATGGCCGGCCCTGGAGGTCAGAAAGATGACCGGCACGCTGACGCCCTTCTGGTTGATCATTTCGAGCAGCTTGAACCCGTCGAGATTGGGCATGTTGATATCGGAGAGAATCAGGTCAAAGGACTGTTTTCCGAGGAACAGCAATGCGTCTATGCCGTCGGTGCAGGCGGTGACCGTGTAACCGTCGGTTTCCAAAAACCGGGTAATGAGCATGCGGGTGTCGGCGTCGTCTTCAACCAGCAGAACGGATGCGGCGGAAGCGGGGGGACCGGCATCAGCGGTCGCCGGTTCGGGTTTGCGCGGCTTCTGCCGTTCGCGGAGGGGCGTTTCTTCCGCCAGCACTTTTTCAAAAATGTCCCTGGGGGTGAAAACAAGCTCTTTGACCTTGGTGATGGCGTGCGTATCAATCAGAAGGTCCCCCCGGCGTTTCGCAAAGGAACGGATTTCGGCGATGGGCGCGTTGGAACGGACCATTTCGGCGATCTGGGGGTCGAATTCCAGGATCTCGTAAACGCCTTCCCTGCCGAGATAGCCGGTGCTGCGACATTCGGGGCAGCCCACCGAACGGGCTACGATAGAGGGGATGTCGTCCGTGAAGGCCGCCAGCATATCTCTCTCCTGGGGTGAAATCGGAACCGTCTGCTTGCAGTGGGGACAGAGTTTTTTTAATAGTTTTTGCGCCACGATCACGATAATGGTATCGGCCATGGTGCCCCGGTCGATACCCAGACGGTGAAGGCGGAACAGGGCGGTGGTGGCGTTGGATGTATGCAGCGTGGTGATGGTCAGGTGGCCGGTGCTGGCAAAGTCGACGGCCATTTTGGCGGAAAACCCGTCCCGGACCTCTCCCATGAACAGGACATCCGGGTCCTGCCGGACCGCCGCCTTGAGCAGGGAATCGAAGGTGACCCCGGCCTTTTCGTTCACCTGCTGCTGGTTGAGAAAGGGAATGCGATACTCGACCGGATCTTCCACGGACATGATGCTGCGCTTCTTGTGGTCGATGGCATGAAGAAGGCTGTAAATGGTGGTGGTCTTTCCGGAGCCGGTCGACCCTACGATCAGTATCATTCCGTTGGAGCGATTGGCGGCCGAGACCATGGCGGAAACCTGTCCGTCCAGCATGCCAAGTTCCGAAAGGCTGTTGGCCGTGCTATAGGGCTCAAGTAACCGCATGACAAGGCTTTCCCCGTTGGGCGTGGAAGTGGTGGAGAGCCTGAAGTTAAATACCCGGTCGCCCAGGTTGGCAACAAAGCCGCCGTCCTGGGGTTTTCGTTTTTCCGCGATATCGATTCCGCCCTGGGCTTTCAGCCTGGAAATGATCATCATGCCGGTGGCCTTCTTGAGCGTGAAGGCGTGCCGCAGGTCCCCGTCGACGCGGAACCGCACGGTCGTTTCCGCCTCTTTGGGCTCGATATGAATGTCGCTGGCTCTCTCCGCCACGGCCGCGTTCAGTATGGTGTCGGTGATCTGCACGATCGGATGGTCGGTGTCGGCCTCGTTCCGAACCGTTATTTTCGGAGCTGTTGCCGGTGTCGGTGTTTGCGTCCTGCCGGCGAGCGACGGTTTCTGTTGGGAAGGGGCCTCAATAAAGAAAAGATCAATCCGGCTCGGTTCGGCAATACTGATAGCCGCGGTCTTCTCAAGGGCAAAATGTTTTTTCAGCATATCGACCAGTTCCAGATTAAAGGGGTTGCTGAGGATAAACCCCTTTTCCCCGGACTCGGTCAGAACCGGCAGCACATGATTGGTTTTGCAGAAGGCCGTTGGTATGGCGCCCATCCGGATCGTCTCGGGGGAGATGCGTGTGGTG
The DNA here is from genome assembly GCA_034189195.1 of Thermodesulfobacteriota bacterium. Lineage (GTDB taxonomy): Bacteria > Desulfobacterota > Desulfobacteria > Desulfobacterales > Desulfosudaceae > Desulfosudis. Next base: position 11,230 of record JAXHVI010000219.1, on the reverse strand, counting down.
TAAGGCAGGCCCATATACTGTGACATGAGCCGGCTCAGGGTACTTTCGACAAGCCCCATCTCGGCAAAGGCGGTATAGATATCCGTAGCAGTAGTTTCGAAAAGCCGTTCTTTTTTATCCGGTGCCAGGTTCAACTGAACGGCAACATGTTCCTTGAAACCGGTAAAATCCGCTGACTCCATTTTTTTATGCCATTGCCGGTTGTCTGCCTGAAGGTCTTTCCATGCAACACCCGTGGCCAGTTGCGCATGCACTTTTTCGAGCAGCGCATCCTTTTTGACGGGTTTGACCAGATAGTCGGCGGCGCCTGCCGCAAACGCACGGGCACGGTCTTTCTCCTCTTCCATGGCGGTGAGAAAAACCACCGGAATAAAGGAGGTCTTTGGGTCTGCCTGTAAGCGGGTGCATACTTCATACCCGTCCATTTTCGGCATGTTGATGTCCAGCAGGATCATGTCGGGCGGTGTTTCGCTGATGATCCGCAAGCCATCTTCCCCGTTTTCCGCGGTGATCACTTCAAATGGACCCGACAAAAAACGCTCCACCAGGGCCAACTGGTTTCTGTCGTCATCAATATAGACGATCCGGGGCTGGGCGCTAATTTCATTCATAGAAGACCTCGACCCTGTCCAGGTAATCGGCCAGGGATTCCAGTTGTTTCGTAATAGCGTCGCTGTTTTTCTCCTTGGCAAACCGTTCGATCAGCAGGCCGATACTGGTAATTTCTTCAAACCCGTAGCCGCCGCCCGAGCCTTTCATGGAGTGGCCCAGGCGTTCGGCGGCATCGTAGTCGCCGGAGACCAGATGGAGCCGGATGGACTCGATATCCTTGCGCCTGTTTTCGAGAAACCCCGGTATCAAATCTTCGAGTTCTCTGTCTGCCTTTATGCGTATCCGCCTGCTGTCCGTCTCTTCCATCTGCTCAATCCTTCCGTTGCGGTTTATCGTCAATTCATCAAACCTCCCGGTTCAAAGGCCCGCATATTTGCGTATGGCCTCGAAGAGGGTCGTTTTTTTGATGGGTTTTGTCATGTGGTCCGTGCAGCCTTCCGCAACACTTTTTTCAAAGTCTTCCACCTGGGCATAAGCGGTAAGCGCGATAACCGGTGTTTCCGGCCGCCGGTTCTCCGCTTCCCACTTTCTGATCTCCCGGGTGGCGGTATAGCCGTCCATCACGGGCATCTGTATGTCCATCAACACGATGTCATATTCGCCGGCCTTGAACTTGTCCACGGCAACGGCCCCGTTTTCGGCCGTATCAATGACAACGGGGCTTTTTTTCAGGTATGCCTGCACGAGAAGCCGGTTGTCCGCTGAATCCTCCACCAGCAGGATGCGCGCGGCGGGAAGCGTCGATGGCGGTACCGGCTCGGTGATTTTATCGGCATCGGCCGCGGTTTTATCGCCCAGGACAGCGGCGATGGCGTCCATGATGTCCTTGCGGCTGATGGGCTTGATGAGATAACGGGATATGCCCAAGTTCCGGCATTTTTCAAGGTCTCCGCTTCTGTTGTCTGACGTGAGCATCATGATTTCCGTTGTTCCGGTGCGCACCGGCGCTTTGTGCATTCTTTCGGCCAGCCCGAATCCGTCCATGCCGGGCATGCGGCAGTCGATAAGTGCCAGCCGGAAAGGATTCCCCTCGTCAGCCGCCCGCCTGAATTCAAAAAGCCCCCGCATGGCGCTGTCCGCTTCCGTTACCGACGCGCCGTATCCGGTCAGCGTGCGGTTCAGGATCAGCCGGTTGGTGGCGTTGTCGTCCACCACCAGTATGCGGGCCCGGTCCAAATCCAACGGGGGATGTTCTTCAAGCGCCACAGCCGCTTCTTCTGGAGCCTCGAACCGGGCCGTGAACGCAAAGGTACTGCCAGCGCCCGGATTGCTGGTTACCCACAGCTTGCCGCCCAGCATGCCGGCCAGTTTTCGCGAAATGGTCAGGCCCAGGCCGGTCCCTCCGAAATTTCGGGTTATGGATGAATCGGCCTGTGTGAACGATTCGAAGATTGTCTCGATTTTTTCCGGAGAAATGCCGATGCCGGTATCTTTCACGGAAAAGAGAAGCATCACGGCAGTGGCGTCATTACCGGAAACGGCAACCGCCACCTCCGCTTCGGTCGGTTCGACGTCCGGTTCACCGGCTTCGATTTCCAAAAGAGTGTCCGCCGCATCCGTTTCCACCTTTTTTACCTGAACGAATACCTCTCCCTTTTCCGTAAACTTGATCGCGTTTCCCATGAGGTTGGCAAGTATCTGTCGCAGGCGGCCGGGATCGCCGCGCACGTGAGACGGTGTGCCGGGTTCGATATCATAAATGAGTTCGATCCCTTTTTTGTGGGCCTGAACGCTGAGTGCGCCGGCCAGCCCTTCCAGCAGTTTATTCAAGCTGAAATCGACCATCTCGAGTTCCAGTTTGCCCGCTTCGATTTTGGAAAAATCAAGAATGTCGTTGATGATCTCCAGAAGCGCGTCTCCGTTGTTGCGGACGATTTCGGCGAAACGGCGCTGCTCTCCGGTCAGTTCCGTTTCAAGGAGCAGGGAGGTCATGCCGAGAATACCATTCATGGGCGTCCGTATTTCATGGCTCATGTTGGCGAGAAATTCGCTTTTGGCCTGCGTGGCGGCCCTGGCCCGTTGGGTGGCCTGGTGCAGCGACTGTTCGATTTCGTGCCGTTTACGGATATTCACCAGCATTTGCGCGAATACCGTCAGCAATTTTTTTTCGGCGTCCGAGTAGTGGCGGAGGGCGCTGATGGAGTCAAAACCGGCGAAGCCCAGGCATCGTTCATTATCCATCAGGGGGACGGCAATCATGCTTTGAACACCCTGCGGTTCCAGCAGACGGCGGACGCCGTCCTCCGGCGGCAAGGCCTTTATATCGTCGATGCACAGCGTTTTGCCTTGCCGGTGGGCATTCACCCATTGCGGTATGACGCTAAACGGAATCGCCTGCAGCGTGTCGATCCGCGGTGCAATTCCGGCGGCGCACCATTCATGGGTGTTGTTGCAGACCTGTTTTTCAAAATCATAGTCAAACAGGTAAACCCGGTCCGCGCCCACAAAAATGCCCATTTCCCCCAGCGAGTTTTCAACCGCCACATCCATGCGGTCCAGGGGCAGGCTGATATAAGTGGTCGAAATTTCGGTCAGCAGTTCCTGCAGGCGGGTTTGAAACCGCAGCTTCTCCTCGGCCCGCTTGAGGTCCGTAATATCCACAAAGCTTTCCAGCAGATAGTCCTCGCCGTCCAGGGACAAGGGGGTGACGGTTTTTAAAACAGGCACGTGCTCTCCATCCGCGCGGTACACGGACCGTTCAGAGTTATCCACTTCCTGCCCCAGATCAAAAACCGGACAGCGACCTATTTCGGCCGGGCAGAAATGCTCCTGGCAGGGCGTTCCGACCAGGGCGTCGACTGAAACATCGGCGATACGGGCCGCGGCAGGATTGGCTTCGACGATCACCCGGTCGCTTTTGCGCACCAGGATGATTCCGGCCTGGACCGATTCCATCAGCGCGTGAATGCGTTCAAGGGCACTGCGCAGCTTGTCCTCGGCCTGCTTGCGGTCGGTGATGTCGCGGGCAACAACCTGGAAACCCGCAACCCGGCCGTTTTTTAAAATCAGTCCGGTATTCTGCCCGAGCCAGACGCGCTTTCCGTCCTTTCGCAGTATCGGCATTTCGTAATAGGTGTTCGGTGTTTTTTCCGTGAATTGAATGTCGTAAAATCGGGCCACTGCCTTGTGGTGTTCCGGAGGAATCAGCAGGGTGAAGTGGCGGCCTAAAAGTTCTGTTTCGTCGTATCCGCTGATTTTTTGCGCCACCGGGTTGACAAAGGTGAAGCGGCCGTTTTCGTCGGTGGTGAATATCGTGTCGTTGGCGTTTTCCACGATCTGGGCATAGCGTTGCTCACTTTCACGAAGACTGCGGGTCCGCTGGGCCACCAGCTGTTCCAGTTGCCTGCGGCGTCGAATGTAGCCGACCATCACCAGCGTTACAGCGGCGGTCAGCAGCAGGCCGGTGAAGGCGGCGGCCAGGCCCGCCCTGGCCGGATGAAGCTTGACGAATTCGGCATCCGGATAAACGGTGACGGAAAACACCTTGCCCAGGATGGGCATAAAGTAGGTCGCCGCAAGACCGGGGGAAGAGGGCAGCTCGTTGGCCTGGATCGCGGCAAGGCGTTGTGGCTGGCCGTATCGGTCGAGAAGAGCCATGTCGACCACGGCCGGCCGCTCCTGGACGGCGTTTTGCAGCAGCGTGCCCATGCGCAGACCGGCGACGACAAATCCGTTCGGCGTGTCGGAAGGGGGGCCGCGAAAAACGGGATGGACAACCAGCAGCCCTTTCTGCCCCCCGGTCTCCTGCACCAGAGTAATGGGGTCGGAGGCGGTGGACAGGCCGGTGAGGATTGATGCCTCAAGGGCCTTCCGGCGCAACGGTTCAGAACCGATATCAAAACCCGGCACACTTTCACTTCCCGCCAGTGGGGCCATATACAGAACGGGGTAGTAAATATCCCGGCCTGTGGCCGGTATCTTTTTGCCGTCGGCGTTCTGCTGCCAGACGGTAAAATCCTTCATTCCGGCCTTTTGCGTACGGTTCTCAAAACCGGTTTTCTGTTCCGCCGGCACCGCCGGTGTCCACACCCAGGTAAGGACGGTCGGGTTGTTTTCCAGGTATGAAGCGTAGCGGCGGAAGTCCGCTTCGGTGATATCGCCGGGCCGTTCCATGAAACCGGCCAGTCCCTCCAGTTCGGTATCCCGAAGCTTGTGAAGTGAGACCGCAAGGGCATTTGCCCGGCTTGCGGCAAGTCGCGAGAATATCTCTCCGCGGGCCTTTTCTTCCGCATGGTGGGCCGTCCATGCCGCGAACAGCGTCAGGACCAGGCCTGTTGCTATTGCCAGTACCGGGACAAGAGACTGCATCCAAAACGGCGGCAGGGCGGCATGCCGGGATCGTCGCGTCAGCAATATATGACCGGTCAGCAGGATGGCCGCCAGTGCCAGCGTCAGCAGGGCAGGTGGAAGGCCGGCCCGGATCAGCATCATTTTCCAGTCGTGAGCGTCCACGTCCATGCCGAGGACCGCCACAACGCTTCCGGTTCCCGTATAGGCGCCGGCACAGAGGATGAGATCGTCCAGCCGCTGAACAAAGGTGGTTTTCGGCTCGATCTGTCGATTGACGGGGTTTTCATATTCATAATCGACCCAGCCCGAACCTTTGGAAAGAGCCGTTTTTTGAATTTCCTGCCGGAAATACCGGCCGCCGGGGCGATCTTTCTTATCGATCCAGTTTTGCCCCACCAGGCTGGGCCTGACCGGGTGGGCCACGAACGTCATGTCCAGGTCATAAGCAAAAGCGTACAGGTCGTCATGGTGGAACAGCCCGTTCTTTTTTCTCATTTCCTCCAGCAGCCGGTCCCGGCCATGGGCGTGGTAAAAATCCACGGCTTTTTGTATCAGGTCCCTTGCATCGGACGGAAGCGCGGATTCGTATACCGTCTGGCCGGGATCAAACAGGGGAACCAGGGCTGAAACCCATGTGCCCCACCGGTCGCTGACAGGACCTTCCACCACGGGAATACCCGTTCGAAAGGCATGAACCAGGTCCTCCGTCGCCTCTTCATAAGGTTCACCGGGGCCACAGGCGGTATCGGTTTCCAGCCGGTCATCCTGGGTGTCCAGGAGGAAAAAGATTTCCGCCGGGCTCTTTTTTTGCTCCCCTGAATGCCTGCCCATCAGGTACAGGTATCGGTATCCGGCCGCGGCGCGGACCGTGTTGAGCTGTTGCTGAAGTCTTTTGTATATCGGATGATCTTCGTCGTCACTCGTGCCGGAAAGCGCCATGATGTTTTTTACATTGACGAAGTTCGCGATCTGTTGGGCCTTTTGCAGCAGATCGCGCCGCATGGCCTGATCGGCCCGCCGGATTGTCCACCCGGTAAACGCGACACCGGCAACAAGCAGCATCACCGTTGCGATAACCATGCCGATGCCAGGACCGTCCTCTCCGGGCGGCCTGCTTGAAGCGGTTTGCCTGTTGTTTGAAGTCGGTTCTAAATTCATTGGCTGTTGTCGAAGTCGAAAGAAAATGGCTGTGGTGTTGTCACGCCGAACACAATTTATGCCTGCGTTGTCTCCCCTCTGATATTACTGTTTGAAGAATGTGGCCCATCCTGCCTTTTGGGTCTTGAATCTCCCGGGCACGGTGCCGGATGTCCGGAACCAACTGGATGACAGGTAAATTTTATAATAAAATTAAGACAATGGCAACACTTTTATCGGCAGGGCGGTCTGTTCAACCTGTCAGGCAGTTCCATCCACTTATGCAGGGGAATAATTTAAAACCTGAATACCGTCCGGCCTGTTGCCGGTTTCAAAACGGCCACACCATCACGATCAGGGGCACGGCCACTACCATCACGATAACGGAGAGGGGCAGGCCCATGCGCCAGTAATCGCCGAACCGGTAGCCGCCGGGCGCCATCACCAGGGCGTTGGACTGGTGGCCCACCGGCGTCAGAAAGGCGCAGGAGGCCCCCACGGCCACGGCCATGAGCAGGGGGTCGGCGGACACGCCCATGCCCTGGGCAAGGCTCAGGGCGATGGGGGCCATCAGCACGGCGGCCGCGGCGTTGTTGATCACGTTGGAAAGCAGCATGGTGCCGGCCATCAGCACGGCCAGTACGGCCCAGGGGGGAAACCGGCCGGAGAGCAGCACCAGCCTGTCGGCGATCAGCTGGGCCCCGCCCGTGGTCTCCAGGGCCGTTCCCAGGGGAAACAGTGCCCCCAGCAGAATGATGATGGGCCAGTCCACGCTTTCATAAATCTCTTTTAACGGAATCAGCCCGGTCACCACCATGATCAGGGCGGCCCCGGCAAAGGCCACCTGCACCGGCGCCAGGTCCAGGGCCGCGGCCGCCATGGCCGCGCCGAAAATGGCCACGGCCAGCACCACCTGCCGGGGCCGGGAAAGATGAAAACCGCGCTGGGCCAGGGGCAGGCAGCTCATGGTCGAAAGAAAGGTGCTGATCGCCTCCTGCCCCCCTTGCAGCAGCAGGATGTCGCCGGCGGCAAACCGGGTCTGGCCCAGCCGGGTCTTGAGCCGCTGGCCCTGGCGGGCCACGGCCAGCAGGTTCACGCCATGATTGCGCCGCAGCCGCATGCTCATGGCGGTATGGCCGATCATGGCCGATCCCGGGGAAACAATGACCTCAACAATATGAATGTCGTCGGACTCCAGCGCCGCCTTGTCCGACTCCCGGTTGGCGGCCAGCTCCATGCCCAGCTCGTCGATGAGAAACTGAAGCTCCTCGGCATCGGCCTGCACCACCAGAATGTCGCCGGCGGACAGCACCTCGTACCAGGACGGCGCCGGAATATGGCGCTCTCCGCGCACCAGACCCACCACCGTGACCTGCTTGTCCTTTTCCATGGCCAGGGAGAGATGGTAGAGGGTCTGGCCCACCATTTTTGAGGTCTCCGGCACCACCACTTCGCTGATGTAGTCGTCGATTTCAAAGAGTTCATCCGCCTCGGTGTCGCTCTGCCGCCGGGGCGTGAGCCGCCAGCCCGCCAGTGAAATAAAGATCAGGCCCGCCGCTGCCACACCCAGGCCCACAGGCGCGAAGTCGAACATGCCAAAGGCCGGGTTTCCGGTCTCGGTGCGAAAGGTGGCCAGAATGATGTTGGGCGGGGTGCCGATCAGTGTGATCAGGCCCCCGATCAGGGAGCCGAAGGCCAGGGGCATGAGCAGCAGGGAAGGGGAGCGCCCGCTTTTGCGGGACATCCAGACAGCCACGGGCATCATCAGGGCCAGTGCCCCCACGTTGTTCATGAAGCCCGAGCAGACCACCACGATGCCGGTAAGGGCCGCCACCTGAAGGGTGGGCCGGTCGCCCACCTTTTCCAGCAGCCGGGAGAGGCTCTCCACCACCCCGGCGTTGACCAGGCCCCGGCTGATCACCAGCACGGCCGCCACCGTGATCACCGCCGGATGGCCGAACCCGGAAAATACCTCGTCTCCGGGCACCAGCCCGGCGGCAAATATCGCCAGCAGGGCACCCAGGGCAACAATGTCATACCGCCACCGGCCCCACACAAAAAAGACCAGGGTCACCAGCAGCACGGCAAACACAACGGCCTGATCAAGGGTCATTTCCCCTCCGCTTATGCAACAAGATATGACTGCCACTATACCAGAGCCCTGACACAAGAGGCAACAGCCTACAAATTCAAATCCAAATCGGTATCGGTATCGGTATCGGTATCGAAATCCACCGGTCGCAACTCTTTAATGTCTCACATCCCGATTAATCCTTTCACACAAATCAAAGGCCGGGGAGGTTTTCCGGCCATCAATGCTCAGCACCGGCACGGCACCCATCAGGGAGTTGGTCAGAAACAGGCCGTCTGCTTCAAGGGCCTGGTTCAGGGTGACCGGCGTTTCTTTTATTTCGTATCCCCATGATTGAAGCAGATCAAGTGCGGTCTGCTGCATGACGCCGGGCAACACCGTGGCGGATGACGGCACCAGGATGGTGCGGTCATACACCAGCATCAGGTTGGCGGTGTTGGTTTCAGAAAGGGTGTTGTCCGGGTTGAGAATCACTGCTTCGTCCGCGCCCTGTGCTTTGGCCCATTTTCCTGCCTGAAAATAGAACAGGTAGTTTATGGTCTTGTGCCGGGCCGTGGCAATCTGCCGGGGTTCGGGGTAAAGGACAAGGTCAATGCCCTTTTTGTTTATCAGGGCAAGCCGGTGGGTGTAAGGCCTTGCTGTTACCGCCAGGGTGTAATCAAAGGGCGCGGTTTCCCTTTGTCCCAGGGATGCCAGAATTTTGACGGCTGCCGGGCCTTTGTTTAAGCCGTTGGCGATCAGCACCTGCTCGATGATGGTCTTCCATGTCAGGTCTGGGGCCGGTCCGGGAAAGATTTCGGGCCAGGAGTGATTGAACCGCTGAATGTGGGCGTCCAGCAGGCGGGGTGTTCCATTGTCGGCCCGAATGGTTTCAAACAGGCCGGCCCCGTACTGAAACCCCGGTGATGAAAGGGGAACAGCTGCCTCGTTCTCTTTGGCCATGCGGCCGTTAAGCCAGACAAGAGGCCGGTTTGCCGGCACAATCTCCGGCCCGGCAAAGGCGTCCAACATGGTCCGGGCCTTTGCCAGGGTCTCTTCATACTCTTCCGATGGCACCGAGTCGTACACAATGCCGCCGCCGGCTGAATAAAAGAGTCTGCCCCCGTGCAGGGTGGCGGTGCGGATGGCAATGGAGAGGTCGGCGGTGTCGTGAAAGCTGATGTACCCGATAGAGCCGGTGTAGATGTGGCGGCGGCACGGCTCCAGTTCGTCGATGATCTCCATGGACCGGATTTTGGGGCACCCGGTAATCGACCCGCCGGGAAAGGCGGCCTCGACAAGGTCGGCCGTGTCCCGGTTTTGGGCCAGTTTGCCGGTGACCTTCGACACCATGTGAAAGACATTGTCGTAGGCCTCCAGGTGCTTGTGCCCGGCCACCTTCACGGTGCCGGAGGCGCAGACCCGGCCCAGGTCGTTTCGCAGCAGGTCCACGATCATGGAAAGCTCGGCGTCGTCCTTTCCGCTGTTCAGCAACTCCTCCCTGTTTCGTTCATCCTGGTCCGGCGTCTTGCCCCTGGGCCGGGTTCCCTTGATGGGCCGGGTCTCCACGAAACGGCCCTGCTGGAGCAGAAACCGTTCCGGTGACGTGGAAAGAAGGAGGTGGTCGCCGGCATGGACATAGGCAAAAAACGGGGCCGGGTTTTTTTTGTAGAGCCGGGCAAAAAGAGCATACGGATCGCCGTCAAAGGCGGTCTCAAATCGCTGGCTCATGTTGACCTGGTAGACATCACCGGCGGCAATGTAGTCCAGAATGCGGGCCACGGCCGCCTCGTAATCGGGCCGGGTGAAGTTGGAGATAAACCCGTTGCCGATGGAAACCGGGCCGGGGACCGGGGCCGGCTGGCTCATGACCGCGTAAAACCGGTCCAGGGCCTGCCGGGGGGCGTCAGCCGAAAATTCGGGGACACAGAGCCGGGTGGTGTTTCTTTTTCTGTCGTGGACCAGAATGAGCCGGGGGGCAAACAGGTAAAGATCGGGCAGGCAAAGATCATCCACTGACGTGCGGGGAAGATGTTCAAGGCAATCCTTTAGGTCATAGGACAGATATCCGAACAGGCCCGCACCGACAGGGGCCGGCAGATCGGGGACTTCCATGTGAAACCGGGAAAGAATTTTTTTTACAGCCTCAACGGGGTGGCCGGTAAAGGTATGGGGGCCTGCTTCTGTCTGGAATTCCAGATGGTCTGTTTTGGCGGTAAAGACCAGCCAGGGGTCTGTTGCCAGCAGGTGATACCGGGCGCTGTCCGCATCACCGCCGGACAGCAGAACCACAGTGTGGGGCCGATCGGCAAACCGGGCCGCCGTGGTTTCAAACGGTTCGTCCAGGCAAAGAGGCTCGGTGTGAACGGCGACCGGTTTTGGCAGGGTGTTTAGAAACGGATCCATGACATTATCCTTGCGCCAGAAAATTTTTCGCCATCTGTTTTCCGTGTTCGGTGAGAAAACTTTCCGGGTGAAACTGAACACCAAAGGTGGGATGGCCCGGGTGGCGCAGGCCCATGATTACATTGTCTTCGGTAGTGGCGGTCACGCAAAGCGTGTTGCTGTTCTGCTGAACCATCAGGGAGTGGTACCGGGCCGCGGTAAAGGGCGAGGGCAGGCCGGCAAAAAGGCGGTCTCCCCCGTGAAACACCGGGCTGGTCTTGCCGTGGACCGGCACCGGGCACCGCACCGTTTTCCCGCCGAACGCCTCGTTGATGCACTGCATGCCCAGGCACACGCCCAGGACCGGCACCCTGCCGCTGAAAGTTCTGACAAGGTCGATGGAAATGCCGGCGTGGGCCGGGGTTCTGGGGCCCGGGCTGATCAGAATGTAGTCCGGGCCGGCGGCAGCCACTTCCGCAACCGTGATTTTATCGCCGCGATGGACCCGAATGTTCAGGTCAAACAGGGAGAAAAGCTGCACCAGGTTGTAGGTAAAAGAGTCGTAGTTGTCGATGACCAGCAGGTGTTTCATCTTTTTCTTCATCCAAATCGGTATCGCTGATATGGTTGAATGTCTGTCAACAAAAAAACCTATCCATGCCCCAAAAAATGGGCTGAAATTCCCATCGAGCGTTTGGATAGAGGCGGGGTCTGCAATAACGACGGTTGAGCACT
>JAXHVI010000218.1:0-21673 GCA_034189195.1 Thermodesulfobacteriota bacterium | reverse complement strand
TTATTTCCTCAAACAAAAAATCAAGGACACAGGGGTTGTCGATTTTATAAAAAAGCACAACCGGAAGGGCGAAAAAACGCAAACAAGCCACCGTTATCCTGAAGAAGTGGTTGTCAGAATAAATTCGGAAATAAAAAACTTGGAACAAACCATGCGTTGTGACCTCAGCGCCTGGACGCGATGATTGTTTCACAGTCTCCGGTTTAATCCTTCCCATTGATGAAGATACTTTTTTTAAACAACTACCACTATATCAGAGGCGGATCCGAGCGGGTTTTTTTTGGCGAAATGGACCTTTTGCGCGCAAACGGCCAGAAGGTGCAGTCTTTTGCCCGGGCCCACGCAGATGATGTCTCCTGCGAGACCGCGTCGTTCTTTCCGCCGCATATTGAGACGGAGAGCGTCAGCCTGTCCTGGAGAGGGCTGAAAACTTTCCGGGAGATCCTCTACTCCACGACCGCCAGGACAGCGCTCAAGAAACTGCTCCTGTCGTTTCGCCCGGACATTGTCCATGCCCATAACATCTACGGCCGGCTGACCAGCGCCGTTCTTGACCTGCTCCGGGCCGAGCAAATCCCCGTGGTAATGACTTTGCATGACTACAAACTGATCTGCCCCAGCTATAAGCTGATGCGCAACCACCGCGTATGCGAAGACTGCAGGGGCAGCCGCTATTACATGGCGATCAAAAACAGATGCCACAAAAACAGTGCGGCCGCGTCAGCCGCTTATGCCCTGGAATCCGGGTTTAATGACTGGTTGGGTAAATATCGAAAAAATATTCGCTTTTTTATCGCTCCCAGCAGATTTCTTAAGAACAAGCTGATCGATTTCGGCTGGGACGCGGAGCAGATCGTTTATGTCCCCAATTTTGTCGATCCTGCCGAACAGGAACAGAATGGCAGTTCGGCTGACAATGCAGACAAAGCGGGTAACTACTTCCTCTATTTTGGTCGCCTGTCGCAGGAAAAGGGGGTAGAGGACCTGGTGCGGGCTTTTATGCGCTTACCGGACAATGCCGTCAGATTGCGCATTGCCGGGGACGGTCCTTTAAAAAGCGAATTGACAACACTGGCTGCGCAGGATGCGCGAATCTCTTTTGAGGGATACCTGTCGGGCAATCGGCTACGGGACATGATATCCGGCGCCAGGGCGGTTATGGTTCCTTCCAAGTGGTACGAAAACGCGCCGCTTTCGATCCTGGAAGCCATGGCGGCCGGCAAACCGATCATCGGCGCGGCCATTGGCGGCATTCCTGAAATGGTGAGAGACAACGTCACCGGCTACCTTTTTGCTCCGGGTGACCTCGCGGACCTTACGAACAAAATGCAGGTTGTGCTTCAGGCACCTCCGGAAAACCTGATGATCATGGGCAGGGCGGCCAGGGACGCAGTGGTGTCTGAATTTAATCCCCGAACCCATTATGACCAGCTAATGGCCGTTTATGCGCGCGCCCTGACGACGCCATGAGTCTTTCTATCGCCTATATTGCCGTTAAAGGCATGCCCATCGGCGGCGGGATCGAAAAACTGACCGAGGAGATCGGCTCACGCCTGGCAAAAAAAGGACACCGGGTCGTGGTTTATACCAGCCGGGACTACGGCCCGGTGGAAAAAACGTTTAAAGGCATGGAACTGCGGCCTGTTGCTTCCATCAACACCAAAGCGCTTCATAAACTGTCCATCTGCTTTAACGCCACTCTGGACGTGCTGAAACGCCGGGAGGCCGACATTGTGCATGTCCATGCCGTGGGCCCGTCCCTGTTCTCCCTTTTCACGCGGCTGGCGGGCTTGCCTACTGTTGTGCAGACCCACGGTCTGGAATGGAAACGTGATAAATGGGGGTTCTGGGGGAAAGCGTTTTTAAGGCTGGCCGAATACACGGCCGTTTATTTCCCGCACCGGACAACCGCTGTTTCGCAAGCTGAAATAACATACTATCAAAAAAAATTCGGCCGTGAAATAATCCATATTCCGACCGGCGTCAATCGGGTTGAACCCAAAGGGCCTGACTGGATTCTAAAGCAGGGCCTGACACCCCGGCGGTATATCCTGTTTGCCGCCCGGCTGGTGGAAGAAAAAGGCGCCCATTTTCTTATTGAAGCGTTCCGCGGCATTGACACCGGCATGAAGCTGGTGATTGCCGGAGACGCGGCCCACGCGGATGCATATAAAGCCAGGCTGAAAGCGCTGGCTGGAGATGACCCGCGCATCTGTTTTCCCGGCTTTGTCTCCGGTGATCCCCTGCGGGAGCTGTTCAGCAACGCCTACCTGTTCTGCCTGCCGTCTACCCTGGAGGGGTTTCCCATTGCCCTGCTGGAAGCCATGTCATACGGCAACTGCTGCCTGGCCAGCGATATTCCACCCAATCTGGAGGCGCTGCGGAAATATGGTTATACCTTTCAGAACCGCGATGTACAGGACCTGCAAAAAACGCTGCGGCATCTTCTCGAAAATCCGAACAACGTCGAGGCCATCAGACAACCGGCCCGAAATTTTGTGCTGGACAATTACAGCTGGGACGTCATTGCCGATCAGATGGCGTCCCTCTATTATTCCGTGACAAAAAGAAAGAGTTGATGGCCCAATGGACGCATCCATCATTGTAACCTACCGTTGCCCCATGCGCTGCCGCATGTGCAATATCTGGGAAAACCCCTCCGACCAGCAAAAGGAGTTTACCGCCCGGGACCTGGAAATAATGCCGCGGGTCAACATCACCAATATCACCGGCGGCGAACCCCTGGTCCGGGATGACCTGGAGGAGATTCTCGAAGTGGTGTTCAGGCACTCCAAACGGGTCTGCGTATCCACCAGCGGCTTTTACACGGACACGGCGCTTGCCCTGGCTGAAAAATTTCCCGAACTGGGGTTTCGCGTCAGCATTGAAGGACTGTCGGAGAAAAACGATGAACTGCGGGGCCGGACCGGCGGTTTCGACCGGGGGCTGCGCACGCTTCTGGGATTACGGGAAATGGGACGCACGGATGTCGGTTTCGGGATCACCGTTTCCAACAGTAACTCCCGGGATATGCTCTGGCTCTACGAGCTGGCCAAACAGCTCCGCATGGAATTTGCCACCGCCGCGTTTCACAATTCCTTTTATTTTCATAAATTCGACAATGAGATCACCAATCAGGAAGAAGTAATCGCCGATTTCGCCGAGTTGATCAACCGCCTGTTGCGGGAGGCATCTCCCAAAAGCTGGTTCCGGGCCTTTTTTAATCTCGGACTGATCAATTACATCCGCGGCGGCAGGCGCCTGCTGCCCTGCGAGGCCGGCACGGAAAATTTTTTCATTGATCCCTACGGTGAGGTTCTGCCGTGCAACGGCATGGAAGAAAAATACTGGTATAAAACATTTGGCAATATTAAGCGATGCGAGACTTTTGAAGAACTGTGGAAAGGGGCCCGGGCCGACGATGTCCGGCAGTGCGTGGCCACCTGCCCGAAAAACTGCTGGATGATCGGCTCGGTTTCACCGGTCATGCATAAATACCTGCGCTATCCCGCCCGATGGGTGCTGGTCAACAAGTTAAGGAGTCTCCTGGGACGAAAAGTCGATATCGACACCATGCCCGTCTATGATGTCGGGCAGGACCCCCGGCAGGGAGACGGGCAACCCCGGCGGGTAGACTTATCATGCACCAAGACATAATGAGCGGAGATATGGCTCCGACACGGCGATAAATCATCATGACAGAAAATGTTTTGCAAAACAAATCATTCAATACGGTCGGCGTAAAGACGGCCCTGTTGCTGCTGCTTTTCGGGGTTGCCTACTGGGTGCCGCTGAAAGCGCTGGTCCAGGTGTGGTTGACCAACGATGACTATTCCTACGGATTTCTCATACCGCTGGTCACGGTATATCTTCTGTGGGATAAAAAAGAAACGGTCAAAGCCATTCGTTTTAATACGGACTGGCGCGTCCTGCCTGTGCTGTTTCTCCTGCTTTTGATTTCCGTTTATGCCGTTCTGGGCTCCAGCGGCAACCTTTCCCGCCCGCTGATCCCCATACTGATTCTGGGGTTTGCCGCCTTCTGTTTTGGCCTTCGATCCATGCGGACCCTTCTTTTTCCACTGGGCTTTCTGATTTTCATGGTGCCGCTGCCGGCCATACTGGACCGCACCCTCGGCGTCTGGTTGAAAGCGGTTTCTTCCAGCCTGGGTGGCGCCATCATTCAGCTCTTCGGCATCAGTGTGTACGTCCGGGGAAATGTGATTGACCTGGGTGTCACGCAACTGGAGGTTGTGGATGCCTGCAGCGGCCTGCGGTTTATTCTTCCGCTGCTGGCCATGGGCTGCCTGTATGCCTGGTTATTTGAGAAATCCACCTGGAAACGTGTCGTGCTGGTTGTATCGGCCCTGCCGGTGGCCGTACTCACAAATGGTTTGAGAATCGGCATTACCGGGATATTGACCGACAAATACGGAGAACAGGTGGCCCAGGGGTTTTTTCATGATTTTTCCGGGTGGGCTATTTTCATGGTTGCCCTTGTGATCCTGGTTCTGATCGGCCGGGCTTTAAAATTGTTTCCGGAAAAACAAGACAGTCCGGACAAGCAACTTTCCGAAGAACATACCGCCTTTCCCTCAGGTGGCAACGATGCGGGGTTTTACATGTCTGGTGTCCTGTTGGGCATTGTTGCCTTTCTTGCTTTGAACACACAGACACTCCCGCCATTTACGATCCAGGGCGGTCTGGAGCGCTTTCCGCTTACCTTTGACGGCTGGCAGGGCAGACAGGAAATCGTTGATCCGGAGATCGTGGAAAAATCAGGCGCGGAAGCGTCCTTTTCAGCCACCTACACCCACCCGGGGGAAAGGAGCGTTTCGCTCTATCTTGGATACAGGGGGTCGGCGTTTCTGGAGCACACCAATTTTTTTCACTCCCCCACGGTCTGTCTTCGCAGCACGGGCTGGAAAGCGACGGATACATCAACGCATGACATAAAAAACGTTGCCGGTTTTGGAGATATCACCGTCAGCCAGATGGTAATCGAGTACATGGGCGACCGCCAACTGGTTTATTTCTGGTTTCAGACAAAAAAGTGGGCCACCCACGATAAAAACATCAACCGGTTCCACCTTTCCCTGCACGCCCTGACCGGTGATAATACCCACGACCTGTTTATCCGCCCCATCACCCCCTTTCCGCGGGAAGAGACGCTGTCGGAAGCCCAGCGTCGCATGGACCGCTTTATTCAGGCCATGATGCCCGTGCTCCTTGAGTTTTTAGATCAGAACCAGGCAACCGGCGCATAAACCGTCATTTGAAATACAGGTGAACAGCGACACCAGTACCAATTAGCCCTCGTTTTTGCCTGCCACAGCCACGAAACATGAGATATGCGGTTTAAAACAATCCAGCTTGCTCCGGTGTTTGTTCTTGTCGTGTGGGGAAGTCTCATCTATGCCAACACCCTGCATGCGCCGTTTTATTTTGATGACGAGCCGAACATCACGAAAAACCCCCATATCCGGATGACCCGCCTGGACCCGGAACAGATTCTGCGCATCACCAACAGCCCCAACCCTCTCAGGCCATTGGCCCATCTTACGTTTGCCCTTAACTATTATATTCACCGGTACCAGGTCACCGGCTATCACCTTGTCAACATAATCATTCATATAGTAAACGCGTTTCTTGTGTTTCTTGTGGTCCGGCAGACGCTTCTGTTGCGCGCCATAAAGCCGGGCATGATCCCCCTGTTCGCCGCAATGCTGTGGATGACACATCCCGTCCATATCCAGTCCGTCACCTACATTGTGCAACGGATGACCTCAATGGCCGCCATGTTTTACATGCTTTCCCTGTTCTGCTACATAGCGGCCAGGCGCCGGCAGCGGGAACAGGCCCGACAGCCGGAGAAGAAGGTCCGCCTGCTTTTTGCCGCCTGCGCGCTCTCCGGCGTCCTGGCCCTTGGTTCCAAAGAGATTGCCGCGACCCTGCCGGTCTTTCTCTTTCTTTACGAGTGGTATTTTTTTCAGGACCTTGACGGCAGGTGGATCAAAAAACAACTGCCATGGCTGATTGTAATCGCCGGGCTGATCCCTGTTCTTGCCTTTTTCTATCTCGGCAAAACCCCTGTGGAGAGCATCTTGGCCGGATATGGCAACCGGCCGTTTACACTTGAAGAACGGCTGCTGACCCAACCGAGAATCGTTGCCTATTACATCTCTCTTCTTTTTTTCCCCCACCCCGGCCGGCTGACCCTTGACTATGACTTTGCGCTCTCACATTCGTTGATTGACCCGGTAACAACGATTCTGTCCGTCCTTGCCCTGTGCGGTCTTTTTCTTGCCGCCCTGTTTGCGGCAAAGCGGTACAGGCTTGTGTCGTTTGCCATATTCTGGTTTCTGGGCAATCTTGCCATTGAGTCCTCCTTTATTCCGCTGGAGCTGATTTTCGAGCACCGCACCTACCTGCCTTCCATGCTGCCCGCCATGATACCGCCCCTGCTGGTTGTTGAACATGTTAACGCCCGATGGGCGGGAATAGGGGCGATGGCGGCCGTTATCGCGGTTTTCTCCATGTGGACGTATCAGCGCAATAACACATGGCGGGACGAAGTCGTCTTCTGGATGGACGGTGTAAAGAAAGCACCCGGCAAAGCCCGGGTACACGTTGAACTGGGCCAGGCCCTGGCGAGGAGGGGCGAAACGGAAACGGCGGTCGCCTGTTATCGAAGAGCGCTTGCAATCGATCCGGAAAACGAACTTGCCCACAACAACCTGGGATATATGTTTGCGGTAAAAGAAAGACCGGCGGATGCGATTTACCACTATCGGCAGGCGATCCGATACAAAGAGGATTACGCCCCGCCATACAACAACATAGGCGTCCTGATGTACAACAGCGGGCGTGTGGAAGAGGCGATAACCTTCTACCGCAAAGCCATCCAGCTCGAACCCCATTACTGCGAGCCCAAAAGCAACCTGGCCTCCGCCCTTGTCACCAGGGGACAGGCAAGGGAGGCGGTGCCTTTATTCCAGTCCGTGATAGACCTGTGCCCTGAAGAGAGTACCGCCTATGCCGGCCTTTACGGCGCGTTGCGGCTGCTGAATGAAAAAACCGCCGCCCGGCAGGCCTATGAAAGATTGAAAGCCGTGGATAAGGACCTGGCCGCGGAAATCAAAACAGCCGTGGACCGGATGCTGCCGGGCCGGGAAACCGGCCCCAACACCATCAACCCATAACGTGAAGGTTTCAGGATTATGCTGACATGGCTCGTTACCGGCGGCTGCGGATTTATCGGCACCCGACTGATTGATCACCTTGTCAAAGAAAAAGGGCATCGCATCATTGTCCTTGACAACCTGACCGTCGGCACAAAAGAAGACCTTGGCGCGGTCTGCGTTTTTTCCGAATCTGACAGTTTGAATGATCCTCCGGACAAACAGGTCCATCTGATCAGGGGCGATATTAAAGATAAAAACATTTGCCTGAAAGCCTCAGAATATGCGGATGTGATCGTTCACCTTGCCGCGAACACGGGGGTCGGCCCTTCCGTTGAGGATCCGGAGGCGGATATGCAGAACAATGTCTTTGGCACCTTCAACATGCTGGAGGCGGCGCGGCTGAACAAGGTCGGCCGCTTTATCTTTGCCTCTTCCGGGGCCCCCGTCGGCGAATGCGAACCGCCCATTCACGAAGAACTGGCGCCCCATCCGGTCTCTCCCTATGGCGCCGGTAAACTGGCCGGTGAGGGATACTGCTCCGCCTATTATCGGACATTCGGAGTGGAAACGGTGGCATTGCGGTTCGGCAATGTCTACGGTCCCGGCTCCGGCCGTAAAAACAGCGTTGTTGCTAAATTTATCAAGCAGGCCATGAACGGAGAAACCCTTGAAATATACGGCGACGGCACCCAGACCCGGGACTTTATCTATATCGACGACCTGATAACCGCCATCAAACTGGCGCAGCATACACCGGGCATCGGCGGCGAAACATTTCAGATCGCCACAAACAGGGAAACCACGGTCGGGGAAATGGTCGACCTTCTGCTTCTGGTTTTAAACGAAAACGGCATTACCGATGTGCGGGTAATGCACGGCGAAAAACGGCTTGGTGATGTGACGCGAAATTTTTCAGACACGTCCAAAGCCAGGGACAGGCTGAACTGGACGTCCCGGTATGACTTGCGAAAAGGGCTGAAAGAAACGGTTCACTATTTTTTAAAACGCGTTAATGAACAGGGGAGATGACCACACCATGAATCATTTTTTCAAAGACAAAACAGTCCTGATCACCGGCTCCTGCGGCAGCGTGGGCCAGGAACTGGTGCGCCAGATGGTGCACGTATATGCCGCCGCCGAAGTCATCGGCCTGGACAACAATGAAAGCGACCTGTTTTTCCAGGAACAGGAGTATGCACAATGCGGCAACACGCAGTTTTTTCTGGCCGATGTGCGGGACAGTCATAAAATAGGCCGCAAAATGGCCGGCGTGGACGTGGTGTTTCATGCCGCTGCCTTCAAGCATGTGGGCCTGTGCGAAAAATCCCCCTTTGAAGCGGTCCAGACCAATATCCTGGGGGTGCAGAACATCATTCAGGCGGCCTGCGCCAATCGTGTGGGGCGGGTGATCTTCACCAGTTCGGACAAGGCGGTCAACCCGACCAATGTCATGGGCACCTCAAAACTGATGGGCGAACGCCTGATGACGGCGGCCAACAGCAATCTGCGCGACACCGGCCAGATATTTGCCTCTACGCGCTTCGGTAACGTCCTGGGGTCCAGGGGCTCGGTTATTCCGATTTTCCGCCAGCAGATCAAAAAGGGCGGTCCTGTCACCCTCACCGACCCGGAAATGACCCGTTTTATCATGAGCATCCGGCAGGCGGTGCAACTTGTTATCGATTCCGCCGCCATTGTGCGGGGCGGGGAGGTGTTTGTCACCAAGATGCCGGTCATCCGCATCCTGGACCTGGCCCATGTGATGATTGAAGAGATGGCACCGGTCTACGGGCACCGGCCCGAAGACATCCGGATCACCACCATCGGCACCAAACCCGGCGAAAAACTTTACGAAGAACTGATGAACGACGAAGAGACCCGCCGCACCATTGAGCTGCCCCGCTATTTTGCCATTTATCCGGCCTTCTCCTCCCTATACCGCGACATTGACTACACGTATCCGGAAATGATTTCTCAATCCATACAAATGGCATATAACTCAGCCAACGAAACGGCATTGTCTAAAACCGAGGTTAAAAACTTTCTACTGGAAGAAGATCTGCTGGAAGAAACAGCCACGTCCGAACACCCGGATAAACGCTACTGGGGGGATAAGGAACCCTGAAATGTATTTTCTTTTTTCCATTCTGATCGCTTTTTACATTGCCGTGGTCCTTATCCCGCTGCTCCGGCAGGCGGCCCTGAACCGGCAGTTGACGGACATGCCGGATGAGCGCAAGGTGCACGAACGGCCAACCCCGCGGGTGGGCGGCATCGGCATTGTTGCCGGCGCGGTCGCCCCGGTACTCTTCATGGTCCATCCCTCCAGGGAAATTTCAGCCTACCTGGCCGGCGTGCTGATCCTGTTTGTCACCTGCGTCTGGGATGACCTTTCGGGGCTGAACTACAAGCAGAAGTTCCTGGGACAGATACTTGCCATCGTCGTGACAATGGCCATCGGCAGAATCGCCATAACCAACCTGGGAATATGGGGCACCACGGAAATCATGCTGCCGGTGTGGATAGCGCTTCCGCTGACGCTTTTCTTTGTCCTGGGGATCACCAACGCGATCAACCTGGCCGACGGGCTTGACGGCCTGGCCGGCGGCATATCCATTCTCGTTTTTTTATCCATCGGTGTTCTGGCGTACCTGGATGACAATATCGCGATCGTGGTCTGCTGCCTGGGTATCGCCGGCGCGCTCCTCGCGTTTTTGCGGTATAACACCTTTCCGGCGACAATTTTCATGGGGGATACCGGTTCCCAGTTTTTAGGATTCAGCGCCGCGACCCTCTGTGTCTATCTCACCCAGGGCCAGAGCACCGCCATCGCCAAAACCCTGCCCCTGATCATACTCGGGTTTCCCATACTGGACACGCTCACGGTGATGTCCGAACGCATGGCCCGGGGGATATCCCCCTTTAAACCCGACCGGCGCCACTTTCACCACCGCCTGCTCAGGCTCGGCTTTACCCACAAGGATGCCGTTCTCGGCATCTATATCGTGCAGGCCCTGATGGTTTTTCTGAGCATTCGACTGAGATACTTTGCCGAGGTATGGGTTGTTGCCATCTACCTCGTTCTGGCGGCGTCCATTCTGTTTTTTTTCTACTCGGCCCATCACGCCGGCTGGCAGTTTCAGGCAGGGATCGGCAGCGACCGGCTGATAAACATACTGGCGGAGAAAAAACTGGATGCGGCGCTTAAAACGCTCTCGTTAAAGACGATGCATATCCTTCTGCCGCTGTGGCTGGTCTGGCTTTCGCTGTCTTCGTCGTTGACGTTTTTTCGGGGCAATATCGGCATTCTGGTATTGAGCCTTATCACGCTGGCGGTTTCTGCGGTGAACCGGCGGGTTTTTGCCGTGCTTTTCCGGCTGACATCATACGCGGTTGTGCTCTATCTGTTGCTGACCACACAGGAGAACACGTCGTTTTTGCACCTGTTTTCACCCCAACTGGCCCATCATCTCTGCTGGGGCGTTCTTGCCGCATGTGCCGTCATTTTTCTTGTTGTCACCCGGTTTGAAACATTTGACATCACCCCTCTGGATGTCCTGGTCATCATGATAGTGATCAGCATTCCGTTTCTGCCGGTAAGCCATGCGAAAACCCTTCATCTTGGCACTGTGGCCGGCGGAATGGTGGTTTTCCTCTGGACAAGCGAAATCCTGATCAGTCAGCAGAAGCGGTGGCTGGCGCCGTTGCCGTTGTCCTGCGTGGCGGTTGTGTTGATATTAACGGTCCGATATGTTTTGCTGGCCCTTCATCAGGGCCAGACGCAACTGCTTTGAAAATGACAAAAATCTGGTCTTTTCCTAACATATTCGGAACAAAGAACCGGTAATGATGCCATCAATATTGCCCGTACCGTTGATAAATGGGCGGGGTGGAGGTTTCATGATGCATAAATGTGTTCCATGGCTGATGGTTATTTTTTTCGTTATCGGCCTGTCCGGCTGTGCCGGCGAAGAAGACAGGCGGGATACCTATTTCAAAAAAGGCGAAGCGCTCCTCGAAGCTGATGACCATGAACGGGCCAGGCTTGAATTTCAGAACGCCTTGAAAATCGATCCAAACTTCGCCCCCGGCTATTTACAGCTTGGATTCTGCGAATTAAAGCGTGAAAACTGGCAAAAGGCATTCGGTTATATAAATAAAGCGGTTGAACTGGACCCGGCGCTTTGGGACGCGCAACTCGCCCTTGCTGAAATATATATCGCCGCACAAGACCTGGACCGGGCAAAAGAGAAAATCGCCCTGACACTTGAGGCCCAGCCCAGCCATCCCCAGGCCCTTTATCTCACCGCCATCGTGGCCATCCGGGAAAACCGGCCGGACCAGGCAGAGGCCACGCTGAAAGATGTGATCCGGGACAACCCGGATAAGATCAACGCCTACCTGGTGCTGGCGGACCTGCTGGAAAAAAAATCCGCGCCAAAGGAGGCGGAAACCGTTTTACAGGCCGGGCTGTCGAAGAACGAAAAAAACATCAGCCTTATGTACAACCTGGCCGCGTTTTATGAACGGCAGGAGCAGTATGAAAAAGCCGAGTCCGCTTACCGTTCTGTTGTCAAACACCATCCGGAAAAAAAAGAGTATGCCCTGCAATTGGGCGGATTTTATGAACGCAGCAACCAGAAGGAAAAGGCGGAGGCCGTATACCGCGATCTGGCTGCCGGTGAACCGGAGAATATCCGTTACAGGGCCCAACTGGCCTATTTTTACGAAACAAATGAAAAACGGGAAAAGGCCATCGACGTCATGGAAAAAGCCGTGGCCGACCTGCCGGAAGAACTGAAGCTGCAACTTCTTTTAGGAGAAATCTACACGCGCGACAACCGGATCGACCAGGCCCTTGCAACGTATACCCGGCTGGTGGACAGCGCCGGCTCAAAACCCGAGGCCATTACCGCCGGCAACAGGATCGCTCAACTTCATTATCTCCAGGGTAAAACCGATCTGGCCATGCAGTGGCTGGAAACGGTGCTTGAAAAAAATCCGAAAGACCTTGACGCTCACTTTTTAAAGGGAACCATCCTTCTGGCACAGGGAAAGGGGCTGGACGCGGTGGGGGAGTTCCGCGTTGTCGTTGAAGCGGAACCGGACAAGCCGAGGGGCTATGTTCAGCTCGCACGGGCCCACCTGCTGAATAAGGACCGATCCCTTGCCATTGACACGCTGAAGAAGGCCGTTGATATGGATCCGGGTTATGAAGAAGGCCTTGACCTGCTGTTGAACCTGTTCGTCAGCGACAAGGCATACAGGGACGCCGTTTACCTCTTAAAAGGACTTTTGAAAAAAGACCCCGGCAGCCTGCCGGTCATCAGGCGGCTGGGCGCCGTGTACATGGCCAGCGGGCAGCCGGACCTGGCGGCGGAGACCTACAGTGACCTCAAGGCAAGGACCCCTGGCAGCGCCGAGGGTTTTATCCGAACGGGGGCTGTTTACGCGGCAAAGAAAGAGCCTGAAAAAGCGCTGTCGGAATTGAACCGTGCCCTGGCCATTGAGCCGGAAAACCTGAAAATCCTGTCAATGATTGTTTCAACCCTTCTTTCCGTCAACCAGCCGGAAGCCGCGATTCAGGCGTGCGAAAACCACATCGAAAAAGCACCCGGCAAGGAAGCGCAGATTCACCTGCTGATCAGCGAGATATATGGTTTTCAGAAAAAATTCGATCGTGCCGAAGCGGCGGCCAGAAAAGCCATGGCGCTTGCGCCTGACGCGGCGGCACCGTATACGGCGCTCGGCGGTCTCTATGCGCGGACCGGTAAGCTTGATCATGGCATCGGGGTGTTCAGGGAGGCTCTTGAAAAGACGCCCGGCAATGTCCAGTTGCGATACGCGCTGGCGACGTTATATGCCCTGAAGGGTGATTTTGACAACGCGTTGACCGGGTATGAGCAAATCGTAAACGAACAACCGGACTTTCTGCCCGCCGTCAACGACCTGGCGTATCTTTACGCGGACCGGCACCCGACACCGGAAAATCTTGATAAAGCCCAGTCAATGCTGAATGCGATACCGTCACATCGAATGGACACGGAAGTTCTGGACACGCTGGGATGGGTATATTTTCAAAAGAAAGCGTTTGCCAGGGCAGGAGAAGTGTACGCGCGGATCAATACCGATGCCGGTGTGCCTGCCGTGGTGCATTTCCACTCCGGTATGACACACTACCGGTTGAACCATATTGAGGAGGCCAGAGAGGCGTTGCAAAAGGCCCTGGCGGATGCCAAAGGAGGGCTGACGCAACAGGAAAAGCAGATGGCCGAAGAGACCCTCGACAAGCTGTCATGAACGGGCGGCGCGCTTTACCGCGGAAAACCAGCCCATGGCGACCAGCCCCAACAGAACGCAAACAGCACCGCCGCTGCTGATTGCCGGCACACTTTCGCAATGGGACGCGGGATCGGCGGGATCAAATCCGCCGGCAATTTCAATCCCGTCCAGCCCCCCGTCTCCGTCGGCATCCGGATCGATAAGGTTGTACAGGCCGTCCCCATCAATATCCTTGTCCCAGTTGTCACCCCAGTATTCATATTCCGGGCCGTCATTGATCCCGTCGTTATCGCTGTCGGCATCGACAAGATTGACCGGCCCGTCTCCGTCTGAATCCGCGCAGCTGTCCTGCCAGAGATCAAACTCCGCCCCGTCTGCCATTCCGTCACCGTCCGTATCGGTTTTGGCGGGGTCGGTTCCCCGGCAATACTCCTCCAGGCCGGTCAGGTCATCCGCGTCGCCGTCGCTTAACGCATCCATGGAATCCGCGGGGTTCAGGCCATATTGGGTTTCCCAGGTGTCCGGCAGGCCGTCACCGTCCTGGTCCCCGGGCGCATCCGGCACCAGCCGCCAGGCCAGCCCGTAGTCCCACAGGAAATCCGCCTGCCCCGTTCCCTTCTGCACCCGGATCTCATATTGATGACCGGCGGTGACCGGCGCCCACAGGTGTTCTGTGTTGTCCCACGCGGACCTGGCAGATGCCGCTTCCCGGCTGTCGGTTGCGTCGTACAGCACCAGGTCCATATTATGGTAAGTGGCGGCGCCGTTGAAGGCATCGGGCGCTCCGCCATCAATGTCCACATGCCATACCAGGGCGACAATCAGCCGGCTGTGATCGGCATCGGCTGTAAAGGCATAGGTCTCCGTGGTGCTGGATCCTTCCAGGCCGCCGAACGCCGGATTGTAGTCAAACCCGTAAACGCCGATGCTCCCGCCGCTGTTCTGCTCCCCGGCGGCAATGATGTGATAGCTTTCGTAAATATTCAGCTGCCCGGCGCCCAGTCGTTTATCCAGGCCGTTGTCCGCGCGGTCGGCCGCGTCAGCCCGATAATCACCGATATAGTAACCATCGTCGCACTTACAGGCAGTTCGCCTGCTTGCCCCGGCCATCAGCGCCGCCTTGACGACCTCCGGGTGGCCGGCATTGAGAAGGTCAGGCCGGCCAGGGGCATCACCCGCATCCAGCAGCAGGGCGATGGCGGATGATCCCAGGGCGGTGGTCGCGCTCTGTGATCCTAACGGGGCCATGAGATCCGGTTTTATCCGAACCGGTTCGTACACGGTGTCCCCGTAGGAATCCACCAGGGAAACCGAGGTGCGGGACAGGCTGCCATAGGTGGACCCTACCGTGATGGCGTTAAAGGCACTGCCCAGCAGCGGGGCGCCGGTCAGTCCGACACACTGGATATACCCGTTCTCTTCGATGACCCAGTCCAGGCGGCGCAGGGCCTGCGAGTCGATATTCCCTCCGTCGAGACCACCCACATAACTGTGATTGGCAATACGGCTCGAGGATGATCCGGGCGGTTCAGGCTGCCCTAAATTTAAAAAACCGGTCTGAAACCAGTTATTGGCCTCATACACATCAATCGTGGTGATACCGGGACCAAGGGAAAGCGAGTTGCCGTAAAAATTACGCCCGACGCTTGTCGCATGGCTGGAAGTCCCGGTGTCGGGCGGTGTAATTTTATCCGTTATGGTTTTTCCGGTAAAGTCGCTGTGGCCGGTATCCGGCATCCAGTGCCCGTTGTAAAAGGCCTCCACCTGGGTGACGGCAATGCCGGTGCCGTCCGGCAGGGCTTCACCCAGCTCCCCGCTCAGCCGTGTATGCCCGATATCGTCTTTGTAATCACCGTATGCATGCATGGCACCGGCCAGCAGCACAGGCACCAGGATAAGAGCTATTTTCCGAAACATCATCTGTGATACCTCCTTGTCCGGCCAGGCCGCTGTTTTCCCTGACCTTGCGAAAAAATTTCATTTCCGGATTGGAAACGGTTTTTGTGTCCTCACAAAAGATGGACGGACACGAAGCATGCGCAATACATGATTGATTAAACGACATGATTGTTAAATTTTGATAAAAACATGGTAAATATTAACAATCTCAAAACTTGTCGTATTTAATGTCTGCCCGTTATGGCGGCCGCGAAAAAAAGCGGCCCGCCCAATGACCTGTTTTGACCATGAAACGCAAAATCACAGCATCACCGGCACAGCATCAGGCAACCCGCTTTGGAATCGTTTTTCTTCTGGTTTCCGGGGTTCTTTTTTTTCTTCTGAATTGGCTGCCCGCACCTTATGTGAAGCCCCTGAACATCTACACGGCAAAAC
Source organism: Thermodesulfobacteriota bacterium (assembly GCA_034189195.1). Taxonomy (GTDB): domain Bacteria; phylum Desulfobacterota; class Desulfobacteria; order Desulfobacterales; family Desulfosudaceae; genus Desulfosudis. The sequence continues at coordinate 5,876 of JAXHVI010000218.1, read as the reverse complement.
TGGCGGGCATGCTGATAGAACTGACGGGCGTGGATGTTTCCGTTAACGGCGTGTTTGTGTCAACCGGCACGTTCGGCGTAAAGATCATCACCGAATGTTCGGCCATATTCGTGGTCATTCTTTATCTGTCTTTTGTGGCGGCCTATCCGGCAACGGTCAGGCAAAAGGCCGCCGGCCTGGCATTGGGAATCCCCGTACTGTTTACCGTCAATACCATCCGGCTGGCCGCCGTTTTTTTGACCGGCATGCATCACCGCGGCCTGTTTGATTACGCCCATGTCTATATCGGTCAAATCCTTATGATCCTGCTTGTGCTGAGTGTCTGCCTGGTATGGCTGCGGTCGGTGGTCCATGTCCGGACAAAAGACTCGCCCGGCGCCTTTATCCTCCGTTTTATCGCGTTTTCAAGCCTGCCCTTTGTGTTCTGGGTTTTTATTGATGAAGCATATGTCTTTGCCAATCTCTACCTGGTAAAACAGGTGTTCGGGCTGTTTTCTCGCCCGATAACGGTCCCTGGGTCATTGCGCCTCTATCCTGACACCTTTAACACGTTCCACCTTATTGCCTTTACCGCCCTGGTGCTTGCAACAAGATCGATTGACCGGAGACGGAAACGCAAGGGGTTGATTGTCGGCCTTGCCCTGTTGGCGGCCATGCACCTGCTTTTCCGTTTCCATGAAGTGCTCTACTTCGGCTTCAGCAGCCCGTTCACCCTTCCTTCCTTTGTGGCGCTGATCATTATCAACCAGTGGATACTGCCGTTTCTGCTGTGGGTCGCCGTTGTTCGAGGGGACCTGTTCGCAAAAGACCCGGCTGCAAAGGACCCCGGCGCCGGCGGTTGATTGCCGGGAGGAAAACCGGAATTTTACAGAAAACTAACGGTCCGCTTATACAATTTTTATGGTTGTCGTTAATTTTATCTGGAACATGAAACCATGCTTGAGACCGGGTTCGTGCCGTTTGCGCAGCCGGCAGGGCAGGGGCTTGACCCGGAGAGTGCAGAAGGGAAAATCAATCCATGACGGCCTGGCAAAAGACAGTTCAGGAAATGTTCATCCTGACGGTGGCGGCCCTTGTAACGGCCCTTGCGGTCAATGCCCTTTCGCCAAACGGCATTCCCTTAAAGACACCGCGGCCCGCCGCCGGTGTACCGGATCAGGTGGCGGGCTTTCCGGTGGTGGATTTTCAGACCGCCGGAAACCTGATCCAAAGCGGCGCCTGCATATTTGTCGATGCCCGGTCCCGCGAGGCCTATAACGAAGGCCATCTGCCGGGCGCGGTCTCGCTGCCGATCTATGATGTGGATAACGGTATCTTTTCTTTTATGGAGACCCATGCCACGGATATGACGGTTGTCACCTACTGCTCCGGCATCCAGTGTACGGACAGCCATTTTCTTGCAGACGAGCTGGCATTTGCCGGATATGAGGATGTGCGGATTTTTGCCGAAGGAATGGAAAAATGGCAGAAAGAGGGAATGCCCGTTGAAACACGATAAGCTTAAAAACATGGCGCCGCTTTCGATGCTGGTGCCGCGCCTGGTCCTGGGCGGCCTGTTTGTCTATGCCAGCATTCACAAGATCGCGTATCCCGGCGAGTTTGTCGATATTCTGCGGGGCTATAACCTGTTTCCGGCGGCCACCCTTCATCCCATCGCCGTTTTCGTGCCATGGCTGGAGCTGGTCTGCGGCGCGGCCCTGGTTTTCGGCATTTTCCCCAGGGGCGCGGCCGCGATGATCAACCTGATGCTCCTGGTGTTTATCACCGCCATCAGCATCAATCTGCTGCGCGGCCATGAATTTGACTGCGGATGTTTTTCTTTTTCCCACAACCCCACGACTTCCGTGGTTCACCTGCTGATCCGGGACATCATCAGCCTGGCCATGGGCCTGTATCTCCTGTTTTTCATCGGCTCCGGCAGTAGAATGTCCAAAAACATGGAGCAGTGAGCGAAGCGCATCCCGTCATTGAGGAGCAAAGGGACGAAGCAATCTCCTTCGCCGGAGGCACTCAAGGGGCGTTCAGGATTGCTTGGCTTCGCTCGCAATGACGTTATTTGCGCCTGCGAATACCGCCATGCGGCCCGGAAAATCGGCATCCTGAAAAAATACGAAAACTAGTTCATTTATTCCGGCCTGTTATGATGTTAACACGAATTTTATCGCTTTCTGATAATTCCTAAACATTTTCCGGCTAAAAGACCCTGCGAGCATAATTTTAATTTTTCCGGGGTCGCCCGTATTTCATGACGGCTTCGAAATTAACAATATTTTAACTTTCAGTACATAAGCCAAAGCCAAACCCAGGGTAACCGGGGCACGGAAAGTCACGGATCTGAAACATGGCAGAAACCTTCTCAGACCGCCGGACCGCCTGCACTTACCTGAGCCGGATGAAAACAAGGAACCTGAAAAAGGGTTTTGTTAAAAACAGATGTTTGAACCCAACACCAACAATCAGGGAGGTTTAAAATGAAAAGAGTTCTTGGCGTTTTTGTAGCGGTAATGATGGTGATCGGCCTTGCCGGTCCGGCGGCCGCCTATTTCAGCGTGGGCAGCCTGCACTTTGTGGCTTACGAGGAAACCGACCATAAGGCGCCCAATGATTCAGGTGCCGGTACGGTCGAGATGCACTATGACATGGGTGACGGCACAGCCGCCTACCTTAAGCGCAACTGGATCAAGCCGGCGCTTGAAGTCGGCACTTATACCATGGATGATCTGCCTTACGGCACCACCTGGAACACCGGTATCCGGCTTTCCGACTATGATAAGGCCGATTCCTGGGATGATATCTACGTGGGAATGTACGGCCTGACCGGCCGATTCTTTAATCACGGTATTATCGGTGTGACCCCTGACGCTTTCACCGTCAAATCAGGATTTGCGTTTGACGATCTCGTTGCTGATACAAGATACTGTAAAATTTTCCAGAGGACAGTGTCCCGGGTTAAGGGTGAAAAACGGAGTTATACCTATGAAGGTGGCGGCTATAATGCTGCCGGTACTTACGGCGGCCTGATTGATTCTCCGGGCAAAGACTTCAATGCCGAGCTTCAGCTTGACGCGAACGGCAGCGGCTTCATGGGCGTCTACTATTATCTGAAAATCGGGAACGAGAGCATCCTGAATCGCCTGGGCAACCTTGTCGCTTCTGTTTCCGGCGGCACCCTGATGCTCGAGTTCACCCCGGAGTTCACCCCGGTTCCCATTCCCGGCTCCCTGCTGCTGCTGGGTTCCGGCCTGCTGGGCCTGCTGGGCATCCGCCGCAGAAGAGTTGCCGTGGCTTAATGGAAGCACCTCGAGTGCAGGGCGAACCTTGCGCGTTCGTCCTAAAGAAACGAATCAGGATTTTTAACCCGCATCCTTCACGGGTTGATTCGGCCGGAAGATGCTATGCCGGCATTCACAAGATCGCGCATCCCGGCGAGTTTGTCGATATTCTGCGGGGCTATAACCTGTTTCCGGCGGCCACCCTTCATCCCATCGCCGTTTTCGTGCCATGGCTGGAGCTGGTCTGCGGCGCGGCCCTGGTTTTCGGCATTTTCCCCAGGGGCGCGGCCGCGATGATCAACCTGATGCTCCTGGTGTTTATCACCGCCATCAGCATCAATTGTTACAGCCGGACGGAATCGATCCCGATAGCGATCCCGATTACGAGGAGCGAAGCGCATCCCCGTCACTGAGGAGCAAAGCGACGAAGCAATCTCCTTCGCCGGAGGCACTCAAGGGGCGTTCAGGATTGCTTGGCTTCGGTCGCAATGACGAATTGGCGTTCAGGATTGCTTGGCCTGCGCTCGCAATGACGTCATTTGCGCCTGCGAATACCGCCATGCGGGCCCGGAAAATCGGCATCCTGAAAAAAATACGAAAACTACTTCATTTATTCCAGCCTGTTATAATGTTAACGCGAATTTTATCGCTTTCTGATAATTCCCAAATATTTTCCGGCTAAAAACCTTGCGAGCATAATTTTTCCGGAGCCATCTGTATTTCATGACGGCTTCGAAATTAACAGTATTTTAACTTTCAGCACATAAAACCCAAACACAGACAGACTAAAACATGGCCCATCCCAAGCCCATGGCGGTAACAAAAAAAACAGCATGCCCGGGCGCGAACGACGCGAACGGCGCAAACGAAAAGCTGGAGCGGCTGGCGGCCCTGCTGGCGAGCCTGAGTGAAGACCGTTTCACCGGGTACATCAAGATCAACTACAGCCAGGGCAGTGTCGGCCGGGTGGAAAAGTTCGAGGAAATACTGAAAAAATAACAGCGCGCAAAACCGGGCCGGGCATCACCCCGGACACTTCAAAAAAATTCGGGTTAACACGCTTTTTACTTGCGGCACACAAAACCCGAACAAAGAAGGATTAAAACAGGGCTTAAGTCGGGCCGGAAACCCAGGCAGGCGGCTGCATAACCGGCATCAGCGGATCTCAGCCGCGCATGCATATAAACCATGCATGCGTATAAACGATAACCGGGTACTTTGCTGGCTTTAAAAAAGCACCAGGAAGCCCAAATCGAGCAGGCGTGTCAGGCGCACTTGGTTTGGGCTTTTTTTGTGCGCGCGGCAGCCGATGCAACAGGAAAGGGGGGATGAATACAACCGATTTGGCAAAAAGCACATTCGGCAAACACGCAAACCGCAGCCAAAGCCAAACCCCGGGTGACCGGGGCACGGAAAGTCACGGATCTGAAACATGGAAAACCTTCTCAGACCGCCGGACCGCCTGCACTTACCTGAGCCGGATGAAAACAAGGAACCCGAAAAAAAGATTTTGTTAAAAACAGATGTTTGAACCCAACACCAACAATCAGGGAGGTTTAAAATGAAAAGAGTTCTTGGCGTTTTTGTGGCGGTAATGATGGTGATCGGCCTTGCCGGTCCGGCGGCGGCCTATTTCGTCCAGGACAGCCTGCACTTTGTGGCTTACGAGGAAACCGACCATAAGGCCCCCAATGATGCAGGTGCCGGTACGGTTGAGAGACATTATGACATGGGTAGTGTCACGACCGACTGGTACATGCCGTATGCCGAAGTCGGGGGTATGACCCAGGCTGATCTGCCGGATTTCGGCACCACTTGGAACACCGGTATCGATCTTTCCGACTTTGCCGACGCCGATTCCTGGGATGATATCTATGTGGGACTTTACGGCGTGGTGAATACCATGGCGCCGTATACCTTTATTGGTGTGGCCCCGGACACTTTTAACATCAATACCAACGCAGGCGGTGAATTCGGCACACTGGTTAACTCCACGGCTTATAACGATGCAAACCGGACAGTGACCAAAACCAAGCTGACCACAGCCAGCTATACCTGGCACGGCCTTGGTGAAGGCACTTATTCCAGCCTGGTCAGTTCAAGCCAGAGCAACTTTAACGCCGAGCTTCACCTTGACGCGTCCGGCAACGGCACCATGGGTCTGTATTATTTAGAAAATACCGTTGGCAACGCCAGCCTGGATCAGCTGGGCAACATTGTCGCTTCTGTTTCCGGCGGCACCCTGATGCTCGAGTTCACCCCGGTTCCCATTCCCGGCTCCCTGCTGCTGCTGGGCTCCGGCCTGCTGGGCCTGCTGGGCATTCGCCGCAGAAGAGTTGCCGCGGCTTAATGGAAGCACCTTGAATGCAGGGGCGAACCCGCGTGTTCGCCCCTATAAAAAAAACGGATCACAAAGTAAAATTTTTAATTGAATTGCCTTTTATGGAGGAGAAAAAATGTTGAAAGATTTCATCAAAAGTCTTGTTATCGCCGGTTCGGTTTTCGCGCTTGCCGGCACCGCTTCCGCGGCCACTATCCATATAGTCGGCGGCGGCGCATCGGCCCAGGGCCAGTTCTGGCGCACCGCCGGAACCGCTTATCTGG
>JAXHVI010000217.1:0-2975 GCA_034189195.1 Thermodesulfobacteriota bacterium | reverse complement strand
ATCGGTTTACTTCAGTTTTTTCCATGGTATACTCCTTTCATTGGGGGTGCCCATCATTGAGCACGACAAGAAGTATACCCGATTTAAATTATTCCGCCGCGAAGCGGCTTCGTTCAACAATCCAGTGGACATGGTGGCCGGCCTGGGTTACGGCGGACCCATCGACATCATTCCCATTTTAATGGAAAGCGGCGATTTTGATGGCATCATATTCAACGGGATCGGATGGATTTACTCCATGGTGGACCCGGCGAACAACCCCCAGGAAACAAACATGGTCCGCAAAGGGGCCCAGCGCGTGATTGATAAAGAGGTCGAACTGAGCCATGTTCTGACCGAAAAAGATCGTTATTGTTGAATCGGCCAGGGGATGGTGGTATAAGTTTATCTGTATGAAAAATCGGTGTTATATTATAGCTGGTACCAATGGCGCAGGTAAGACGACGTTTGCCGATAATATGCGCGTCAAACTACAGGCTTCCTTGTGTGGTATATAACAGTAAACCTCCGCAGAAGTCCTTGTTTGTCTTGACCGGACAAAAATTCCGGAAATCTTTTTTGTGTCCTCACAGCAGATGGATGGACATTAACTCGGAGAATATCCAATGATCCCTGCAACTGCGACGGCGCTGGGCATCAGCGAAAAACAGGTCCAGGCCGTGGCGTCCCTGCTGGAAGACGGCGCCACCATCCCCTTTATCGCCCGTTACCGCAAGGAGGCCACCGGCAGCCTGGATGAGGTCGCCGTTGCCCGGATTCGAGACTCCCTTCATCAGATCAAGGAATTAGACGACCGGCGCCATGCGGTTCTGGCGTCGCTTGAAAAAAACGGCCACCTTACGGATGAATTAAAACAGCGGGTCCTGGCCGCCGGCACCCTGACCGTGCTGGAAGACATCTACCTTCCCTTTCGGCCCAAGCGCCGGACCCGGGCTGTGATGGCCGGGGAAAAGGGCCTGGAGCCCCTGGCCCTGGTTCTTTTGGAGCAGAAGGGCGTGGATCCTGGCGCCGCGGCTTCGCCCTTTGTTGATCCGGAAAAGGGCGTGGCCTCGGTTGACGAAGCCCTGGCCGGGGCCCGGGACATTATCGCGGAGATGGTCAGTGAAGACGAGGCGGCCCGGGCGGCCCTGCGGAACCTGTTTTTCACCAAAGGCATGGTCTCGTGCCGGGTCGTGATGGGAATGGAGGAGGCCGGGGCCAAGTTTCGGGATTATTTTGACTGGAAAGAGCCGGTGGCAACGGTGCCGTCCCACCGCATGCTGGCCATGCGGCGTGGGGAAAAGGAGGGCTTTCTTATGCTTACCATTGCCCCGGAAGAGCCGGACGCCATCGCCATTTTAGAGCGCCTGTTTGTCAAAGGCGATACCGGGGATGCGGTCCAGGTGGCCCTGGCGGTAAAAGACGGCTATAAGCGGCTGCTCTCCCTTTCCATGGAAACCGAAACCCGCCTTGCCGCCAAAAAGAAAGCGGATGCCGAAGCCATCCGGATCTTTGCCGAAAACCTTCGCCAGCTCCTGCTGGCCCCGCCCCTTGGCGCCAAACGGGTGATGGGCATTGACCCGGGATTCCGGACCGGCTGCAAGGTGGTCTGCCTGGACCGGCAGGGAAAGCTGCTCTGCTGGGACACGGTGTATCCCCATTTTTCCGAAGGCAGGGAGCAGGCGGCGGCGGACCGGATAAAGTCTTTGTGCGACCAGTTCGAGGTGGAGGCCGTTGCCGTGGGCAACGGCACCGCCGGCAGAGAGACCGAGGCGTTTATAAAAGCCGTCGCTTTTTCCCGGCCGGTGCAGGTGGTCATGGTCAATGAAAGCGGGGCCTCCATCTATTCGGCCTCTGAAGTGGCAAGAGAAGAGTTTCCGGACCACGACCTGACCGTGCGGGGAAGCGTTTCCATTGCCCGGCGCCTCATGGACCCTTTGGCTGAGTTGGTCAAGATCGACCCCAAATCCATTGGCGTGGGCCAGTATCAGCACGACGTAAACCCCGCCGAATTAAAACAGTCCTTAGATGACGTGGTGGTCAGCTGCGTCAACCGCGTGGGCGTGGATTTAAACCGGGCCAGCGCCCAGCTGCTCACCTACGTGTCGGGCCTGAATGCCGGCATCGCTAAAAACATCGTGGTTTACCGGGAAGCAAACGGCCCGTTTGCCTCCCGGGAGGCGTTAAAAGCCGTGCCGCGTTTCGGGCCCAAGACCTTTGAGCAGAGCGCCGGTTTTCTGCGTATACCGAATGCCGAAAACCCCCTGGATGCCAGCGCGGTTCACCCGGAAAGCTATGCCATTGTTGAGGCCATGGCCAAAGACATCGGCAAACAGGTGGCCGACATCATGCACCAGCCCGACCTGCGTAAACAGATTGACCTTTCCGCCTATGTTACCGGCACCGTGGGTCTGCCCACCCTGACCGACATCCTGGAAGAGCTGGCCAAGCCGGGCCGCGACCCCCGGAAGTCCTTTGAGTCGGTCTCTTTTATCGAGGGAGTCAACACCATTGATGACGTGCACCCGGGCATGAAACTGCCGGGCATTGTCACCAACATCACGGCTTTCGGTGCCTTTGTGGATATCGGCGTGCACCAGGACGGGCTGGTCCACATCAGCCAGATGGCCGACCGGTTTGTCAAATCTCCGGCAGACATCGTCCGCGTCCAGCAGCGGGTCATGGTCACGGTGCTGGAGGTGGACAAAAAGAGAAAGCGCATTGCCCTGTCCATGAAAACCGGTACGGACCCGGTTGAAGCAAAGCCCGCCGAACCGCAGCGTTCAACAAACAAGGATAGACCGTGAGAGCGAAGCGAACCACGATCTTATCCGGAGGTTGAACAAGCCCGGTGGTGTCTCTATATAAAAAGAATTATCCCGGCTTCCATGGAGTTAAACAAAAACCGACGATCATCATGGATGTCCGACAGCGTGCATTAGCGGTCTTGCTTTCAACATACCTGAACGTCACCCCGCCGTTTTGATTGGAAACGA
>JAXHVI010000216.1:0-4336 GCA_034189195.1 Thermodesulfobacteriota bacterium | reverse complement strand
CTGTTAGAACCGATCACCATCAAATCCATGACCCTGCCCAACCGGATCATCATGCCGGCATTGACGGTCAACGTGGCCATGGGCGAGGTCAACGATGCCGCTGTGGCTTACTACGAACGCCGGGCCAAAGGCGGCGCCGGCCTGGTCACAGTAGGCATCAGCCCGGTGGTGGCCGGCATGGTGATGGGCCTTGATATTTCCGATGACCGGTTTATTCCCGGCCACAAGCGGGCCGTTGACGCCATTCACCGGTATGACACAAAGGCCAGCATTCAGCTGTGGCATCCGGGCCGGTACGAGATGACCTTTCTCACCGGCCGTCAGGCGGTAAGCGCGTCGGACGTGGAGCCCCCCATTTTTTCCAAGGGCAAGCCCCATGCCCTGACCGTGGAAGAGGTAAAGGAGATCGTGACGGCTTTCGGCGAGGCGGCCCGGCGGGCCAGAGAGGCGGGTTACGACTGCGTGGAAATAATCGCCAGCGCCGGATACCTGATCAGCCAGTTCATGAGCCCGGCCACCAACCTGCGCACCGATCAGTACGGCGGGTCCCTGGAAAACCGGGCCCGGTTCGGCACCGAGATTCTTCAGTCCATACGAAGCCGCGTGGGTGAAGCGTATCCCATTTTTGTCCGCATGGTGGGCGACGAGCTGATTCCCGGGGGCAACACCATTGACGACATGAAGCAGTTTGCCCGTATCTGGGAGGCGGCCGGCGCCGACGCCTTTAATGTCACCGCCGGGTGGCACGAGTCCAAGGAGCCCATGATCACCATGAACGTGCCCAGGGGCGGGTTTGTCTGGATGGCAGAGGGCATAAAAAGCGCGCTGGACCACGCGCCGGTGGCGGCCTCCAACCGCATCAACAGCGCGGAACTGGCCGAAGAGATCCTGGCGTCCGGAAAGGCGGACATGGTCAGCCTGGCCCGGCCCCTGGTGTGCGATCCGGATCTGCCCAACAAGGTTAAGCAGGGCCGGCCCGACCTGATCCGGCGGTGCATTGCCTGCATGAACTGCATGGACAGCCTGTTCGAGGGCAAGCCCGTGGCCTGCGCCATCAATGCCGAGGCCTGCCGGGAAGCGGCCCTGGGAGAGATTCAGCAGGCGGATCAAAAAAAGCGGGTGCTGGTGATCGGCGGCGGTCCCGGCGGGTGTGAGGCGGCCCGTGTGGCGGCCCTGAGGGGACACGACGTGGTGCTGCTGGAAAAGGCCGGCAAGCTGGGAGGCCAGCTCAACCTGGCGGCCCAGACCCCCAATTTCGGAGAGTTTGCCCTGGTGGGAGAATACTTTGACACCATGCTCAAAGAGCTGGGCGTGGATGTCCGGCTGAACACCGAAGCCACCGTGGATACCGTGGGGGCCATCAAACCCGACGTGGTGATTTACGCGGCCGGTGCTGTTCCCGCGGATCCGCCTATAAAAGGAATCGATGGGCCCAATGTGATGCACGCCTGGCAGGTGATGGCCGGTGAACCGGTGGCCGGTAAGAAGGTGGCCGTGATCGGCGGCGGCGGCACCGGGTGCGACGTGTGCATGCACCTGGCCCATGACGGCAAATCCGTGACCCAGCTTGAGATGCTCGACAAGATGGGGCATAATATCGGCCCCGGTACCAGGTGGGTGGTGATGAAGACCCTGGGCGAGCTGGGCATTCAGCAGACCAACCGGTTCAAGGTAAAAGAGATCACCGAAAAGGGCGTGGTGGGCGAAGTGGAGGGCAAGGAGCAGCTCATTGAGGCAGACACCGTGGTGGTGGCCATCGGCTCCAGACCGAACACGGACCTGCTGGCGTCCCTGTCCGGTTACGAGGTGATTCCCATCGGCGACGCCCGCCAGCCCAGAAAGATTGTTTTTGCGGTGCATGAAGGGTATGAAGCCGCGCGGAACGTGTAGGAAAATTCCGGAGTCCTGGCCCTCAAGGGGCCTGCCATGCTGGTGATAACGGAAAAGCAGGGGCCGGTTATGCCGTTGTCGGCGGGCTTGAACCGGCGCTGATGTGCGGCCTGCGGGTGGCTGAAAAGAGCGCGGTGACCGGCGGTCCGCCTATGAACAATTCGACTTGAGTTTTTCCGATGCCATGAAAAATGAGTTCGCCCACGGGCTGGCCACCATCAAAAGCGGTGAGACCGTTGATGGGGCCGGGCGCTTTGCCAAGGGGGCCGGGCGCCATGGGACGTTCAACCCTTAACCATGGAGGCAGTCATGCAGGTAAACGAAGGAACCATCGACAGGATCGTTCGGGCCATACTGGGCATTTTTATTATTGCGCTGTTTCTGACGGGCCGGCTGCCCGGATACTGGGCCCTGCTTCTGGTTTTTGCCGGTACCTTTCTGATGACCGCGGTGACGGGTTTCTGCCCGCTTTACACACCGCTGGGCATCGATACCAGCAAGAAAAAATAGGGTTTAATGGTCTGAAGCAGGGACACGGTTTGCCGTGTCCCTGTACCACAGAACCTTGAATCAGATGCCGCACTGCCCGGCAGCGGTCTGGCACGCCTTTTCCCGTGTCTTTTCCGCCAGCCGCACCTCGCGCCGCCGCAGGGCCTCCCGGTTGCGCCGTTTCTCGTCGTCGGTTTCCAGGGCCAGAGAGGGGAGAGGCTCGGTGACCGGCTTGAAGTCGGGCCCCAGGGCCACGAAGGTCAGGTAGGCGGATGCCGTGTGTTTGACCTTTCCGGTGAGCACATCCTCGCACTCCACCCGCACCCCCACCTCCATGGAGCTTTTGCCCACCAGGTTGAGGCCGGCCTTGACCACCAGCAGGTTGCCCATAAAGACCGGGTTGTGAAAGTCGAGCCGGTCAATGGAGGCGGTGACGCACACGGTCTGGGAATGGCGCACCGCCACAACACCGGCGGCATTGTCGATCATCTTCATCACCACCCCGCCATGGACCAGGCCGGCGGGGTTGGCATCGGCGGGCTCCATCACACTGGCCATGGTGCAGTGGGTCTGGCGGACGGTTTTTGCGTTCATGCGGGTGTCCTTTGCTGTGTTGTGCCGGGTCTATTTTGAGCTCTGTATGACACGCAGGGCGTCCCGTTCCAGGATCTGGACCGCGGAGATGAGCAGGCCGAACACCTCGTTTTTCGTCTGGCCGTGGTAAAAGCGGTAGTAAATCTGCTGGGCGATGACGGCCAGGCGGAACAGGCCGAAGCAGTAGTAGTAATCAAAACCGCTCATGTCCCTTCCGGAAAGCTGCCGGTAATAGTCCACGATCTCTTTTCGGGTCAGGGCTCCGGGATGGGCGGTGGGCATCATCCGTCTCAACTGGTCCTCTTCGGGATCATCGGCCTGGACCCAGTAGGCCATGGAATTGCCCAGGTCCATGCGGGGGTCGCCGATGGTGGCCATTTCCCAGTCCAGGACCCCGATGATTCTGCTGGGATCGTTTCTGTCCAGCACCACGTTGTCCAGTTTGAAGTCATTGTGTATCAGGGCCGGTGTTTTGTCGTCCGGCGGCATGTGGTCCGTCAGCCATGCCATGACAGCTTCGAAATCCGGTGCATCCGTGGTCCGGGCGTCCCGGTACCGGCCGCACCAGCCCGTGACCTGCCGCTGGACGTATCCTTCGGGTTTACCGAAGTTTTCCAGGCCGATGGCCTTGTAGTCAAGGGCGTGCAGCTCGTGATGCACCTCCACCAGCCGCCGGCACAGGGCATTGAACTGTTCAGGGGTCATGGTCAGCCCTTCGGGCATCTCTTTTCGCAGGATGATGCCGTCGATCCGCTCCATCACGTAAAAGGGGCATCCCATGACCGACGGATCCTCGGTATAGACCAGGGGCTCGGGGCAGTAGGGAAAGTGGGGCCGCAGGGCCTTTAGAACGGTATACTCCCGTCCCATGTCATGGGCCGACTTTGCTTTTTTCCCGAACGGGGGCCGCCGCAGAATATAGTCCCGTCCGGCCATGCGGACCAGGTAGGTGAGGTTGGAAAAGCCGCCCTGAAACTGCCGGACCTCCATTTCCCGGCCGGCATCAAAGCCCTGTCCTTTCAGAAAGTCCATCAGTTTCTGAGTGTCGATCTCTTCTCCCGCCCGAACCCGGGTGGGTGCGTCGCCAGTTGTCATGGCTGATCCTTTTTGCCTGAATGGATGTTTTGTCACCGGCCATGGCCGATGCCCGGCGGTTTCTTCTTTTTGTTTATATAGCCTCATCCCCCCGGTTTTGCAATCCTCTTCAGTGAATTCGGCCAGGGGCCGGCGGTCTGTACCCGCGTATTGCAATGGCCTTGCTTTTTTTTTCGATTAAAGGCAAAAAGAAGGCTGTTTTGTGCACCGGCAAAAAGAGTGCGCGTTATTTCAACCGGAAAACAAGGAGACACCGATGAACGTCAGA
>JAXHVI010000215.1:0-21866 GCA_034189195.1 Thermodesulfobacteriota bacterium | reverse complement strand
GAACTCGGGATCATCGGTGCGGCCCGACACCGGCAGGTTCACATCAATCACGCCCTTGCGGTCTTTAAGCAGGGCCACGGCCAGGCCCACGGGCAGGTTCATGGCATCCGGGCTCTCCACGGTGTTGCCAAGGGTAAACTGGTCTAACAGGATATGGTTGCCGGCGGAAAGCGTCTTCTGCTGAATGTCGTACTGCAAGTCCAGGTCCATCTTGCCCTTTTCAATGGCCCGGCCGATATACTTTCCCGTGTAGGCCGACAGCGGCACCATCTCCATGTTGCTCAGTTTCACATCCAGGTCCATAAACAGGTCGGTGCCCAGGGGATTGACGGCACCGCTGATACGCACCGGCGCATATCCGTCAATGGCGCCTTTTGCCGTTACATCCGCGGCCTTGAAATCCTCTGAGGTCAGACCGGTGACCTTCAGGTCCGTCAGCGTCAGCCGGGTGGCATAATGCGGGTCAACGCTCCGGTCGGCAAACTTAAGTTCCGTGTTTTTCATAAGAAACCGGCCGATTTGTATGGGCGTCACCGATGGGCCCGTGTCCTTTGGTTCTGCCGCTTCCCTGGCCCGGCCCGCTGGTTCCGCCGGCGTCTCCGGGCTGATAAAAATTTTGGCGATATTGGTGGCCCCGTCTTCAAACACCACCACCTGTTGTGCAAAATCCGTAAAGGCAATGGTGTCCACGTTCACGCGAAGAGGAGGTGTGGACACCTTGATCCCGTCCACGGTAAAATCGCTCCACCGTAAAAAAGATTCCCCTTTTTCCGGGTCTGACGTGGCAAAATCTTTGATTCCCGCCTCTCCGGTGACGATTGCTTCGATCTGCCCCTCTTTGGCGGCGGCCAGAACAAGATGTCCGGAAACGGCGGCCCTTCCTTCATTGATCACCAGGGCCACGTTGTCCGGCAGATAAGGCTGGCCCCAGGCAAGGGCCAGGTCGGAAAGGCGGGTATCGCTCTCCACGGACAGCGGCGCCATCACCATCTGGCCGCTGATATTAAGCGGGGCCGCGCCGTTGATCAGGGCACTGACGTCAAACCGCGACTCTTTTTCAGGCGCCGTGGTAAACGGCGCCACCGTGACATTAAGGTCGCTGATGGTGTTTTCCACGGGCCCGTCTTCCGGACCGGCAACGGCAAAATCAACAAACCGGGCCGTGCCGCCGGCCAGCACAAACCTGTCCACGTCAATAACAAAACCCTCACCCGCGTCTTCTTCAGGGGCGTCGGCAACCGCGGGCTGATCCGGTTCGGCAGCCTCGACCGGCTGGTCCGGCGGAACCGTTTCAGATGCCTGTTCCGATTCAGCCACATCGGCCTGCAAGGATGCCTGCCCGTCCTGTTCCGTCTCGGCAACCGTTTCGGCCTCTGCCAAAAGGGCGTTTTCATCGGCTGTGGCCGCCGCCTCACCACTGATTATCAGGCCGGCCAGGTTGATGTCGCCGTCGGCCCGCCGGATCACCGACAGAATGGGGGACTGGACCTTCACCTCGCCGACATGAAGCCGGCTCTCCGTTACCACCGAGGGCAGCACCGTGACCGCCAGCCGGGGCAACGCAAACAGGTCGTTCCCTTCCCTGTCCTTCACATCCAGGCCGGTAACCGCGGCCTGGCCCTGGACCGTCACAACAGAGCGATCGTTTTTTTTGTGAAAAAAGAGCCGGGTCGTAATATCCACATCCCCCTGTTCCACCTGAAAGCCGATCCGGTCCTTTGGCATGTATGCGGTGTAGCGGGGAATCGACACGCCGGAAAGGGCCATGTCCACCACGGTTTCCATGGTGTCCTTAAAGGGCTTGGTGCGCACATCCACGGACAAGGAGTCCCCGTCCACGAAAAGGGTCAGGGCCGATTCCGAATGCCGGTCAAGGTGCCGGGCAAAATTGGATATAAAAGGCACCTGCCAGTTGATGGATGAAATGGCGTGGGTTTCGTCAAACGGCAGGTCCCGGTACACCGCCTTTCCGTCCACGATGGAAATATTGGCCACGGCAAAGCCAAAGGGTTCGGCAGGCGATTCTTCCTTCGCCGGTGTTTCTTCTTCCTCTTCTCCGTCCAGCAGATCGGAAAAATTAAAGGTGGCGCCGGACAGCCGCGAAACATGAATCTCCGGCTTTTCCAGCAGCACGCGCTTTAACACCAGACCTCTTCTGATTAAAGACCAGGCCTCCGCGTTCACGTACAGTTTTTCAAAACCGGCAAACGGGTCACTGCCGTTGGTGTCCCTTATCTCAAGGTTGCGCACCATCACCGACAGGGTCAGCGGGTTAACACGAATTTTCTTCACAGCCACGGGCCGGCCTAAAAATTCAGCCAGCTTTTCCGGGGCCATGCGCGTGAGCACCGCTGAAACCCCGAAAAATATCCCGATAAAATAAACGGCAAAACAGATGCCGGCAATGACCAGTATGCTTTTCTTTTTTTGTGTCATGATGCTTTCCTGCTGATGAATTTACAGGGACTGATGTGAAGCCTTAACAGGCTCAGTTTACGCCGCGTTTGTCACATATGCAAGAAAGCTGAAACCGGGGAAATAGATTGGCTTCATGACAGTGTTGTCCGGTTAGGTGTTTGCATGTAACCGGGTTGCCTGTTGTTCTTTGAAAAAATATTCATCCGGGGTACCGCCGGATTCACGCAGTTCGTTCTGAATTTGTATTCGCAACTCGCGGACGCGTTTATTAACCCGGCAATTAAATAGTAAACGTATGCAGCATGGGCAATTTTAGGATGTTTAAAGTATTTTTTTACCCGTCCGGGCAGCTTTTGAAGTTTTCTCAGACGAGAAATTGCTTTTTGCTTAAGCTCTTTTTGTGTCCTGGCCGGAACACCAGAGTGTACGCCGCTTTTTAGGTCGCAATTCAAATATTCGTCAGGGTTTAATTCCGGTGAATATGATGGAAGGAAAAACAGCTCAATCTCTCTTTCATGCCCTTTCAGCCAGTCCTTGACGATATAACTATGATGAACTTTCGAATTATCATTGATCAGGACAGTTGCCGAGTTAACACTATGCGTTGAGTTCCGACAGTGCATCTCGAAACACTTGGAAACTTTTCGAACTGTTTCGATTTGGTTCCATATACCTTGAGATATTTCTGGCTGTTTCTACCTTCGATATCCCGTTGGGATAATAGCTGGCCTTTTTAAGTACCCGTTCCAAGGCTTCCCATGTACCTCCGGCAATGGCATCGGGTTTGCGAAAGGACGCCCTTTTCCCAATCGTCTTGGGTACACGCGGATATGCTTGAACAAGCGCTTCGGGGTCGCCGAAAAACCATGCTTCCAATTCTTCAATGGCAAGTCGGTTGACGACAGCATGATGCAATGAAAACAGGGTATCTGTAAGGGCAAAATGGAAAAACGTGTAAAAAATGCCGGTGTCGACGGCGCTGTGGCGCTCTCGCATCCCCGGCCGCTTTCCACAGAGGATGAAGAATACAGAATTTGAGCTTTTTCCGGGGTTGTCGCTTAGATTTTCCTTGACACATCATAGTAAATACGTAAAATAGCGTGATTGAGTTTTCAATACAGGAGCTAAAAGACGTGAAAAAATACACTTACAGTGCAAGAGAGACCGACAGAAGCGACAAGTGGTACCTGGTGGACGCCGATGGTGTGATCCTGGGCCGCATGGCATCGGAAATCGCGGCCCGGCTGCGGGGGAAACGAAATCCGCTCTACACCCCCCATGCCGACACCGGTGACTCCGTGGTGGTGGTCAACGCCGAAAAAATCGCCCTGACCGGCAGAAAATGGGACCAGAAGGTCTATTATCATCACACCGGTTTTGTGGGCGGCATCAAGGCCATCACCGCCAGAAAGCTGCTTGAGAAAAAGCCGGAAGACCTGGTTGTTCACGCGGTTCGGGGCATGCTTCCCAAGAACAAGCTGGGAAGGGCCCTGTTGAAGAAACTGAAGGTTTATGCGGGCCCGGAACATCCCCATTCGGCCCAGCAGCCCGAACCCCTTTCGATAAAATAATTGATGCAAGAGGAACCAATGGAAGCACAGACTTTGTACGCCACGGGAAAACGCAAAACCGCCATCGCCCGCACCTGGATGAAGCCGGGCAGCGGTAAGATAACGGTCAACGGCAAAGACGCCGACACCCACTTCACCACCAACGCGGCCCGCATCATCATGCGCGAGCCCCTGAAAATCACCCAGACCCTGGAGTCCTACGACGTGGATATCCGCGTCATCGGCGGCGGCATCACAGGTCAGGCCGGCGCGGCCCGTCACGGCATCAGCAAAATTCTGGCGGGGCTGGATCCGGAAATGCGCCAGAAGCTCAAGGCCAACGGGTTTCTCACCCGTGACGCGCGAGTGCGGGAGCGCAAAAAATACGGCCAGCGGGGCGCCCGGGCACGGTACCAGTTCTCCAAGCGTTAATCATCGGCCGCATACGACGTTCGTTCAAGGGGTGGAAGAGAATTCTTTCACCCCTTTTTTATTGTCCGCCTCTTGTGCGGCGGCACGAATTACGGTAAACATAACAGACCGGTGCGGCTGCTTTCCTGCGGGCGGCGCCGCAGCGCCGAAAACTTCGCAACCCTTCGGGCAGGCCTATGCGCGCATATTTTATTCGACGGTTCCTGTTGATCATTCCCACCTTTCTGGGCATCACCGTGCTGGTGTTCGCGGTCACGCGGTTTGTGCCCGGCGGCCCGGTGGAACGTATGATCGCCGAGTCCTACCGCATGCAGGCCATGGAGGGCCGCACCCAGCGGGAGGCCACCCAGCCCCTTTCCCAAGAGCAGATCAATTACCTGAAACGCTATTACGGGTTCGACAAACCGGTGCCGGCAGCCTACGCGCTCTGGATGGGGAAAGTCCTGTCCGGGGACCTGGGCACCTCCACCCGGTATTATGACCCGGTCTGGGAGATGATCCGGTCCCGCATACCCATATCGCTCTATTTCGGCCTGCTCTCTATGGTCATTATCTATGGTGTCTGCATTCCCCTTGGCATGGCCAAGGCCGTGCGCCACAAAACCGGGTTCGACAACTTCACCTCCGTAGCGGTGTTTACCGGCTACGCCGTGCCCGGCTGGGTCCTGGGCATTCTGCTGCTGCTGCTCTTTTCTTCCCGGTGGGGGGTGCTGCCCCTGGGCGGGCTCACAAGCGTGGGCTTTGACGCCATGTCCGGGCCTGAAAAAATATTCGATATCGCCCGGCACACGGTCCTGCCCCTGGCCGCCTACGTTGTGGGATCCTTTGCCGTGATGACCTTTTTAATGAAAAACACCCTGATGGACGAACTGGCCGCCGACTATGTACGTACGGCCATGGCAAAAGGCCTGTCGTTTAAAAAGGCGGTGTTCGGCCATGCCTTGAGAAACAGCCTGATTCCCATTGCCACCAGCTTCGGCAACAACATATCGGTCCTGGTCTCGGGCTCGTTTCTCATTGAAACGGTCTTCAACATCAACGGCATGGGCCTTTTGGGCTACGAGTCGGTGGTGGAGCGGGACTATCCCGTGGTCATGGGCATTCTGGTGATCTCGTCGCTGCTGTTTTTAATCGGCAACATTCTTTCGGATATCTGCGTGGCCTTTGTGGACCCCAGAGTGAGATTCCAATAATGGCAAAGCAGAACGCCCAATTGCTGTGTTGCGCTTCGCCCCTCGTCACTGCGGCGTACATTCCAGTACGCCTCATTCCTCGGGGCTTGCGACGCCTTGCACTTGAACGTTCTGCTTTGCCATTGCATTTGGACCTTAACATGATTCCCAACCGTTTGCAGCCGGTTCAAGTACCGATGGGCGACACGGGCAATATCCGGATCAAGTGTTTAAATATGAACCATCAGGGGTGCGCATGTTAACCATCAGCCCGCTTACAGCCAGAAAGCTCAAACGGTTTGCCTCCATCCGGCGGGGCTATGTCTCCCTTGTGATCTTCTGCCTGCTGATTTTTGTCTCCCTGTTTGCCGAGGTGTTTATCAACAGCCGGGCACTGATGGTCAGCTACCGGGGCCATCTCTTCTTTCCCACTTACGGCGACATGATTCCCGGCACCGCCTTTGGCCTGGACTATGCCTATGAGACCAACTACCGGGAGCTTGCGAAAAAATTCAAGGCCGAACAGGAGGGCAACTGGGTGCTGCTGCCGCCCGTGCCCTACAACCCCTATGAAAACGATTTTCTGGTCAGCGCCTACCCGCCCACGCCGCCCTCCCTGGAACACCGGCACTTTCTGGGCACCGACAAGTCAGGGCGGGATGTTCTGGCCCGGCTGGCCTACGGTTTTCGCATCGCGGTCTTTTTTTCCGTGGCCCTGCTGGGCATCACCTACCTGACCGGGGTGACCCTGGGATGCGCCATGGGCTACTGGGGCGGCGCCTTTGACCTGATCTTCCAGCGGCTCATCGAGATATGGTCCAACATGCCCCTGCTGTACGTGATCATCATCATCTCGTCGGTGGTGGCCCCCAGCTTTGCCGTGCTGCTGCTGATCATGGCCTGCTTCGGCTGGGTCTCCCGCACCTGGATCATGCGCACCGTGACCTATAAAGAAAAGGAGCGGGAATACGTGCTGGCGGCCCGGTCCCTGGGCGCATCGGACGGCCGCATTCTGCTTGTCCACATTCTGCCCAACACGGTGTCGATCATCATCACCTTTGTGCCCTTTTCCATGGCCGAAGGCATCATCGCCCTGACCTCGTTAGACTACCTGGGCTTTGGCCTGCCCCCGCCCACACCCAGTTGGGGCGAGCTGCTGCACCAGGGATGGGCCAACATGTCGGCCTGGTGGATCGTCTGCTCGGTGGTGGGCGCCATGGTGCTCACCCTGACCCTGGTAACCTTTATCGGAGAGGCCATAAGAGAGGCGTTTGATCCCAAGATGCATACGGTCTATGAATGAAATGGCGCGGCTTCGTAAAACAGCCAATTTATGTGTTGCGCTGCGCCCTCGTCACTGCGGCGTACATATAATGGCTGCTGGAACATCACGCCAGAGGCGTGACTCGCTCCTCGGGCTTGCGACGCCTTGAACTTGACTGTTTTACGAAGCCGCCAGATAGATGCATGCGATAAACAAAAATAAACATTGATTGGGAAGGAACAAACAATATGCCGAAAACAAAGCATCTCATATCGGCGCTGATGGTCCTGTGCATGCTTCTCGCCTGGGGCTGTTCTTCAGACAAAGGGGAACAGCAGGCCGCACCGGAGCCGGCCCATTCACCCTTCCGTGCCCCTCTGGCGGAAACCGCTCTTCCGGAAAACATCGAATGGCTGACCAACGACACCGACCCGGTGTTTGCCTCCCCCAGTGCTGTCAAAGGCGGCATTCTGCGGTTGTCCCTGCTGAGTTTTCCCTTAACCTTCCGGGTTGTGGGGCCGGACTCCAACAGCAGCTTTCGCAGCGCCATCCTGGGCAACCAGCTCTCCCTGATCAGCATTCATCCCAACACCGAGCGCATTGTCCCGGAAATCGCCACCCACTGGGCTTTTGGTACCGACAAAAAGACCATGTACTTCAGGCTCAACCCCAAAGCCCGCTGGTCCGACGGTGTGCCGGTGACGGCCCACGACTTTGCCTACACCCTGGAATTCATGCGGTCCCCGCACATCGTGGCGCCCTGGTACAACGACTACTATACAAAGGAAATAGAAAAGGTCGTGGTGTATGACGACCACACCCTGGCCGTGGTGGCGTCCAAGCCCGACCCCGACCTTTATCTGAAGGTGGGCATCTCCCCCACGCCCAGCCGCTTTTACGGCGACCTGGACGAAAATTTCGTGCGGGACTACAACTGGAAAATCGCCCCCAACACCGGGCCTTACCAGGTATCCGGGTTTGAAAAAGGAAAGTTTGTGGAATTTTCCCGCAAGCCTGACTGGTGGGCCTCTGATCTGCGTTTCTTTAAAAACCGGTTCAACGTGGACAAGGTAGTCTACACAGTTGTCAAGGACTTCAACATGTCCTGGGAGTACTTCAAGCAGGCCGAGATCGACGCGTTTCCCCTGACCATGCCCGACTTCTGGCATGACAAGACGCAAACCCCGGTCTTTGAAAAAGGCTATGTTCACCGTATCTGGTTTTTCAACGACACCCAGCAGTCGGCCATGGGCATGTGGCTCAACCAGGATATCGACATCTTCAAGGACGCGCGGGTGCGCTACGCCTTTGCCCATGCCATGAATATTCAAAAGGTGATCGACACCGTGCTGCGGGGCGACTACTTCCGCCTGGAGCAGGGATTCGTGGGATACGGCGACTACACCAACCCGGATGTCAAGGCCCGGCGGTTCGACCTTGAAAAAGTCAATGCCTACATGACCGAGGCCGGCTGGCAGCGGGGGCCGGACGGCATCTGGGAAAAAGAGGGCATGCGATTTTCCGTGGATGTGACCTACAGCCATGACGGCCACACCCCGCGGCTGGTGGTGTTAAAAGAGGAGGCCCGGAAGGCGGGCATTGAGCTCAACCTGCGCCGGCTGGATCCGTCGGCGTCCTACAAGCAGGTGCTGGAGAAAAAGCACGAGGTGGGGTGGGTGGCATGGAGCACGTCGCTGCGGCCCCAGTACTGGGAGCATTTTCATTCGGAAAACGCCCACAAGCCCCAGACCAACAACATCACCAACACCGACGACCCGGAGATGGACCGGCTGATCGAGGCCTATCGCGCCAGCCTGGACGCAGAGGAACGAAAGGTGCTGTCCCGGCAGATTCAGGCAAAAATTCACGAGATCGGCTGCTTTGTGCCCACCTTCATGGTGCCCTATGTACGCCAGGCCTGCTGGCGATGGTGGCGACTGCCCGACCCGCCGGGCACCCGGCACACCGATGACCTGTTCGAGCCTTTTTCCAGCGCCACCGGCGGCCTGTTCTGGTTTGACCGGAAATTATACGACGAAACTCAAGCAGCCATGAAAGCCGGCACCGCCTTTGATCCGGTGACCATCGAGGACAGAACATTTTATCGGCAATAGAGCCATTATCAGGCAAAACGCCCGGAATGAGGGGACAGCCGCTTGAACGCCGAAGCCTTACTTACCGTCGAAAACCTGTCGGTCTCCTTTGAAACCGAGGCGGGACGGGTGCGGGCCGTGGACCGCCTCTCTTTTGAGGTGCGGCACGGCGAGGTGCTGGGCCTGGTGGGCGAATCCGGGTGCGGCAAAAGCGTGACCGCCCTGTCTGTCATGCGGCTTTTGCCAAAGCCGTCGGGCCGTATCGACAGCGGCCGGATGATGTTCGGCGGTACGGACCTTGCGGCCCTGCCGCCGGATGCCATGCGCTCCATCCGGGGCCGGCGCATTGCCATGATTTTCCAGGAGCCCATGACCGCCTTAAACCCGGTGCATACCATCGGCCGCCAGCTGGGCGAGGTCTATGGCCTTCACCATCCTGAAATGGGCCGGCCGGCGGTCACGGCCGCCTCCCTGGCCATGCTCAAAGAGGTGGGGATTCCCGATCCGGGCCAGCGCATGGGCCAGTACCCGCACCAGATATCCGGCGGCATGCGCCAGCGGATCATGATCGCCATGGCCCTGGCCTGCGGCCCGGACCTGCTCATCGCCGACGAACCCACCACGGCCCTGGACGTGACCATTCAGGCCCAGATCCTGGAACTGATCACCACCATGCAGCAGCAGAACGATATGTCCGTCATGCTCATCACCCACGACCTGGGCGTGATTGCCGAAACCTGCCAGCGGGTCTGCGTGATGTATGCCGGCACCCTGGTGGAGAGCGCGAATGTGGCCGCCCTGTTTGACCGGCCGGCCCACCCCTACACTCAGGGACTGCTGAATTCCATCGTGCGGCTGGGCAACCGGCGCAAGACGAAGCTTCCCACCATTGCCGGCATGGTGCCCTCCCTGGCCGAACTGCCGCCGGGATGCCGGTTTCAGAACCGGTGCCCCAAAGTGATGGATATCTGCAGAAATGTCGCGCCGTCCCTGGTTTCCGTGGGGCCGGAACACATGGCAAGCTGCCACGCGGTTGAAATGGAGTTGCCATGAGGTCTCCGGCATGTAAAATCGATTACGATTTCGGTCCTGATAGCGATCCCGATCCCGATTTGGATAGAAGGTGATATGGCAACTTCCGGTCCCAACCTGCTTGAAGTCGACCGCCTGAAAAAATATTTTCCCGTGCGGGGCGGCGTGTTTCTGCGGCCCGTGGCCCAGGTACATGCCGTGGACGACATCTCGTTTGCCATTCGACCCGGTGAGACCCTGGGCCTGGTGGGCGAATCGGGCTGCGGCAAGACCACGGTGGGCCGCTGCGTGGCCCGGCTTTACGAACCCACGGCCGGCGCCATCCGGTTTGACGGCACCGACCTGGCCGGGGTGCGGGGCGCGGCCCTGCGGCGGCTGCGGCGCCATATTCAGATGGTGTTCCAGGACCCCTTTGAGTCCTTAAACCCCCGCCACACCGTGGGCAACATGCTTGAAGAACCTTTTAAGATTCACCGCATCGGCACCGCCGTCCAACGCCGGCAGTCGGTACAATCGCTTTTGGACCGGGTGGGACTTTCCGCAAACGCGGCCGACCGGTTTCCCCACGAGTTCAGCGGGGGCCAGCGCCAGCGCATCGGCATTGCCCGGGCCATTGCCTTAAACCCGCGCATGATCATCTGCGACGAGCCGGTGTCGGCCCTGGATGTCTCCATTCAGTCCCAGATTTTAAACCTCCTGCTCGACCTTCAGCAGGAATCCGGGTTTACCTGCCTGTTTATCGCCCATGACCTGGCCGTGGTGCGCCACGTCTCCGACCGCATCGCCGTGATGTACCTGGGCAAAATCGTGGAAATCACCGACGCCGACACTATTTACACAACGCCCCTGCATCCCTACACACGGGCACTGATCTCGGCCATTCCGATTGCCGATCCCGCTGCAAAGCGTCAAAAACAGGTGCTTTACGGAGACGTGCCCTCCCCGTCGGCACCGCCGCCTGGCTGCCGGTTTCACACCCGGTGTCCCCATGCCGTGGATATCTGCAAAACCGCAGAGCCCGCGCTGATACCGGCCGCCTTTTCCCCGGCGCCGGATCACCAGGTGGCCTGCCACCGGGCCGAGGAACTGATGACAACACAATAAAACGGAACCATCCGCCTGCAAGAAATTTCCCGCTTGACATAAAACCGGTTCCATTGGTGAATACAACATCTTTTATATGCCTCTTTTCCACAGGAGCCTTGCCATGAAAAAACCGATTCTCTGCCTGCTGGCGCTGGTCATGACCACGGCCTGTGTTGCCTACAAGCAACAGGAAGTCCCGTTTCAGCCCCCTGCGGCGTTTTCCAACATGCAGACCGTCAACAACATGGAGCTGGCCGCCATGGCCTACACCGATGAAAAAAAGGCGGGCCAGGCCTTTGGGTTCAACATTCTCAAGGCCGGGCTGCTGCCGGTGCAGATCGTGGTGGACAATAAAAGCACGGCCGCCTTCCAGTTCAATCCGGGCCAGACCTTTCTGGTGGATGCCGACGGCAACTACTGGCACCTGCTGGACCAGGCAACCGCTTATGACCGGCTGGAGAAAAGCTCGGAATATGCCCGCATCGCGGGGCAGGCGGGCAAGCGGTCGGTGCTGGGCGCGGCCGGCGGGGCCGTGGTGGGGGCCGCCATCGGCATTCTGCTGGGAGACAACGTGGCTGAGGCCATGGGCAAGGGCGCGGCCATCGGCGCGGCCGGCGGGGCAGTGATCGGGGCCGGTGAAGAGATGGACAGCAGCGACGCCGAACAGGCCATCAGAAAAGACCTGATGAACCGGCAGATGGAAAACAAGATCATCACCCCCGGCACCCTGGCCAGGGGGTTTCTCTTCTTCCCGGCCGAGGCCGCATCCGCCGGCCAGATCCGGCTTCAGGTCATTGACGTGGAAACCAAGGCCACGCAGAACCTGTTTTTTGATCTGTGATCGGCGGATCTAATGAGATGGCATGACGAACAGGCATCCAGTGAACACCGCACTTGGGAGCGTTACACCCGAGAGCGCCGCCCCCGGGAGCGCCGCACCCCAGTGCGGCTGATACAAGGACCAGGCCGCCCATCAAAAAAACTTCCACGTGAAGGCCCCCGCCCTTTTCTACTTCAGCTCGGGGCTGGACAGGCCCAGAATATGGCGGGCAATGATCAGGTGCTGAATCTGGCCCGTGCCTTCAAAAATATCCATGATCTTGACGTCCCGCATCCATTTTTCCGCCAGCTCCTGCGTGGAAATTCCCAGGGGGCCCAGCAGTTCGCAGCTTTTCTGGGCGATGAGCGTGGCCCAACGGCCGGCCTTGGCTTTGGCCATGGAGGCTTCCAGGTTGTTGGGCTGGCCGTCATCCGCCATCCGGGCAGACCTGTAGGTGAGATACTTCATTGCTTCCAGGTGGGCCTCCATTCGGTAGAACGCTTTCTGCATCGCGCTGACGGCATTGGGCCCCCCGTGGTAATCCAGGGCTATCCCGTTTTGTTCCATCTTTTCCCGGACCCGGTCCAATGCCGCGCCGGCAAGCCCGGTGGCCATGGCCGCCACCATGGGCCGCGTCATGTCAAAGGTTTTCATGACGCCTTTAAAGCCCTCTGTGGTCTGCTCGATTTTCGCGCTGCCAAGAAGGTTTTCTCCGGGGATACGGCAGTTGTTCAGCACAAAGGTCCCGGTGTCCGAGGCCCGAAGCCCGCACTTGTTTTCCAGGCGGGTCATGGTCAGGCCGGGCGTCTGCTTTTCCACCATAAAGGGTTTGATACCGGACTTGCCCGCGCTTTTGTCCAGCGTGGCCCACACAATCACCGCGTCGCACCTGTCGGCGCAGGTCACAAAAATCTTTTCCCCGTTTAACACCCAGGAGTCGCCGTCAAGCTGGGCGGTGGTACTGATGGCGCCGGCGTCGGACCCGGCTTCCGGCTCGGTGTTGGCAAAGGCGATCCACAGGCGGCCGAACTTTTCAACCTGGTCATCCGTGCCCACGGCAACCAGGGCGGCATTGCCCACCCCGGCGTTGGGAAAAGACATCAACATGCCGCAGTCCCCCCAGCTCATTGCCTCCACGGAAAGTATCTGGGCCAGGTTGGTGCCGATGGGGTCTTTTGTATCACCGGATGGGCGCTCTTTGTCCTGTTTCTTCTTTGACCGGGCAAAAAGCGGGGCGCCCCGAAAAGCGTCAAGCTCTTTGGGATAAACATGCTCAAGCAAATCATACTTTCTGGATATGGGCCGCAGGACCTGCCGGGCCACCATCTTGACGCCCTGCTGAAGCCTGATCATGGATTCTGAAAACTCGAGATTCAGCATCATCCTCCTCTTTCCACGGGCCAAGTGGTGTCGATACTGATGGCTATCTGGACACAATACGGATCAAGCGGCTTCCAGACCCGTTCCCGCGGAATACTCATGACCGTCAAAAAAGACCCGACCGGGTTGATCCCCATAGCGTAGGCGCCAAATCCTGTTGAAGCGTTGATTTTTCAGGCCTTGACATGATTTTTTTAAAATCCCTTACCGCCGGACTTTTTCCTGCTATTCTTTTCTTGTTGTTTTACCATCTGGTTGTCTCCTGTTGTTTTTATTGGTTCTTGATTAATCCTTAATACAACAGGAGGCCCGGATGATTTTTTTTATTTTTTGATACCCGTGCAAAATTCAGGCACTAATTCACGTGCCAGGTTTTTCAACTCTCCCCTTTCCAGCTTGCCGGTGGCCGAACGGGGCACCCGGTCCAGAATAAGCACGTTTCTGGGTTTCTTGTAGCCGGCCATTTTTTCGCGGCAATACGCGATGATTTCTTCCGGACCCAGTCCGGCGCCCGGCTCGATCTCCACCAGAGCGGTTACCGCTTCACCCCAGCGGTCATCGGGTACGCCGGTTACGGCGGCATCTCTTACCCGGGGATGAGTCAGAATGATATCTTCGACCTCTTCGGCATAGACCTTTTCTCCGCCGGTGTTGATGATCGATGATCCCCGGCCGAGAAAATGAAAGTATCCTTCTTTATCCACGACCCCTTCATCGCCGGCAAAAAACCAGGTCCTGCCCTCGGATTCCCGGAAATGACGGGCTGTTTTTTCCGGGTCTTTCCAGTAGCCAAGGGCGTTGTAACCGCCGAAAACGAGTTCCCCTTTTTCGCCGGGTTTTACTTCTTCGCCGGTGACGGGGTTGATGACCTTGTTTACATTGATGCCCCTGTTTTGCATCTGGATCCTGAGCTGACCCACATCCTCATCAGCGGCTGAAGATACCTGGGCATAAGCGGCGCTGGTTTCCGTGCTCCCCAGCTCGTCTAAAATAATCAGGCCGGGGTGCCTGTTGTGAAACCTTTTCTTAATTCCTGGAGAGAACCTGACGCCGGAGGATATGATGGCGACCAGCGTGCTTATATCATAATTTCCTTTTTCCAGCTCTTCGATCATGGGGACGGCAAAGGCGTCGCCGACGATCGTCATGAGATTTACCCGATGCCGCTGCACCTCCGTCCACAGCTCGGCCGGGTCGAAGGGGTGTTTCCGGCCGAGGAATATACAGGTACCGGCTGCCGCACCGATCAGGGAAAAGGCGCTTTCATAAGCGGTTCCGTGGAACAGGGGAGCCACCACCAAAAGCTTCATCTTTTCGGCCATGAAACGGTAATTAAGTCCGGAACCCATAATGCGCAGCGCCATTTTCTCGGCGCGGGGAGCGTTGGAGTAACGGTTGATGATCCATCTGACGGGTTTGCTTTTGAATATTTTCTCATTTGCAGGCAACGGGAAGGTCTTCAGCAGGGTTGCATAAGCCTCGCCGGGCAGAAAGGGAAGGCGCCGGATGAGCGGTTTTAAGGCGGTAAGAAGGATGGCGTCCAAACCCCTCACCCTGTTTTCATAATCCCATACCGTTCCTTTGGGGTAGCCCGTGGTGCCGCCGGTATAAAACAAAAAGGCGAAATCCTCGTTGGTGACTTTCCAGGAAAAAGTCGGATCGTCCGGGGGGTATGCGTCCATCAGCCGGCGATAAGAAAGAACTTTTTCGTCGCCGTCATTGTTCATTACGATCATATGTTTCAAAAGGGGCAGATCGTCTTTTATGGCGCTCAGGTCGTTCAGGTGCTCTTTTTGGGTAATAACCGCCACGGCGTCCGCATCTTCCAGGATGTGCCTTATCTCAGCCGCCACGAAGCGGGGATTCACATTCACCGGAACGGCGCCTATTTTGGAGATCGCGAAATAGGATTCCATCCATTCGATGGTGTTGAAACCGATAACGGCCACCCGGTCTTCCTTTTCGATCCCCAGGTCGAGCAGGGCGTTCGCCAGGCGGTTGGTGCGGTCATGGAACTGTTTCCATGTAAGCCTCCTGTCACCCTGGATAAAAGCGATCCTGTCCGGAACGGTTCCGGCGATTTTTTTCAGTCTTCCTCCCCAGGTATTGCCGTCCTTGTGGCCGTTTTTGTATTTTCGACGATAGGTTGAAAAGCTGTCTTGCGGCTTCACGATCTCCTCCTCTATTACATGCGGCCTTTCACGGAATTCAGGCTCAGGACATCCGGCGCTGCTCCTAACACCACTCAATGGGGGGCTTCGCGGCCCCATCATCACAGCGACCGGGAAAAGCGTTTGCGCGAGGGCAGCCCAGGCCAAGCGGCATGCCCGCGGCAGACCGGCTGCAGCTTCGCATGCCGCGCCTTGCATCTTTCGGCCGAATCAACTCGTGAAATATCCGGGCTAAAGCCCAATACGGTTCACATAGTTGATAAAAGATGAATTTTGCAATCAACCCATAATGTCGCCACAGGCATCCTTGGACGAAGGGTATAATTGCCTATTTTGCGTTTAACGCCACGGGGAACCTTCCTTTCCCGGCTCGATACAACACGGTTCTGCACCAGTTCGTCAAGAACCCGTTCGTGAAAAACTTTACGGTCTTCAGGGGGGAAAAGAGACATACATCGGCAATTTTCGCCGCACCACCCGAACCGCGTGAATAAATAAAAGGCAATCAGGATCAATGTTCTCCTTTTTTCCGCGTCACATGGATGGACACTAACACCGGACAACGACATCCTCTTTGAGTTTTCTGGACAGAATATCCGCCGCCTCTTCCACCATCTCCAGAAGGATGTCCCGGGCCGGCTTGATCTCTTTGATCAGCCCCGAGATCTGGCCGGCAAAGCCCGCCACATACTCATCTTTCCCCGCCTGGACAAAACCCCGGATCAGGGCCGATGCCAGAACCACCTGGACCGGAAACGGCAGGGCCTGAAGGTTTGACGCGTCCCAGATTTCATGAAACTTGCAGGTGTTCACCCGTGAGGTTTTCCCCGTGTACAGGGTGCTGACGCGGGTGCCCTCGTCGGTGGATTCCAGAATGCGCTGTTTGCAAAGGTCCATGGCACCGCCCTCTTCGGACGCAAGAAACCGGGTTCCCACCCAGACGCCCACGCAACCCATGGCCAGGCTGGCGGCCAGGCCCCGGCCGTCGCCGATGCCGCCGGCGGCGATCACCGGTACCGGCGCCGCCGCGTCGATGGCCTGGGGCAGCAGGGCCATGGTGCCCACCCGTCCGGTGTGGCCCCCGCCTTCATGGCCCTGGGCCACGACAAAGTCCACCCCGGAAGCGGCCACCCGGCCGGCGTTTTTCGCGTTGCCCACCACGCCCAGCACCTTCATGCCAACAGCGTGTGCGTCCTTTACCATGAAGCCGGGATCGCCCAGGCCGGCGCAGAAAAGCGGCACCCGTTCCTCGATACATATTTTAATAGCCTCGTCGGCGTGCATGGTCACCGTGTCCGAGCGGACCGTCAGGTCCGGTTCCGGCAGGCCCAACTCCGACCTGACCTTCTCATACCACTCCACGTAGGGGCCGGGAAGGGCCCGGAGAATACGGGCCAGCGGAACCTCGCCGGTCATACCCGCGCCGTCCGGCAGGTTCTTGGGCAGCAGCAGGTCCACGCCAAAGGGCTTGTCTGTAAGGGTTTTGATCTCCCGAATGGCACTTTGCAGCTCTTCCAGGTTGAACCCGGCTCCGCCCAGCACACCCAGGCCACCAGCCTCGGAAACCGCCACCACCAGTTCCACCGGGGCCCCGTTGGGCTCGCCGATCAGCGTTGGGCCCATGCCCGCGCTGAGAATGGGATATTCAATACCGAGAAGGTCGCACAACCTGGTTCGCAGCACCCGTTTGCCCATTGTTTTCTCCCGTTCGATTTGTTTTTGACTTTGCTTGCGGTTATTGAAGCTGCAAGAAACCTCTTTCCAAATCGGGATCAGCGTCGATTTCGATAGCGATCCCGATTTCGAACCCGATGACAGAAAGCGGAGGTTCCCTGTTGCATAATTATAGCCCGGCTTGATCCCGCCGGTACATACCCACCACGCAGCAGCCGCCCAGGCCGATGTTGTGCTGCAACGCCACTTTGGCGCCCTCCACCTGGCGGACCCCGCACTGGCCCCGAAGCTGCCAGGTGAGTTCGGCGCACTGGGCAAGACCCGTGGCGCCCAGGGGATGACCCTTGGACAGCAACCCGCCCGACGGGTTGGTGACATATCTGCCGCCGTAAGTATTGTCCCCGTCTTCAATGAATTTTTCCGCTGTGCCTTCCGGTGTCAGGCCCAGGGCCTCGTAGGTGATCAGTTCGTTGGCCGTGAAACAGTCGTGCAGCTCCACCACGTCCACGTCCTCAGGCCCCAGACCGGCCTGCTCGTAAACATCTTTGGCCGCCGCCCTGCTCATCTCGTAACCGCAGATATTCATGGCGCTCCGGGCTTCAAATGTACTGGTAAAATCGGTGTTCATGGACTGGCCGGCAATATAGACCGGGTTGGTGATATTGTGTTTTTTGGCAAACTCGTCGGAACACAGAATGGCGGCGGCGGCCCCGCAGGTGGGCGGGCAGCACTGATACCGGGTCAGAGGGCCGAAGATATGGGGCGAGGACATGACATCGTCCAGGGACAACAGGTCGCGGAACACGGCCCGTTCATTGTGCCGGGCGTGCTTTCTGGCCTTGACCGATATCTTGCCGAAGACCTCGTCCGATATACCGTATTTCTGCTGATATTCGACGCCGGCCCCGCCAAAAAGCATGGCCGCCGGCGGTGCGCCGGGCTTGGGCGGCTGAAACTCAAACAGTTTGATGAAGAACTGCTGCATGGGAATGGGCCGGTCATTGAACACCACGCCCAGGGCACCGGGCGTCATCTGTTCAAACCCCAGGGCCATGGCGCACTCCACCACGCCGGTGGCCACGGCCTGGCGGGCCAGAAAAAGGGCGTTGGAGCCGGTGGAGCAGTTGTTGTTGACATTAAACACCGGAATACCGGTCATGCCGATATCATACAGCGCCATCTGGCCGGCGCAGCTGTCGGCATAGACCCACCCGGTATAGGCGTGCTGAATTTCGTTATACTCCACACCCGCGTCCTTTAAAGCGTCGCCGGCCGCCTGTTTTGCCATGTCCGTATAAGGAATCTTAGCCCTGGGCGTGCTAAAGGGGGTCATGCCTACGCCGATCACATTTACTCTTCTCATTCACTGCGCTCCATTTTTTCGGGTTGGTCTGAACAGGGCCGGCTGAAACTTTTCCAGCGCCCCATCTATGGTCTTTTCATCCATGTCAAACAGGTGGGGCGTTTCCAGTATCTCTCCAGCTCCTTTGCAGAACCCCGGACCATCTTCCGGACGAACGGGTCTGCCTGGTAATAGTCAACCTTTTCCCGCCACTCCACGTAAGGATTAAAGGTATAGGGATTGTTTCTGTCCGGATACGACATGAGGCACCCCCTTTTTCATCACGCGGGCATTAAAAAAACAGGCAGACCGCAAAATCCACAATCGGTAAAAAACATTATCCTCCCGTGCGGGTGGGAATGTCAAGAAAAAATCCACATCCGGTAAATTCTTTACTCAGTCTGTCGTTCATGCTACGCTACATCCGGTAAAAAATCAGAAAACCCTTTACGAAAACGACCCGCTTTGGCTGTCAGAAAAAAACCTGCGAAAAAAACGGCAAAACCGGCCTCCCAAAAAGGGACCGGCCCCAAGGGGATTGCCACCCGCCTGCGGGTACTCAAGGCGGCACGACAGGTCTTTACCACTGCCTCCTTTCAGGCGGCCGGCATTCGGACCATTGCCGAAAAAGCCGGCGTGCCCCACCCCCTGGTGATTCATTATTTCAAATCAAAGGAGGCCCTGTTCGAAAATGTGGCCATGGAGATCCAGAACGAAATCCTGGAGGGCCACCCTGAATTTTTCAGCCGGCTTCAGACCATGGGGGCCGACAGGCGCAAGGCCGTTTACCTGGAAGGCATTCTCCGCCAGGGGCTGCGCCGGCCCGATGCCTACCGGGTGATGCTGCTAAACGCCGTGGAGATGGTCGATCCGGACACACCGCTTCCGGGCGTGGATCGCATGGCCCGGGTGCATGAAAAGGTTTTGTCCCTGGTGACCGATCATATTCTGGAACAGGCACCGGCACAGGAGACCGCCATGTTCATGATTGTGTTCATGCTGGTGGCCGTCCATTTTATCGGGGGCCGGGCCTTTCATCAAAAGACCCTTGGCGTAGATGACAAAGATTATGAAAACTGGGTGAAAAACACCCTGGCCGGGCTTTTTATCCCGGTGCTGGACGTGCTGTCCAAGGGCAAGGCCGCGGTGCCGGCCGAGTACATGGCCCGGTGGCCGAAAACGCCTGTTCACCCGCCGGAACGCTCCGCTTCAGCGGCCAAAAAACAGCCGGAAGCGTCCCTGCCCAGAGGCGAGATCACGAAAAAAAGAATCCTGGATGCGGCCCGCCGGGTCTTTACCACCCGCCCTTACGACAGCGCCACCATCCGGCAGATCGGCCAGGCAGGCAAATTCGATTTTTCCCGCATTCACCACTTTTTCCCCACCAAGGCCGCGCTCTTTGAAGCCGTGATTCAGGACGCCTTTGAAACGTTTGTCGAGACCATTGAAAGCTGGCAGCAGGGCGTAAAAGGGCTGCCGCCGGAAGAGGTGTTCATCCACTACCTTCAACAGGGCCTTGCCTACTGTTTTGAAAACCGGGAAATGGTGGGCACCCTGGTCATCAACATCGCCCACTACGACAGCCACCGGCATGTGTCCGGGTTTACCCTGATGACCCGGGTCCACTCCAACCTGCTGAAAATGGTCGAGCAGAGCGTGCCGCCCGGCATTTCCGCCGAAGAAGTGAGCAGGTGGCTTTATACCATTGTCATGATGGGCTACACCCTTGCCGGGGCCCCCGCCTACCCGGCCCGGATCATGGGCCTTGACCCGGACTCCGCCGCCTACCGGAAAAAAGTCTTTGAGATCCTCTGCTTTGTCTTTCTGCCCTCCCTGAGAAGCCGCCTGTAAAACACAGCCGCAACATTCCCCGAAACATTCCGGCCGGCAAAACCATTGGCACACCCGTCCCCCTCCAAATCCGGATCAGGATCGAAACCCATTCCATTCAAGTTCTGAATGCCACCCACGCCGGAAGCGCACCCCAGTGCGGCAACCACCGCGGTAAGGGTATTTTATACCCACCCATCCGGGTATTTTATACCCACAACCGCATCATAACTATCCGATTTCCCTCATGCCATTTTCTGAAATTAAAAAGTTAATGCTTTAAAAACAATATATTGTCATAATATACCACATTGTGGTATGCTGTTTGCACCAACCCAGGGCAGATGTAAAAACAGCCAAACCAGAAGGAGGTTTATTATGACGAAACTGACATCCATTGTAGGTATTCTTTTGCTGGTATTTGCCGTGGCGGTTCCTGTCATGGCATGGGGACCCGGATGGGGTCGCGGCCATATGATGGGATACGGGAACAACGGACCCGGCGATTATTACGGGAACGTGACCCGGGAGCAGCGTGAAAAGCTGGAAGCCCTTGACCGCGAATTCTATGATGAGACCCGCGATATTCAGGAAAAGCTCTGGACAAAACAGGGAGACCTGGAAGCGATTCTGAATACCACCGAACCGGATCTTGAAAAAGCAAAGGCCGTGCAGAGTGACATCAGCCGGCTTCGGGCAAGCCTGGACGAAAAAAGGCTGGCCTACCAGGTCGAAGTGCGTAAGATCACGCCCAATCAGCGGGCCTACGGGCATGGCGGCCGGTACAATCAAATGGGGCCCTATGGAATGGGCTACACCGCCGGCCATTGCTGGAATTAACACTTAAAACCGCAGGGGGGAACGTTATCCCCCCTGCAATAATAAAAAGGGGGCACTATGAACACCCTGAACAACGAAACAAAGAGACACGAAACAGGTTCGACATGCTGCGGCATGTCCCATGATCAGGTCCATGCCCATGACGGTAAAACGAACTGTCACTGCAACCTGGACACTGCCCCGGAGAAAAAGCAGGGGGCCTTCAAACGATGGCTGAACCGGACGGCAAAAGCCAACCAGAAAGCCTTCGGCTCGTCAGGCCCCAGGTGCGGCTGCGGATAGAAGTTAGCCGCACACGCCTCGGAGCCCACCCCCGGGAGCGCCGCACCCCAGTACGGCACATGCGGCCGGACGGATGGCTTAAAGCTTCTTTCCGGTGATTAACGTCCTGTCAGCCGCAACATCAGTGACTTCAACCCGGCCAAACCCCGCGGACATGAGAATGAGGAAACCCCTTTCCGTCATCCTCGATTTTTCGCCCCTCAAGCGCAAGGACCGAGGCGGTAACATCAGCCAGCCATATCATCGCACCCGCCTGCACCGTGCCATAGGGATTTAAAACGCCGGAAGAAACCGGCATTCGACTGATAACGCAATCAGCCCGCCGCTCCTCAATGGAAAAATCGATCTTCCCCGTTCTTCTGGCCGAGTTGATATGGTCCTGCAGGTCACTCATCGCAGACTCCATTGGCAAATAAAATTTTCGTCCACCAGGCGCGGTAGACGTCTGAAACGGCTCACGGACAAAGCGGGTTCACAATC
>JAXHVI010000214.1:0-35803 GCA_034189195.1 Thermodesulfobacteriota bacterium | reverse complement strand
TGGCGCAGGCCGCGGCCCGGGGCTACCTGAACGCCACGGACATGGCCGACTACCTGGTGGGCAAGGGCGTGGCCTTCCGGGACGCCCATGCCTGCGTGGGCAAGGCCGTGGCAGCAGCCATCGCGCAAAAAAAGGAGCTGCACGAGCTGACCCTGAAAGATCTGAAGACTTTTTCCGCTGCCGTAGAAGCCGACCTGTTTGACGTGCTGGCCCCGGAAAAGGTGATTGAACGGCGACAGGCTTTTGGCGGTACGGCCAAAAAGACGGTGCGGGCCGCCATTGCAGCGGCCCGGCGGCAGATCAAAAAGGAAAGAAAAGCCTATGGCCTGTAACCGTCATACCGCTGTCATTGCAGTAACGGCCGCCCTGCTCCTGGCCATACTGGCTTCGGCCTGCGGCCGAAAGGCCATGCCGGTGGCGCCGGGCCTGGCCGTGCCGCCCCGGGTGACCGACCTTTCCGCGCAACAGGCGGGGGATACGGTGCGTCTTTCCTGGAGTGTTGAGGCCGGAGCCCCGGTGGAGGCGTTTCACGTTTTTCGTGACCGGCAGCCCCTGGTCAACAACCCCTGCCCATCCTGCCCCCCTGACTTTAAACCGGTGGGCCGGGTGGCGGTCGAGGCCCGGGACGGGGCGGTTACGGGCCGGTACGGCGAAACGATCGAAAGCGGGTACCGGTATACCTACTATGTGACCGGTTATAACGGGGGCGCGGCCGGCCCGCCCTCCAACCACCTGGTGATCATTCATGAATAAGGCATGGGCAGCCCTGAAGACGGTTGAAACCGGCAAGACCCCGGCCGTGGCCCATGTGGCTTATATCTCCATGGGGTCCAACCTGGGCAGCCGGTCCGCCAACTGCGCCATGGCCGTGGACCTGCTGGATGCCACCGAGGGCATTCGGGTGACCGGCCGGTCAAGGCTCTTTTCCACCGAGCCGGTGGACTACACCGACCAGCAGTGGTTTGTCAACGGCATGGTCCGGGTGGAGACCCTGCTCTCTCCGCCGGAACTGCTGGTCCGGTTGAAGGAGATCGAGCGGCTGGTGGGCCGGACTGCGTCGACCATACGGTTCGGCCCCCGGGTTCTGGACCTGGATATCGTGCTGTTTGACGATATGGTGATGGCGGCCGAGAACCTGGTGATTCCCCATCCCAGAATGCACTGCCGGCGGTTTGTTTTGGCCCCGTTTTGTGATATAGACCCGGAAGTTGTTCACCCGGTCCTTAAAAAGAGCATGCGGGAACTGTATGACGGCCTGGGCCCGGATGGGCAGGCCGTGCTGGAGTATGCCCAATGATCGTGCGGCTCCTGATGCTGGCCGGGATCGTGTACCTGTTTTTCGCGGTCCGGAGCCTGTTTCGGCGGGGCAGCGGACGGATTCACGGGGCCGCCGGGGAACCGGTGGACGGCGGTCCGGCCCGCATCGACGATGTGATGGTCCAGGATCCGGTGTGCGGCGTGTACGTGCCCCGGCGAACGGCCCTGCATGTCCGGCACAAGGGAAACGATATCTATTTCTGCGGAGAAGCGTGCAAAGACGCGTTTTTTTCGCGTCATCCATAACCATTTATTAACAGGCTGGGCCACGGAGGAGCATATGAAATTTTTTATCGATACGGCAAACATCGAAGAGATCAAGGAAGCCGTCAAAATGGGCATGGCCGACGGCGTCACCACCAACCCGTCGCTGATCGCAAAGGAGAGCGGGGATTTTGAAACCATCATCAAAAATATCTGCGACGTGGTGGACGGCCCGGTCAGCGCCGAGGTGATCGGCCTGAAAACAGCCGGTATGGTCAAGGAGGCCAAACAGCTGGCCGCCCTTCACGAGAACATCGTGATCAAGATCCCCATGACCGTGGACGGGCTCAAGGCGGTGCGCATGCTGGCCGATCAGGGTATCCGGACCAACGTGACACTGGTCTTTTCACCGCTTCAGGCCCTGATGGCGGCCAAGGCCGGGGCCACCTACGTCAGCCCGTTTGTGGGCCGGCTGGACGATCTGGCCTCCGACGGCATGGTGCTGGTGGAGCAGATCATCGACATTTACGACAACTACGCCATTGACACCGAGATCATCGTGGCCAGCATTCGCAACCCGCTGCATGTGCTGGACGCGGCCCTGATGGGGGCCGATGTGGCCACCATTCCCTTTGGCGTGCTCAAGAAACTGGCGGCCCATCCCCTGACCGACCGGGGGATCGACGCGTTTCTCAACGACTGGAAAAAGGCCAAAAAGTAGACCGGACACCAACGGGCCGGTGTTTCGGCCGGTTGGTATGAAACACAGGAAAAGACGGCATGAACATCTCTTCAATAGGCGGCATGTTGACCACCCCCAACGTGCTCACCGCGTCCCGGATCGCGGCCACACCGTTGATTGTCGTGCTGCTGATGCTGCCGTCCAACCGGGTGACCGCTTTTCTGGCGGCCCTTGTTTTTTCCGCGGCCGCCATCACCGACTATTTCGACGGATTTCTGGCGCGCAAATACGGGCGGGTCTCCAACCTGGGCAAGGCCATGGATCCCCTGGCCGACAAGTTTCTGGTGTCGGCCGCGTTCATCATGCTGGCCGCCGCCGGCCGGGTGCCGGGGTGGGTGGCCTGCATCATTGTTATTCGGGAGATCGGCATCACCGGCCTGCGCAACGTCATGGTGGGCGCAGGCCAGGACATATCCGCCTCCCGGCTGGGCAAGTTCAAAACAGGGTTCCAGATCGCCGCCATCATCCCCCTGCTGCTTCACTATCCGTATTTCGGCATTGATCTGCACCTGCTGGGAACCTGGCTGCTGTGGATGGCGGTGGTGCTTACCGTGTGGTCGGGCGCCGACTATGTAATCAAGGCCCGGCCTTTTTTGCAATGAACCTGTACAACCGGCCGGATATAACGTATTATAAATAGTTGAATATGTTGTTGAGAAAGGCCGATGCGCCGGGCCACGAATGCCGGTGCGACGGCGGTTGACCGGCACATTAAGTTCAAAGAGACAGGCAGTATGAGAAATACCACTCCCCGACGGGTCACCTTCTTTGTGACAAGCAGCACCGGGGCCCCGGTACGC
Source organism: Thermodesulfobacteriota bacterium (assembly GCA_034189195.1). Taxonomy (GTDB): domain Bacteria; phylum Desulfobacterota; class Desulfobacteria; order Desulfobacterales; family Desulfosudaceae; genus Desulfosudis. The sequence goes on along the minus strand of JAXHVI010000214.1, from coordinate 32,740 downwards.
CGGCTTACCGTGTCAAAACGGACGCTGTGGATCGCGGGTGTTGCCGCTTTCGTGTGCCTGGTCGCCGCCGTGGCATTTCTTGCGGATTACAGCCATCTCCGCCGGACCGCCCTCAAGGCCCGGCATTTGTCAAAGATGGTGGCCGACCAGGACGCGGAACTCTCCCGTCAGGAGGCCCGGATTCAGGATTTTGTATCCCAGGTCAATGAGTTGAAGTCCCGGCTGGTGGTGCTCCACCAGTTTGAGCAGAAGATTCGGGTGATCGCCAACATGGAAAACGATGCGGAGGGCGGCAACCTGTTCGGCGTGGGCGGCGCCATTCCCGATGAGATCGGGCCGGCCGCCGCCCTGGAGGAGAGCCGCAGTGCCATGCTGCGGGAGATGCACGCCCAGCTCAACGTGCTGGACACGGCCTTTTCCATGCAGAAGGACAATTTTTCCTCCCTGCTGGATTATCTTGAGGACAAGCGGAAGCTTCTGGCCTCCACTCCGGCCATTCGGCCCATCAACGGCGGGTGGATCACATCGCGGTTTGAATACCGGAAGTCCCCTTTCACGGGCCGTCGTGAGTTTCACCAGGGCCTGGATATCGCCGCCCGCGTGGGCACGCCGGTGGTGGCCACGGCGGACGGTGTGGTTCTGTTCAGCGGAAGGAAGGGGTCTTTGGGCAACGCCGTGATGATAGACCACGGCAACGGCGTGATTACGCGGTATGGCCACCTTCACGAGTGTTTCAAGAAGCGGGGGGAAACCGTTTCACGGGAAGACGTGGTCGGTTCCGTCGGCAATACCGGCATCTCCACCGGCCCCCATCTTCACTACGAGGTCCGGATCAACGGCGTGGCGGTGAACCCGGAAAAGTATATCCTCAACTAACCAGAAGCATATTTCATGAAATATGCCGGGTTAAATCGCTGTGCCACAGGTTATTGAACATTTACATTTACCGGCCGCAGGGGCGGGATTTAAAGGCAGTTTTGTGGTCTCTGCAGTGAGCCGGTTGTTTTTTGCCCGGTTTTGGTATGCGGTAAAAAGCAGGCCATAAGAAAAGGAGAACGATTCCATGCGGTTCTGGGAGACAGCCGAAAAGCTTTCTGAAAGGGTTTTGGGTGGCGTCGGCAACATGCTGCTCTCCGTGTTCGGCAGTCAGAACGAACGGGTGCTCAAGCGGCTCTATCCGGTGGTGGACCAGATCAACGCCCTGGAAGAGACCATGAAGGCCAAGAGCGATGACGAACTGAAGCAGCAGACCGCTATTTTCAAACAGCGGTTTAAGGAAGGCCAGTCCCTGGATGACCTGTTGCCCGAGGCTTTTGCCACGGTGCGGGAAGCGTCGGTGCGGACCCTGGGCATGCGCCATTTCGACGTGCAGCTGATCGGCGGTATGGTGCTGCACCAGGGCAAGATCGCGGAGATGAAAACCGGTGAAGGCAAGACCCTGGCGGCCACCCTTCCCGTTTACCTGAACGCGCTCACCGGCCGTGGGGTTCACGTGGTCACGGTGAACGACTACCTGGCATCCCGGGACGCCCAGTGGATGGGCACCATTTACACGTTTCTCGGCCTGTCGGTGGGTGTGATTGTTCACGGCATGGACGACGCGGAACGCAAGGCGGCCTATGGGGCCGACATTACCTACGGCACCAACAACGAGTTCGGCTTCGATTACCTGCGGGACAACATGAAGTTCTACAGCGACTCCCTGGTGCAGCGGGACCTTCATTACGCCATCGTGGACGAGGTGGACAGCATTCTCATCGACGAGGCCCGGACCCCGCTGATCATTTCCGGCCCGGCGGAAAAGTCCACCACCCTTTACTACCAGGCCAACACCATTATTCCCGCCCTCAAGGAAGAAGATGATTATACAATTGATGAAAAGGCCCGGTCCGTGACCCTGACCGAGGCCGGCGTGGCAAAAGCGGAAAAGGCCATGGGCGTGGACAACCTTTACGCGCCGGAAAATGTTGAAAGCCTTCATCACGTGAACCAGGCCTTAAAGGCCCACAAGCTGTTCAAGCGGGACGTGGACTATATCGTTACCGAGGAAAAAGAGGTGGTAATCGTCGATGAGTTCACCGGCCGCCTGATGCCGGGCCGCCGGTTCAGCGAAGGGCTTCACCAGGCACTGGAGGCCAAGGAGGGGGTCCGCATCGAAAACGAGAACCAGACACTGGCCACCATCACCTTTCAGAACTACTTTCGCATGTATGACAAGCTGGCCGGCATGACCGGCACGGCCGACACCGAGGCTGAAGAGTTTGCCAAGATCTACAAGCTGGCGGTAGTGGTGATTCCCACCAACATGCCCATGGTGCGAACCGATTTTGCGGATGTGATTTACAAGACCCGGGCGGAAAAATTCGAGGCGGTGTTGGACGAGATCGCCGCACTTCATGAAAAGGGCCAGCCCGTCCTGGTGGGCACGGTTTCGATTGACGTGTCCGAACTGCTCAGCAAGAAACTTCAGAAGCGGGGCATTCGCCATTCGGTGCTCAACGCCAAGCGGCACCGGCAGGAGGCCGAGATCGTGGCCGCCGCCGGACAGAAGGGGGCCGTGACCATTTCCACCAACATGGCCGGCCGCGGCACCGACATCGTGCTGGGCGAAGGGGTCCGGGAGTTGGGCGGACTCCACATTCTGGGCACGGAACGTCACGAGAGCCGGCGCATCGACAACCAGTTGCGGGGCCGTTCCGGCCGGCAGGGGGATCCGGGCAGCTCCCGCTTCTATCTTTCCCTGGAAGACGACCTGCTGCGGATTTTCGGCGGGGACCGGATGAAGCGGATCATGGAGACCCTGGGCATGAAGGACGGGGACCCCATTGAGCACGGCATGATCACCCGTGCCATCGAAAACGCCCAGAAGAAGGTGGAGGGCCACAACTTTGAAATTCGAAAGCACCTGATCGAGTACGACGACGTGATGAACGAACAGCGGACCGTGATCTACGAGCAGCGCCGCAGGGCACTTCGCAAGGAAGACCTCAAGGAGACCGTTCTGGACATGATCGCGGACAAGGCCGACGAGATCGCGGCCCGGTACGCCGATAAAAACGCCCTGCCCGACGAGTGGGACCTGGACGGTCTTAACGATGCCCTGTACAAGCAGTTCAACATGCGCCTGGCCTTTGACGACGCGTCACTGGAGGGGCTGGATGCCGAGGCCCTGGCTTCCCGTGTTTATGAGTCGGCGGTCCGGCATTATGAGAACAAGGAAAAAGCCATCGGCGCCCCGGACATGCGGGAACTGGAGCGGATTTTTCTGCTGCAGACCGTGGACGCCATGTGGAAGGACCACCTGCTCTCCATGGACCATCTGAAGGAGGGTATCGGGCTGCGGGGATACGCCCAGCAGAATCCGCTGATCATTTATAAAAAAGAGGCCTTCTCCATGTTCCAGGAGATGATCGAACGGATCAAGGAGGAGACCCTTTCCATTCTGTTCCGCATTCAGATTCAAACCCCGGATACCGTGGAAAAGCTGATGCAGCCCGAGGAGCAGGCTTTTACCCTTTCCCGGGGCGGTGATGAAGATGAACGGAAAAAGGCGCCGGTCAAGCGGGAGGATGATAAGATCGGCAGAAATTCGCCGTGTCCCTGCGGCAGCGGCAAGAAGTACAAGAAGTGCTGCGGCGCCTGACCCGGACATTTCATGAAATTTTCGACATGGATGAATATTAATCGACCCGTGAAATTCCGGGCATGACCCGGACTTGATTTTTTTGGCAAACACCGCTATCATAAGACACACAAAAAAAAGCCACTGCCGGCGGCGCCAGACGGGCGGCCGGGCGGCAATCTGAAGTGATCCGGATCACCACGTTCTGCAATGCCGCCAACCCGTGCCCGGGTGCGTGTGGCGCCAACCCGGATAGTTTATGAATTTTTGGGGTTAAGCAGGTCGTTTTAACCCATCTTATGACAATGGAGCAGCAGGCGTATGGCCGGCCGTGATTCTGGCATTCAGACAGGACGTTTACAGAAAACCGGTACGCGGGTGAAGCCGCCGTCCCTTTACAAGGTCCTGCTTCACAACGACGATTACACAACCATGGAGTTTGTGGTGGAGATCCTGCGGCATATTTTCCGTAAATCGCTTGAGGACGCCACCACCATCATGCTCAACGTTCACAGAAACGGCGTCGGCTGCTGCGGGTTGTTTACCTACGAGATCGCTGAAACCAAGATCGACCTGGTGCATGGCTATGCCCGGGAACGGGGGTTTCCGCTGCAGTGTACCATGGAAAGAGAATAAGCATATGATCAGCAAGGAACTCAGCGCCACCCTCGGCTTTGCCGTGAGCGAGGCAAAAAAATACCGTCATGAGTTCGTGGGCCTGGAGCATATCCTGTATGCGATTCTGCACGAGGCCACCGGCGTAGAAATCATCTACGGGTGCGGCGGCAATGTGGATGCGTTGAAGGAGGCGCTTCAGGATTTCTTCCGGCACAAGATCGACCGGGTGGCCGAGGAAGAAGAATATGTGCTGCAGCAGACCATCGGGTTTCAGCGGGTCATTCAACGGGCCGTGAACCACGCGCGGTCGGCGGAAAAGGAAAAGGTGGCCGTGGGCGATATTCTGGCGGCCCTTTTTGAGGAGAAGTCCTCCCACGCGGTCTATTTTCTGGAGTCCGAAGGGGTCACCCGGCTGGATGTGCTGAAGTATATCTCCCATGGAACCGATGACGGGGCGCTTTCGCCGGATGTGGAAGAGGGTACGAGGACCGGCCGGCCGGAAAAGAAAAAGGTCACCGACCCCCTGGAGGTGTTCACCGTTGAACTGGTTCGGCGGGCCGGCGAAGGCAGGCTTGATCCGGTGATCGGCCGGGAGATGGAGCTGCGGCGGGCCATACAGGTGCTCTGCCGGCGGCGCAAGAACAACCCGGTGTTTGTGGGAGAGCCGGGCGTGGGCAAAACCGCCATTGCCGAGGGACTGGCCCAGAAAATTTCCGATGGGGACGTGCCGGACATGCTGGCCGAGACCCGGATTTACTCGCTGGACCTGGGATCCCTGCTGGCCGGCACCAAGTTCCGGGGCGATTTTGAGCAGCGGCTCAAGAAGGTGGTGCTGGCCCTGCAGAAACAGCCCGGCGCGATTCTGTTCATCGACGAGATTCATACCATCGTGGGCGCCGGCGCCACCAGCAGCGGGTCCATGGATGCCTCCAACATTCTCAAGCCGGTGCTGGCCACCGGTGACATTCGCTGCATCGGTTCCACCACCTACGAGGAGTACACCAACCATTTTGCCAAGGACCGGGCTCTGTCCCGCCGGTTTGAAAAGATCGAGATCGGCGAACCGTCAGTGCCCGCCTGCGTAAAGATTCTTCGGGGGCTAAAGTCCCGTTACGAGGAGCACCACCATATCACCTTCACCGATGCCGCCATCAGGAGCGCGGCGGACCTTTCCGCCCGGTACCTGAATGACCGGTACCTGCCGGACAAGGCCATTGACGTGATCGACGAGGCCGGGGCCGCCATTCGCCTTTCCGGCGGGGCCCACCGGACCAGGGTCCATTCCACGGACATTGAAAAGATCGTGTCCGGCATGGCCCGTGTGCCGGTGCGCAGCGTGTCGAAAAACGACCGGCAGCGGCTGGAGGGTCTGGAACGGGAACTGAAGCAGGTGGTTTTCGGCCAGGACGAGGCCATCGCGTTTCTGACCACTGCCATCAAGCGGAGCCGGGCCGGGCTGGGCAAGCCGGAAAAGCCCATCGGTTCTTTTCTGTTTACCGGTCCCACGGGCGTGGGCAAGACCGAAATCGCCCGGCAGATGGCGGCGATTCTGGGCGTGGCGTTTATCCGGTTTGACATGAGCGAATACATGGAAAAACACGCCGTGGCCCGGCTGATCGGCGCGCCTCCCGGCTACGTGGGGTTTGACCAGGCCGGCCTGCTCACCGACCGGATTCGCAAGCATCCTTACAGCGTGCTCCTGCTTGATGAAATCGAGAAGGCCCACGCCGATGTTTACAATATTCTGCTTCAGGTGATGGATCATGCCACCCTTACCGACAACAACGGCAAGGAGGCCGATTTCAGAAACGTGATCCTGATCATGACCTCCAACGTGGGGTCCCGGGAGATCAGCAGCCAGGCCATCGGCTTTTCCGGCGGCACCGGCAGTCCGGCGGGCCGGGGGAAAAAGGCGGTGGAAAATTTTTTCTCACCGGAGTTCCGCAACCGGCTGGACGGCGTCATCGGGTTCAACCGGCTGGCGCCGGCGATCATGGAAAAGGTGGTGGACAAGTTCGTCGGCCAGCTGGCGGTCCAGCTGGAAGCCCGCCGGATCACCCTTGCCGTGGATGCCGATGCCCGGCAGTGGCTGGCCCGGCACGGGCATGACCCGGCATACGGTGCGCGTCCCCTGGAGCGGCTCATTCAGACGGCGATCATGGACGTGCTGGCCGATGAGATCCTGTTCGGCCGCCTTGAAAAGGGAGGGGCCGTGCGTGTGGGGGTCGCGGGCGAGGAACTCTCTTTTGCCTATGATTCGCCGGATTCCCTTCACTGAGCCCCATACGGTTCAACGGATGTCTGTATTCTTTCTAGACGACGGGGCCGCGAATGCTTTTCCCCCGGCGGGCCTTGCCGATGCAAACGGCCTGCTGGCCGTGGGGGGGGATCTTTGCGTCGAACGCCTGCTGGCCGCCTACCGGGCGGGCATCTTTCCATGGTATGCCAAAGGAGACCCTATTCTGTGGTGGTCCCCGGATCCCCGGCTGGTGCTGTTCCCCGGCGACCTCAGAATATCCCGGCGCCTGGGACGGGTGCTTCGCAAAAAAACTTTCCAGGTAACCATGGACACGGCGTTTGAACAGGTGGTTCGCGCCTGCGCATCGGCGCCCCGGCGGTCCGGCCCCGGCACCTGGATCGTGGACGAGATGATCGACGCCTACTGCCGCCTGCACAGGGCCGGTTATGCCCACTCCGTGGAGGCGTGGCAGGAAGGTGAGCTTGCCGGCGGGCTTTACGGGGTTTCCCTGGGCCGCTGCTTTTTCGGAGAGTCCATGTTTACCCGGATCAGCAACGCGTCCAAGGCGGCGTTGGTGAGGCTTGTGCAGTTTCTTTCGGATCGCGGCCTTGACATGATCGACTGCCAGATGACCACGGCCCACATGGTGCGGTTCGGCGCCGTGGAGATGCGGCGGGACGCCTTTTTAAAACGGCTGTCGGCGGCCCTGACGGCGCCGACCCTGACCGGAAACTGGCGGCTGGAAGCGGTGGGCCCCGGTTTTCATAATGTTTTAGCGTCCCGTACCGACCGGGCGGCGACATATTCACATCAGGGGGAAATATGACCAGGCAGGTGAAGAGAAAGTTTTACTTAAAGGAGTTCAAGGCGATCAGCCGGGCCGTTTCCAATTATGAAGACCTGAACCTGCTGTTTACCCATATCGTGGAAGGGCTCTGCCGGACCTTTTCCCTCAAGGGGTGCTGCATCTTATTTTTCCGCGGCGGTTTTATCGGTCAGCACAAAAACTGCGTCATCAATGGTCACGCTGGTCCAGTAGCGCCGGATTTTCAGAGAGGCGGTATCGCCGGTATCGGCTGTAAAGATCATTCTGTGGGGAACGGCAAATCCGTTTACCGGCCGTATCTCTTCCAGTACGATGCGATAGCTGATCTGTCTGCCGAAATCGGCGAACATGATGATTTCATTCGGCAGCAGGGCCTCTTTTGCTGAAAAGCGAATCCGCTGGACCTCTCCCCGCCATCCGTTTTTCAGGCGCAGTTCGCGGCGGCCCGTCTCATCGGTTACCAGCGCTACGGCGTCGTGGGGCCGGATCGGCACCCGGCCGGCCAGCAGCAGCAGAATTTCGTCGGTTGTGATGGGAATGCCGATCAGTTTTTTCAGGTTCAGATGGTTCTGCCGAAAGGTGTGAAAGGTGCTGTTCTCGGCATGGGGCAGCCAGTAGACACGGTCGCCGTCCATGGCAAGAGACAGAAAGGGGTTTCCTGAAAAGGCCATCAATTCGAACCGCATCCGGTCCGGAATGCTGCACATCCAGGCAAGCCGGAAGGCGGCGGGTCCGGTGGCGGTGGTGGCAAGGGAGAGGTCGCCCAGGCCCTTGAAGGTTTCCAGCCGGCGGTTGTGCTGCGCCACCCGTTCAAGCAGCAGCAGGGCGTCCGGATCAGACCTGTCCGGCCTTGAAAGCAGAGACGCGCACCCCGATGTGAGCAGGACGGTCGCCAGCAGGAGGGCCGGCAGGAAGCGGCATCTCATGGCAGCTCTTTTTGCAGGGCCTCAATCTTGGCCTTTATTTTTGTTGTGTCCTTTTCCTGGCTGGCCAGGCTGCGCCGGTACATCTCCAGGGCCTTTTCCGTGTTTCCCTGTTCCCGGTAGGCGTCTCCCAGGTGCTCCAGCAGCACCGGGTCGTCGGGCACCAGGTTTACCGCCGCCTCCAGGTAGTAAACGGCCTTCTCGACATTTCCCTTTTTGAAATAGACCCACCCCAGGCTGTCGGTGATATAGCCGTCATCGGGTTGAAGGGCCAGTGCCTTTTCAATGAGGGCCTGGGCCTGGTCAAGGTTCTCCCCCTTTTCCGCGTAGGTGTATCCCAGGTAGTTCAGGGCACCGGCGTTGTTCGGATCGATTTCGATCACTTTTTCCATCTGGGTGATCAGGGCCTCTTTGCGGTCGGTTTTATCGTAGATCACGCCCAAACGAAAGAGCAGTTCCACATGGTCCGGGGCGATGGCAAGGCCCCGTTCAAACAGGTCTTCCGCCTTCCCGTATTCTTCCTTTTCTTCGTAGAGTACCCCCAGCCGGAGCAGGTGATCGACATTATCCGGTTCATCATTGACGCGGGCGGAAAGGATCTCTATGGCCTGACCGGTATTCCCCATGCTCTGGTGAAGCAGGGCCATGTGAAACCGGGCATTGTCGTAAAAACGGCTTTTGGAATCCACCCTGGAAAGAAAGCGGATGGCCTCTTCTTTGTTTTCCCGCTGGTCCTGCACCATGCCCATCAGGTAGTTCAAGGCCGAGCTGTCCGGGGCGCCGGCCAGCATGCCGTTGACAAGGATTTCGGCCTCCGGGTATTTACCCCGGTCAATATAGTACTGAAACAGGGGCTGGAGCACACCCGGGGTTTCATCGCTTTTGGGTCCCAGGGGCTTTAGTATCTTCAGTGCCGCGTCGACGTCTCCGGCGGCATGGTGGTGAAGGGCCAGGCCAAAGGCGGCCCGGTAATTGTCCGGGTTATCACGCAGCAGGTCGGTATACAGGCCGATAACCTGCCGCCGGTTGTGCGCGGCGCCTTCCCGTGGCGGCATTTGAAGGGTCTGGCCCACGTTCAGCCGGTCCATGTCGGTGATGACGGGGTTGGCTGCGGCAATACGGTCCAGCAGGCGCCGGGAGCAGTCGCCGTAGACCTGGCGGCAGAGGGAAAACAGGGTATCCCCGGACGTTACCGTTACCGTGACGGGCCCGGTGGCCGGGGTCTGCCGCTCATACAGGTCCAGGAGGGCAAACCGCGGGCTTAAGGCTTCCGGGTTGAGCCGGATGGCTGTTTTGTAGCTTGCCTCCGCTTCTTTTGCAAGGCCCATCTCTTTGCGGGTGTTGCCCAGGAAGAAGTGGCCGTCCCAGAGGTCGGGAAAATGTCGGGTCATTTTTTCGTAAACGCCGGCGGCCGATTCCATCTGTCCCTGTTCCGTGTAAAGGTTGCCCAGCACAAGATAGAGACCTTCCTGGTCGGGGGCATTTTCAAGGGCCTGTTCGTAAAGGCGGGCCGCGCCCTGAAGGTCGCCCTGATGGTGAAGGATGCCGGCCAGCAGGATCTGTCCGTCCACATCGTCGGGATGGACCGCCAGCAGCTGTTCAACCGTCTGCCGTGCCCGGTCGTTTTCCTTTTTCATCAAAAAGAGAATGGCCAGCTCTCTTTTCAGGTAGGCCGAGTCCGGATCCGCGGCCACGGCCCTGGTCATCCAGGCAGTGGCCGAATCCAGGCTCCCTTTCTCTTTTTCAATCTGGGCCTGGGTGAAAAGATAGTAACTGTTGGCCGGCGAGGTGATGGCCGGTTTTGCCGGACCGCCCTTTTGCAGGGTGGTGACCGGCGCCGGGCATCCGGCGGTCAGCAGGACGGTTAAAGCAGCGGCGATGAAAATGTGTCGGATCATATGTCAGTTCGTATCAGTGGTGTATTGATCAAAATCGGGGATCTTTTCCTTGAAAAAATCCCGCATCTTCTTGATGATATTGACTTCAAGCTGGCGAACCCGCTCCCTTGAAATCGCATAACGCTCGCCGATGTCCTGAAGGGTCATGGGCTGGTCCGTATAGATTCTTGTTTTAAAGATGTCGCGCTCCCTGGGTGTCAGTGTTTTTTTGAATTCCACCAGTTGCCCCCCCACCAGCTGCCGCAGGGCCTTGTCTCCTACCTGCTCGTCGACGGGCGGGATGTTGCCAATGTCCAGCAGATCTCCTTTCTGCGTGTCTGAATCGTTGCTCACCGGCTCATCCAGTGAGAGATCCCACATGTCCAGGCGCTGCTCCATGTTGATCACTTCCTTCTGGGGAACGCCCAGCCGCTCTGCCAGGAGTTTTGGCCGGGGCTCGAATCCCTGGTCGATGAGGGCCTGTTTTTCTTTTTTCAGCCTGAAAAAAAGCTTGCGCTGGTTCTGGGTGGTGCCGATTTTGACCAGGCGCCAGTTGTCCATCACGAACTTGAGAATATAGGCTTTGATCCAGAAGGAGGCATAATAGGAAAACTTGACGTTCTTGTAGGGATCAAACTTATGCACCGCGTGCATCAGGCCGATGTTGCCTTCCTGAATGAGGTCCAGCAGGTTCTGCATCCACACACGCTGGAACTCTAAAGCGATCTTGACCACCAGCCGCAGGTTGGAGGTGGCCAGAATATAGGCGGCTTCCTCGTCGCCCTCTTCCTGGACGCGTTTGCCAAGCTCGATCTCCTGCTCCCGGGTCAGCAGATTGTACCTTGAGACCTCCTTCAGGTAACGCTGCAGCGGATCGTACTTGACCAGGCTTTTGCCGGCGTTGGAAACAGGCGCCAGCGCCTTTGGCCCCTTTGGTGCCGGAGCGGCCTTGTGGGCCGGTTTTGCGGAAGCTGATGATTCGTCGGTCATATTTGTTATTGCCGGCCGGTGCGCGGCCTGTTTTTATTTTCGGGGTGTACGGAGAATGTCTTTCCGGCCGGTGGTTTGCGCTTCAGACACTGCGTGACCGGCCGTGCATTTGCAGCAGGGCGCCCCTCGTGAAATACCGGATTTCTTATTCCAAGAAACGATATTACCCGATTATCTTACCTTAATTCGGCCCGGCGTACAAGGAGTTTCCGTGGTAAATTTGTTGATGGACACGGGGGTTGTGGTATGATAGGAAACACGCTTTAAGAGCGCCTGTAGCTCAGCCGGATAGAGCAACGGACTTCTAATCCGTAGGCCAGGGGTTCGAATCCCTTCAGGCGCGCCACATGCACATCGGGGTTTTCGGGACTGTCGAAAACCCTTTTTTTTGTTGCCGACAGGTAATTGGGACGACGGCTGGTATCGGGGGCAAAAAAGTGGTAGAGTCCGCATCAGTGGTGCGTCGGCGCTACGGTGTGGCGGAAGGAAAAAGGAGACATTCAAAAGATGGACGGCCCAACCAGGGTGCTGCTGATCAAGCCCTATACAAATGTCCGGCCCGCCATCATTGATGTGCCCATCGGCCCCCTGTACCTGCTCTCCTATCTGCGGCATTACCTTGCCGGCGCCGTGGATACGAAATTTATCGACCTGCGCCTTTCCCGGCATCGCCGGGCCGGGCTGGTCTCCGTACTGACCGGTTTTTCTCCACAGGTGGTGGGCATCAGCCTGCTGACCTTCAACCGCGCGTTTCTGGATACCTACCTTCCCGTGATCCGTGCCCATGCGCCCGGCGCCCTTATCGTTGTGGGCGGTCCCTATGCCACCTACCATTATGCCGATATTCTGGACCGGCACCGGGAGGTGGATGTAGCGGTTATCGGCGAGGGCGAGCGGGTTTTTTTTAATCTCGTGCGAACCGTGATTGAGGAGGGGGATGTTCAGTCGGTAAAGGGTATTGCCTGCCGGGGAGCCGACGCCGTGGTGTGCAATGAAAGAGAGCCCTATATCGAAGACCTGGATGCCATTCCTTTTCCCGATTATGATGCCATCGACATTCGGCGCTACTGGGGAAACCACCCGGAGATGAACGGCGTGCTGGCAAAAAAAGCCTACACCCATATCATCAGCTCCCGTGCCTGCCCCTACCACTGTGTCTACTGTCACAACATCTTCGGCAAGAAAGTACGCAAGCGGTCACCTGAAAATTTTGTGGCCGAGATTGAACGGCTCTACCATCGATACGGGGTCCGGGAGTTTCAGATCATCGACGATATTTTCAATATCGACCGGCCCCGCATGCACGACATTCTGCGCCGCATCATGGCCAGCGGCATGAAGATCAAGATCGCCTTTCCCAACGGGCTTCGCGGGGACCTGCTCACACACGAGGACATCGACCTGCTTCAGGCGGCCGGCGCCTACATGATCACCCTGGCCATTGAGACGGCCTCGACCCGCATGCAGAAAATCATTCGAAAACATCTCGATATTTCCAGGGTGATGGACAACATCGCCTATGCCGCAGACCGGGGACTGATCGTCAAGGGGTATTTCATGATCGGGTTTCCCGGTGAAACCGTGGAAGAGATGAAACAGACCATTGACCTGGCGGTAAAGTCAAAGCTGGACCTGGCCCATTTTTTCACGGTGATTCCTTTTGAAGGCACCGAGTTGGCTGAGATGGCCCGCGCCCTTTATCCCGACGTCGGCCGGGAGGTGGCCACCCACTACCTGCCGGCCCGGCCCTTTTACCAGGAGGCCACGGGATACAATCTGAACCGGCTCCAGAAAACCGCCTATCTTCGGTTTTACGTTTCCTTCCGCACGGTCCGGACCTTTTTAAAAATGCCCAGAAAACTTCATCGTCTTCAGCGGTGGGCCGCCTTTGCCCTGGACGTGTTCCGCGCGTAGCCCGGACATTTCATGAAATTTTTTGACATGCGTCACGAGAACACGAAGAATGGGAACTCACCGCAAAGACGCAAAGGACGCAAAAAAAAGCGGGCATCGCAACCCAAAACAAAGGCTTTCCCGCGAAACAAAACACAATCCTTTGCGCTCTTTGCGCCTTTGCGGTGCAAAAAAAATTCAGAACCAGGCCGGTTTGAGCGCTTTTATTTCATGAATTGATTTGGCCGCATCCATTGTGCCGGCCGGCGTTCGCGGTTTGGTCACTGCCGCCGGCTTTTTTCGGCCAGAAGGAGGGCCAGTTTCTGCCGGATTTCGGCAATGGCCCGGTCGGTCTTGGACTCCTGAACCCCCCGGATCAGGTTCCGGAAGGTGCGAAATCCCCGGGACGGGTGCAGCAGAAACGATAAACCGTAAAACTGAAAAATGCCCAGCCATTTTAGCAGCAGCAGTTGCCGGTTCGAAAACAGGGGGTTCCACGAGGTGGCATGGGTCAGGGCTGTGGCGTCGGCCATCTTCAGACAGTAGCCATCGTTGATCGCAGGTTGTCCGTTTTTGCGCAGTGCGCCAAATATGGCGGTACCGGGAAGGGGCACAAAGGTTGAGACGGCGATTTCATGCACCCCCTTGATTGCCAGACGCCGAATGCTTTTGAAGGTCATGCGGACATCGGAAAGGGCTTCGCCAGGATACCCGATAATGAAAAGCACGCAGACCTTCATACCCGCCGAGAGCGCGGCGGTCAACCCGGCCTCGAACCGGTGAATGTCGATTTTCTTGTTCATGGCCTTTCGCACGGCCGGGCTGCCGCTTTCCAGGGCAAACTGAATCCGGGTATGCCCTGACGCCACCAGAAGGGCGGCCACCTGTTGGTCAATCACTTCGGCCCGCACCCCTGCCGGAACCTGCCAGGCCACCCTGAGGCCCCGGTCGATGATTTCTTGGCACAGGGTCCGGGTCCAGGGCTTGCTGAGAAACGGGCTGATGTCGAAAAACTGAAATTCCCTTGTGCCGAACCGTTTTGCGCAGTCTTCCATCTCATCCACGATATCGGCAGGCTTCCGTTTTTCCCAGCAGTGGCCCCACATGTTGGGAGCGGCGCAGAAGCGGCACTTGAAGGGACACCCCCTGGAACCGATCATGGGCATGGTAGGGCCGGTGCCGGCCCCTTCGTATATCCGGTAAACATGGGGGGATACCCTGTGCCAGGCCGGCCGGGGCAGACGGCTTAAATTCCGTATACGGGGCCGGGGCCTGGTCTGGACGGTCCGGCCGGTGGTCCGGTCCAGAAAGGCGACACCCGGAACGCTGTCCAGGGGAAGCCCCTCTTCAACGGCCTGGACCACGTCGGCCATGGTTTTTTCCCCTTCACCCATAATACACAGATCCAGGGGCGACTGGGCCAGACAGATGTCGGCCATGGCGGTGGCGTGTTCTCCGCCGGCAACCAGGTACGCGTGGGGAAAGGCCTGCCGGACGGCGGCAATCAAGTCCCGGACAAGGGGCCAGGCGTGGGTGAACAGGCAGGAAAATCCGATGATCCGGGTGCGGGAAGGAATTTGGCGGATTATGGATTCAAAGAAGAGCCCCTGAACAAGAAACCCCGGGGCCGGTTCATATGCCACGAACCGGTCAATCGCCTGCCCGATGGCGTCAATGATGTGTACGTCGTGGCCCTGCTGCTCAAGAAACGACGCGATGCAGGCCAGGCCGATAGGGGGGTGGCTGATGGTGGAATAGTTGTACCGGGCCACCAGGGCCGGGGGATTGATCAGGGTGATCATCACGGGTTCAGGTCTTTCCGCGGTGCCGGACCGTGCCCGTTGTCCGGCGGTTTTATTTGTCGCAGCAGGCGCCGCGCCGCCCCCATTTGCGGATTGACGGCCAGGGCCTGTTCGAGATGGCTTCGGGCTTTTTCGGTCTGCCCGCTTTCATAAAAGGCCCGGCCGGCAAGGTAATGCAGATCGGCGGATGTCGGCGCCTGTTTGACCAGTACCTCATAGTGACGGGCCGCTTTGGCCGGCATGCCCATGGCGGTCCGTATTTCAGCGAGCTGAAGCCGGGCCTTTATCATGCCGGGATGGATGGTCAGCGCTTTCTGGCAGTGGGCCGCAGCCTCTTCAAGGCGGCCGGCGGCCGTCAGGGCCGCTGCCATATTGCTGTGGGCGTAGACATAATCGGGTATTATTTCCAGGGCCTTTTGATAGCTGGCAATGGCGTCGGGCAGACGGCCCAGGGACGCCTGCGCAAGGCCCAGGCTGTTGAAGGTGGCGGCATTTTCCGGGTCCGCAACCAGGGCCTGCCGATAATGGGATTCCGCCATTTCCAGGTTGCCGGTCCGCACGTAGACATTGGCCAGGTTGTGGTGAGACTTGGCGTGGTCGGGCCGAATGGCCAGTGCCTGAATAAAATGGTCGATGGCGTTTTGATTGTCTCCTGCTTCGGCAAAGGCCTGGCCCAGATGGTTGTGCGCTTCATAGTTGTTTTTCGTGACAGCCAGGGCGTGATTCAGCAGGGTAAAGGAGTTTTTCCACACGCCCACCTGGCGGGCGCTTAATCCCGCAAAAAAAGCCAGCACCACGACCGCGGCTGTCCATGAGGCAGCGGCTTTGTGTTTCCAGTTTCCCATGACCGCGTCTGCCCCCCACACAACGGCTGTCAGCAGGCCGATCATGGGCAGGTACATGTAATGGTCGGCCATGGCCTGGGTGCCGATCTGGGCGATGCCGCTCAACGGCACCATCATGCCGGCAAACCAGAGCCAGCCCACGATAAAAAACCGATGGGTTTTGGCGGTGCGCAGGGCCGCGACGGTGACGGCCAGCAGGAGAAAAACGGCGCCGGCCACTTTCCATGCGGGAAATTCCGCGGGCAGCGGATAAAAGACAGACAGCCCGGTTGGAAAAAAGAATTTTGCCAGGTATTGAACATAGGCAAGGGGAACGTTTAACACCCGGTGGGCCAGGGGGTGATGGTGAACAAAGGGCAGGTCATGAGCGGCCAGCACAATGACGGACATGCCCAGAATCAGAACAAAAAAGGGCATTTTTTCCCACAAAAGGCGGCCGGCCCCCGGCCAGTTGAAGCCTGAGCCGCCGGTGTCCTGACGGGTGATAAAAAGCGGTTCCCGTTCCAGGGGCCAGTAGTCGATCAGCAGCAGCACAAAGGGCAGGGTCACGTACATGGCCACTGAAGTGATGCTCAGGGAGACGGCAAACAGGGAGAGGACATATTTCCATGTGGCCGGCCGCCTGACGGCACGGGCATACCAACAGATGGCCGCCAGGCCGAAAAAGGCGCACAGCACCACCCGGATTCCTACCAGCCAGGCCACGGGTTCCACGTTAAGGGGATGGAGAACAAACAGGGCCGCCACCAGGCCGCTTTTCCACAAGGCCCCGGTCAGCCGGCGCAACCCGAAGAACAGGAGTATGCCGTTGGCCATGTGAAGCAGCAGATTTCCCATGCGGTAAAGGCCGAAGTCGGTGCCGAACAGGAAATGCTCAAAAACAACAAGAAGCCCTGTGATGGGCATCCAGACGCCGGTGGGTACTTGGGTGGCCCCGTAGACAAGGGTCTTCAGGTTCCATCCGGATTGTTCCATAATAAAGGTGTTTTGCGTCAGGTAAAAATCGTCGCAGTTGGTGGGCGCGTGGTGGCGGATCGGATGATAGACCCACAGGGCGGAAAGAACCAGGAAAAGACAGACGGCCACTGTTGACAGTCGATTGCGTGTTTCCATAATTTTTATGGTATGGGGGTTTCTGATGCGTGCCCTGTAGTGCCGCACTGATGCTGAACGGCAGTATATCCGACCCGCCGGAGAAAATAAAGAAAGGATCGGTCTGCCGCCACTGTTTTATCGCCGGGCCCCGGTCCGCGCCAGCAGGCGGGCAAGGGTCCGGCGAAGCTCGGGGCGGTGGGGAAAGCGCGGGATTGTCTTGCGGAGGTGATGGAGGGCTTTGTCTGTTGCGCCGGATGCGGCCAGGGCCAGGGCGAGGTTGTTGTGGGCCGATACCAGGTCCGGATCGGTGGCCAGGGCCTGCTGGTAGTGGACTATGGCGGCTTCGGGCCGGCCGGCGGCCAGCAGCAGGTTACCCATGCCGACATGGGCCGGGGCAAAGAAGGGGTCAGCGGCCAGGGCCGCGGTAAAGTGGGTTTTTGCTTTTTGTTCCGCCCCCTGAGCAGCGGCAACCAGCCCGAGATTGGCGTGGGCCCCGGGTGATCCGGGCTGAAGGAGCAGGGCCTTTTTGAAAAAAACTTCCGCTTTGTCCGGCCGGCCCTGTTCCGCGTAGGCGTTGCCCAGGCCGGTCAGGGCAAAAAAGTTGCGGTCTGTCACTTTTACGGCCTGCTCAAAAACCGTGATGGAGTTTCTGTAGTGCCGTGTATGAAAAAAGCCGGCCACACCCGTCGCCACCACCACGGCAATGGCGATGATCGACACAGCCTGTGCCGGCCCTGCGCCGGGGGAGGTCCATTTTTCGGGCACAAGCCAGGTGGCTGCCAGAACCAGGCCGATCATGGGAAGGTAGACAAAATGGTCGGCCATGGCCGGCCAGGGCCCGGACTGGATCAGGCCGAGCGTCGGGACCAGGGCTGTCAGGAACCAGAGCCAGCCGAACAGCACCAGTGGTTTTTTGCGCCGCAGGTAAAACAGCAGGGCCGTGACAACGGCCAGCAGCAACAGAACCGCAGCAGGTTTCCACAGCGCGACGGTGTCGGGAAAAGGATAATAGATCGACAGATCATACGGCGCAAACATCCGGCGAATATAGACCGGAATCACGGCCAGGCCGTTGGCGAAACGAAGTCCTGTCGGCGTGTGGGCGGCGGAAACGGCGGTGCCGGTGGCCACGGGTACGATAATGTTGGCGCCGGCCCGCAGGCCCGCAAGCACCAGAAAGGGAATTTTTTCACCCAGCACCGGCCAAAAGTCTGGTTGCCGGCCGGTTGCCGGGTTTTTTTTGAAGCGGTCCAGCACCAGCCAGTCGGCGGCCAGCAGGACCACCGGCAGGGTCACGGCGACCGGCTTGGCCAGCAGGGCCAGGACAAAAAGAACCAGGCAGAAAAGATACCAGGCGGGTTTGCGCCGGCCGGCCCGGCAATAGCCCACATAGGCCAGCATGGTTGCCATCCAGAAAAGAGCGCACAGCACATTGGACCGCTCTGCCACCCAGGCCACGGAGTCGGCGGTCAGGGGGTGAACGGCAAAGACACCGGCCACGAAGCCGGATCGCCAGGCAGCGCCGGTGAGGGAGAAAAGCAGAAAAAAGAGCCCCAGCACCGTGCCGGCATGAAGCACCATGCTGGAAAGATGGTGGCCCCCGGCGTCAAGGCCGAACAGGGAAACGTCTGCCATATGGGAGACGATGGCCAGAGGATAGAAAAACACATTCTCCCGCCAGGCCGCACCAAAGGCCCAGGCCAGACTGTCTGCTGTCAGGCCGGCCCGCACATGGATGTTGGTGATGATCAGGTCGGGGTCGTCAAATCCGATAAAGGAAAAGGAAAGGGTCTGAATATAGACGGCACATGCAGCCAGCGCAAGAAGGGCGGCAATGACAACAGCGGGTTTTACAAAACGGGCATGGGAGAACAAGGACACCTTGATTCAGGCAGTTACTTAATGTTGTTCCAGTTATTGGGTGTGGTGTCTTGACCGCCCCTGCCATTGACGCCGGCTGCCGTGGGCAGTTCGGTTTCCAGGCCACCCGGGTTCAGGGCATTGGTGGAATAGATGTGGCCGGAGTAGGGATCTCCATCCGGGGTCATCACCATGTAGGTGCGTTCCATGGCCAGGTCTTCCAGAGAGAGGCCCCCGATGTCGCGATTCGAGCCGTCCACATAGGCCACCACCCGTTCCAGCCGCACCTCGCCCAGGACGTTATCCCAGGTGTTGTCCGCATCGTAGGTCGATAAGTTTGGATTGACGTTTATGTTCATTTCAGCTGCCGTGATATCGCCATTGCCGTCGTCATCGTGGCCCCATACCGTGTTTGCGCCAATGTTTGCCGACCCCATATCCGGATAGGTGAACCGTTTGGTGAAGTGGCCCTGAAGGGTCATAATAATATACTGATTGTTGTTATAGGTGGTCACATCCAGGGTGAGGGGCTGTACATCCAGGTTGCCCATGGTCCACATGCCCGAGGCGGTGTTGGCCAGCCAGTAGTCGGTGGACCAGTTGGAACCGAGGTGCGTGGCGCTGGCATTGTCGGAAAATGCCTGGCAGAACAGCAGCCCCTCACCCTGGGCGCTCCCGGTGGTCGGATCAGCGGGGTCTGACCGGTTGATACCGGTAAACTCGATGGTGTCAATCAGCAGTTTCATGCCCAGTTCGCCGGAGATGCCGGTGCCTGAGTCATGGGAGGCGATTTCCATGTACATGGAGGGGTTGGCGCCGTTGGCGGCAAAGTTGATTTCACCCACATTCAGGCCGAACAGGTCATTGGTCCTGGTGCTGGTATTGGCCTGAAGCATGTCTGCTTTCAGGTACATGTCCGCTTCCCAGTTGTAGAGGGCCAGGTTGAGGGCGGTGCGGGTGCCGTCATTTCCCACGTTCAGTTTCATGTGCATGTCAACGGTGGCCGGCTGCCACGAGTGGGCAGTGGCGGTATCGGTGGTGCCGCTGCCGATGGTGAGGGCCACGCTGTCACTGTCGCGGTAAGCGCCCGTAACAAGAACGCTGTCGCCGTCATCCGCAATTCTCAGGTAATGGCCGCCAGACCGGTCGGGATTCAGGTTCAGCGTTGCATTGCCGCCTTCCATGCGCAGTTTGAGATCATCGGCCACTATGTTAATGCCGGCGTGGCCGGAGATGCGTGTCATCTCGTTGTCGGTAAGAATATTCAAGGCCAGCGCGCCGTTGCCCAGGCAGAACAACAGAACCAGCACCGTCAAGACAAATGTGAAGGGCTGTTTTATTCCCATTTTAACCCTATGGATTGTGGGTAAACGAAATGACGTCGGCATAGTTAGCACCCGAGTCCTCGAAGTTGGGCCAGTACTGGTATTCGTTCACACCGCCGAGCAGGTTCCAGCCCGAGTAGCGTCTGTCGGTCAGGTCCAAGCTGACAAAAAAGCCGTGGTTCTGCATGCGAAAGGTGCCGGCAAAGTCCCCGTTTCCCGCGTTGACCGTGTTCAGGTCCGTGTTGAAGAAAAAATCTCGAAACGAGCCCTCATCACTGACGTCGTTGGGGTTGAAGTTAAGGGAGGATATTTGCCAGTACTGGTCCATCATGCAGTCCCGCTGCAGCTGGAATACCGCATTGCCTGCGTCCCCCAGCGCCGCGATACTCCGGTCCAGTTCGGCCATGGACGAGTTGAGCCATCCGGAGGTCACCAGGGGCCGGGCGCCGGCGTAGCCGAACAGCTTGTTGGAACCCACCACCAGACGGCGCAGCTCCTGGTTTGTGGTGCCGAAATCGGAAAACTCGGCCCGCATGATGACCCCGTAAACCTGAAGCGGGTTGTCCGCCTCGCCGCCCATGCGCAGCTTTTCCCAGTTGACGTCCCACTCGGTCCAATCCGGGCCGGTGCTTAGGCCAAAGTTGTTGATGTACGTTCCCACCGCGCCGACATAAGGGGGGTTGTTCGCGTCTCCGGGCGCCGGGTGGCTGCTGTTGGTCCGCACTTTTCCGGGGCTTCGGTCCAGGTCCGTACCATAGTCTGTGCTGTAGCGGATGATGGGGGCTTCAGATCCCAGGCCGGCCAGGTTTCCCAGCTCGGCGTTGGTGCGGACGTAGTTGCCCATCTTCATGACGCCCAGCTCGCCGTAGGCTTCCACATAGATATCCGAGGAAAAACGAACAATTGTGATATTGTTCGCGCCCCCGTAAAACTCTCCCGGATCGCTGATATCGATTTTAACGATATCGCCGCCCTCTACCTTGGAAAGCTGGCTGTCGGTCATTACCGCCATGCCTGCAAAAAGGGACGAGTTTGTGCACAGCACCAGACACAGACAGAGCGCCGGGCCGATACAGATGCGGTGCAGCAGGTGATTACGGGCGCGAGAGGCGGATCGGGTCAACGGGCCTCTCCTTGAAAGAAAAATAGTTGAAGGCATAAAAATTCTATTTGTCCTTGCAAACAGTGTTTACTTTTTCCAGAAAAACCTATCAACACTCAATCCTGATGTCAAGAAAAAGATATGTTCTTGTGAATGCCGGGTCTCTTGACGGGTTTACGCAAAAGGCTTAACCTTCAGGGTCGGCTTCACATCAAGAGGCGTCCGATGGCGGGCGGGGCCGGCTTCAGAAAGGGGTTTTCCATGAACGGCGACGGGTACGGCAATCTTCTGATTTTTATTCCCACCTATAATGAAGCCGGCAATATCGGCGAAATGATAGCCCGGCTGGGCGCACTGGACCGGCATGCCGACATCCTGTTTATTGACGACGCCTCGCCCGACGGCACCGGCCCCATTCTTGACAAGCTGGCGGCCGGCGATCCCGCTATCCGGGTTATTCACCGCCCTTGCAAAAAAGGAATCGGCAGTGCCCACCTGGAGGCCATCGCATTTGCCTATAAAAAGGGCTACAGCCTGCTGGTGACCATGGACGCGGATTTTACCCATCCACCGGAGGCCGTTCCGGCGCTGCTCCTGGCTGCCAGGGAGGCGGATGTGGTGGTGGGGTCCCGGTTTGTTGAAGCCGGCGGGTTCGAAGGCTGGAGCCGGTGGCGAGAGGGGTTGTCTCGTTTCGGTCACTGGGCCACGCAACGGCTGCTGAACCTGCCCCATGACGCTACCGGTGCATTTCGGGTCTACCGGCTGAATCATATGGATCCATGCCTGTTCTATCCAATTCGGGCCTCCGGCTATGCCTTTTTTTTTGAAAGTCTGTTTGTGCTGGCAAAAAAGGGCGTAAAGATTGTTGACGTACCCGTGGTGGTTCAGCCCCGCCGTTACGGCACGTCCAAGATGGGGCGGCGCCATCTGGCCGAAAGCCTGTGGACCCTGGCGCGTCTCCGGATTACGACCCGTTTGTGACGTGATGTGCGGCCCTTTTGATCTGACCGTCGCCATGCTGTCCGTTGTTGTCACGGGCAGGGGGGCGCTGAAAAAGCGCCATACACCTCCACCTCGTTTAAACAGAGCCTGGATTTGCCGGATGCGAAAATCCGGATATAACGGGCGTCTACAGGTGTATCCAGTTTCAGATGCAGGGGGGCTCTGGTGTCAATTGCGTGAATCAATGTGGCCTGCCAGTCTGTTCGATCCGTTGATATGGCTACGGTCAGGGGCAGGCCATTAAAAAGTTCCGGCTGTTTTTTGAAAACAAGAATACCTTTTTCCCATATCTGTTTTGTATTGCCCGGCGTATGCGGCAGGACTTTGTCGTAATATTCTCCCTGTAACGTTATATGCAATAGAAGTTCTTCAATTTTTCGAACACATTTCAGGTCTACCTCCCAGGCGGGATTGGGCTCAAAGTGGGTCAGGCAACAGGACGCCACTGATGTGTCGCCGTCCACCGCGCATGCGCTGTCGTGGGTAAACACATGGGACCGGCTGCTGCTGGACATCTGGGTGGGTTTACCAAAGGCAAGGTTTTGTGGCCTGTGGACGGGTGGGGATATCCATTCGTACCGGGTGTGAAGATTTTTCCCTGAGTAGAGGCTGTCATGCCACAGAAAAAACAGGCCCAGCGCCCCTGCGGAAACGAGTCCGGCCGCAACGCGTCTCCCGGTTTTTTTTACGCCGAAAGCGGCGGCGATGATGCCCAGAAGGGCCAGAGTCGTGCAACTGATTGCCATACCCCAGAACGCGGCGGGACTCCAGTAGCGGAATTCAACCGTGCTTGCGCCCTTTGGTATGGATACCGCGCAGGCATAGCCGTTGGACCGGTAAATCGGCGCCGGTTTTTTGTTGACCCAGGCGCGCCAGTGGCCGGTATGGGCAAGGGATGTGGCAAAAACGCCCGGCAACGCGGCCTGTGTTCTGAAAATCAGGCGGTTGCAGGAGCTGTAGGCCAGGGTTACCGTGTCCGGGGGCAGATCGGGTGAGGAGCGTGTCACCGTCGGTGTCTGCGGTTCTGAATAGTTTTCCATCACGACCATATCCGGGGTTCGACCCCGGTTCAGCAGGTCGTATGCCGCATCGCGGCTGTTGACGGCGGTCCATGTTCTGTATATTTTTCCCAAAAACGGCTCCACCATGTAATTTTTCGCCTGGGTGATGACGTCCATGTAAATAAATTGGCCGATGGGATAGAAATGGTTCGGAAACGCGTTGATGGTTTGCCTTTTTTCAGCGGCAAGTTCAGTATAGGTGCGCAGGTCTCCGGGTTCTATCCGGCTGGCGGGAAAGGGCCCGTACCGAAGGAGGATGCCGAGATGAAGAACACCGGCAACGCATAGCAGTAAAACCGTCTCCTTTTTGAACCGGCGGCACGCGGCATAAAGCCCGGCCATGACCAGGGAAGCCAGCCCCAGAACCGTGGACGCAGGTTCCACCCATGAGGGGATGTGCTGTAAATTGATTTTGGGGATTTCCCCTATGTTCATTTTCACGGCAGGCGGAACCATCAGCAGGTAGAGCAGGGTCAGGACGATGGCGGCCATGGCAAGCAGAAAGAGCGGCTGCTTTTTCAGGGGCGTGTTGCCGCGGGAAGGCGTGGTGGTAAACAGCCAGACCAGCGGCAGAATAAACAGAACGGGCAGCATCATGCAGATACGGGTCGGGGTCCGTATGGAAGATGCCAGTGGCAGATATTCCCATGCCAGGCGGTGGACCGGTGTTAAAGGCCCCAGGGCGTGCAGGCCGATGATGATGACAAGGACCCAGATCACAGCGATGAATTTTGGAAGTTTGACCCGCAGCAGGAACAGGACCGGCACCAGC
This sequence comes from Thermodesulfobacteriota bacterium, assembly GCA_034189195.1. Lineage (GTDB taxonomy): Bacteria > Desulfobacterota > Desulfobacteria > Desulfobacterales > Desulfosudaceae > Desulfosudis. The sequence continues at coordinate 8,888 of JAXHVI010000214.1, read as the reverse complement.
ATGACCGACAGATACAGCGGGGTGCCTGAAAAGTTGGCGGCAAACAGGGGCCGCAGCGGCAGAAAAAAATTACTGATCAACCCGATGGGCGTCTCCAGAAAATAGCATATTTGTTCATAGCTCTGATGGGGGAACCAGATTTTGCGCACCGTATCGAAATAAAGGGGCAACAGGTAGGCGGCCGAGAGCAGAATGGCCGCGACGATAAACGCTCCTGTTTTTCCCCAGAAGGCCATCCTGGCTTTAAGCGTATCGACCCTTTTGCCGGGCTCGTGTGATGCCATGGCGTATGGCAGCAACAGGGCGAACAGGGTGGCTGCCAGCATGCCATAATAGGCTTCCGGTGGATACCCGGAGTTGATGACCCAGTAGGCGGCGGCGATGATGAACAGCGGGCCTTTCCATCGGGTGGCGTGCAGGTAGTAACAACCGATGGCGCTGCAGAGAAGAACCTGAGCAGCCCAGGTGTGCAGGGCGGCGCCGTATATAAAGGAAAGCAGGATGCGCGGGGAATAGACGGTGACCATGCTGATGAAAAAGGCCAGGCCCCCGGCCAGGCCGGTTTTTCGTAAAAAACGAAACAGCGCGACATGGGCCGCCGCGAGAACGAAAAGGTCCAGCAGCAGGTTCCACTGCAGGGCGCTGCCGGTGCCATATCCCGGCAGCAGGGCCAGGACGTAAGGAAACGGCAGGTAGCCCTGGGCAAGCCCCACGCCCGCCACACTCGGCATGCCGCCCATCACCCAGTGCGTATAAAGCGGAAAGGTGCCGGAACGCACGGCAAACAGGAGTTCCGCCTGAGGCCATATACGAAAACGAATATAGTCAAGTCCCGGCGCCAGGTCGCTGACAAAGGGGGCCATCCAGTGAAACATCAGAAAGGGCAGGGCCACTATTACAACATGGATGGCGTGTCGTTTCAGCAGCATTGCAGGTGTTGTTGTCGCGGGCATTGCTGGAGTCCCGTGGGTTGCCGGCCGGTGCTGTCCATAAAAAAATAATGACAACCGGTGTCATGCTTTTTGATAAAAACGGATCAGCCGGGTAACCGCCCGAATCACCGTATCCACGTCTTGCCGGGTCATTTTCGGATACAGGGGCAGTGACACGATCCGGTCCCCGATATAGGCGGCGTGGGGGAAATCCTCTTTTCTGAAGCCGAACCGGTTCCGGTAATAGGGCTGCTGATGCAGGGGGAAAAAATGGACCCCCGTGTGAATGTTTTCCATGAGCAGGGCTTTGCGGAATTGGTTTCGGTCAATCGTCAGTTTTTCAACATCCAGAATAATAATATAGAGGTGGCGGGCATCCCGGACACCGTCAATGGCCCGGGGCCGGGAAAGACCCGGCAGCCCGGCAAACGCGGCGTCGTACTGTTCGGAGATGTTCTTTCTCTGCTCAATGGCCCATTCCAGCCGGTCCAGTTGGGGCAGGCCGATGGCCGCCTGAATGTCGCTCATGTTGTACTTGAATCCCGGAACAATCACCTTGCCCTGGGCCTGGGAGCCGTGCGCCTGCCGTTGCCATGCGTCGGTGTCGATGCCGTGCAGGCTGTATATCCTTATTTTTTCCGCCAGTTCATCGTTGTCGGTTGCCACCAGCCCCCCTTCACCGGTGGTCATGTTTTTGATGGGGTAGAAGCTGAAACAGGTGGTGTCGCTGATGGTGCCGATTTTCCTGTCTTTGTAGGCGGCGCCGATGGCGTGGGCCGCGTCTTCTATCACAAACAGGCCGTGGCTTTTTGCCAGGGTATGAATTTCATCCATGGGGCAGGGCCGGCCGGCTATATGAACGGGAATAACGGCCCGGGTGCGGGGTGTTATTTTTTTTTCTATCTGCTTTACGTCAATGTTGAGGGTGGCCGGGTCGATATCGGCAAACACAGGCGTGGCCCCGGTGTGCACGATGACATTGGCGGTGGACGGCCATGTGACCGGCGATGTAATGACCTCGTCATCCGGCCCGATACCGAGCGCCGTCAGACTGACATGCAGGGCCGCGGTGCAGGAGTTGACACAGATGGCGTGACCGCACCCCAGAAATTCTTTCATCCGGTCTTCCAGGGCCGTTGTGCGGGGGCCACGGGTCAGCCAGCCGGAGCGCAGAACGGCCAGTACTTCGGCCTCCTCTTCCGGACCGATAGAAGGCAGGCAAAAGGGCAGTGCCGTGGACCGGACCGGTATGCCGCTTTCAATGGCCGGTGTTTGCAGGAGTTCTTGCATGGTGTCCAGATTGTAGTACCGCACGTCGCCGGGGTCGGACGTCGACCGTATGGCGGCCAGCAGTTCCGGCAGGCTTTTTTCAATAGTATGTTCGGCATGCCAGCCCAGTTGGGCAAAACCGTTGAAATCGACCCGGTAACTCCGCCGGTCCGGCGTTCCGGGCACCATGTTGATGCGGGCGTCTTGCGTGTGTTTCTGAATCAGCCGGGCCACGTCCAGGATTCTGTAATTCTCGGCCGTTGTCCCCAGGTTGTATGTTCTGCCGGACAGGGTGTCGTCGGGCAGGCTCAGGCAGTGGACAAAAGCGTCGGCGGCATCGGCCACATGCAGAAAGGGCCGCCACTGAATCCCCTCACCGAACACGGAGACGGCGTTCGTGGCGCAGGCGTGCAGGGCCATGCGGTTGACGGTCAGGTCGAACCGCATGCGGGGGGAAACGCCGTACAGCGTGGCCAGTCTTAACGCGGCCGGGGAAAAACCACTGCCGGCCAGGGCCAGAACGTAACGCTCCGTGTCGGCTTTTAACCGCGCGTACCAGGACAGGGGCTGCAGCGGAGACGTCTCGTTTACCATTGTGTCGCCATTGGCGCCGTACACGCTGCATGTGGAGGCAAACAGAAATTTTTTTACCCCGCAGGCTTTTGCCATGCGGGCCAGGTTCACGGATGCTTCATAATTGACGGCCCGTGTCAGGTCCCTGTCCAGGTCGGCGGAGACGTCGTCGGACAGGCCGGCCAAATGGATGACCGCTTCGATATCGGTGAAAATATTCGAATGGGCGTTCATTTCCAGGATGTCGGCCTGCACCAGGGAAAAGCGGGCGTTGTTCTTCATGTGCCGGACCGGCCCCTTGCCAAAACAGAACCGGTCCAGACAGAGGACCGTAAACCCTTTATCTAAAAGTTTTTCGCAGAGTACGGTGCCGAGATAGCCGGCTCCGCCGGTGACCAGTATGTTTTTTATCATGGGGTAAGATGGCGTTCCTGTGCCTGACTGTTTACAACCCGTCGCAATGGTTATATTAATGTACGAAGTGCGCCACGGTCAATTCATAAGCTGTCTTACCGCCGGGATCACCTTGCACCCGCAGGGTAAACATATATTGGCAGGAAGCGCAGAACAACTCTTTTTTGGGGGGCATTCATGTCGTTAGAAATTGTGCCGCTGACGGAAAACGACAGGCCGATCCTGGAACAGGTTATCGCTCTTGATGAGCATAATCCCTATCTGCACTACCCTGTACCAAGCCGGGAAAAAAGGAAACGTATCTTTGCCTCAGAGATTTGGGATCAGTATACCCGGGGGGGGCTTTTTCTCCGGGCAGCCCTATGGAACGGCACACCCGTCGGGCTTGCCGGTTTTCAGCGCCTGCCATGGGACAGCGACCGGTTTGGCAAAAAAATGGGCCGGTTCTGGCCGGTTTCCTTAGCGCCCTTGGATGGGGCGGTTTCGTATCGGGTCGCGGAAAAATTGCTGGGCACCGTCCTTGTCGAGGTCCGCAGAGAGGGTATGCAACACCTTGCCTGCCGGGTGTTTGGCGACAATTTTGCCGTGATCCACGCTCTTGAAAAGAATGGGTTTTTGCTGATGGATACGTTGGTAACTTATATTTATCAACCCAGTAAGATGATATTGTCGGAATTTCGGCGCAGGCACCAAGTCCGGTTATATAGTGATGGGGATTTCGACCCGGTTTTGGAGATCGCGCGCAACGCCGATTTTCGATCCCGTTTTGCCCGTGACCCATGGCTTTCCCAGGAAAAGGTAAGGACCATGCACGAGGCATGGGCAGCCAATTGTTGCCGAAAAATTGTAGCCGACGATGTTCTGGTGGCGGAAGTGGCTGGTAAGGTGCGTGGGTTTTTAGGATATAGAAAGCATCGGATTTTATTGGAACAGACCGGACTGGAATTGTGGGGCAGCGGGCTTGGCGCCGTTTCTGAAAGATCGCCCGGCGCCTATGTATCGCTGCTGCATGCCGCGGTGACACGTCAGTTTTCAGATAAGGAACAATCTGTTTTACCCTATGTGCCTGATCTGATGGATTTTGAAACCCAGTTGTCCAACCGGTCGATTCTCAAGGTCTGGCAGGCGTTCGGGTTTCGAATGGTGCGGTTTGCATACAACTATCATAATGGAAACCTCTGAAGGAGCCGTTGCCCGTGCCGGAAAAAACGCCCCTGGTTTCTGTTATCGTGCCGGTCTGGAACGACGGCCCATGCGTGGGCCGGGCAGCCGACCGGATTCATACCGTTCTGAAACGGACCCGTGCGTCTTACGAGGTCCTTTTTGTGGATGACGGCAGCAGCGACAACACTTTTGAGGAGATTTGCCGGGCCTGCGCCGCCCATGCCCATACCATGGGGATCCGCCTGGCCCGCCACGCCGGCCAGCATGCCGCTCTGCGGGCCGGTTTGACAAAAGCGTCCGGTGAAGTGCTGGTCAACTTCGATGTGGATCTGCAAGGAGCTCCCGAAGACATTCCCCGGCTGGTGGAAAAAGTAGAGGAAGGGTTTGATCTGGTCTGTGGCTGGCGGCCAGAAAGGAGGGATGCCTGGCATCGGCGGGTTTTTTCCTTTTTCCTGAACCGGTGGGTGAACCGGCACACCGGCCGGTTCCTTCACGATAACGGCTGTTTCAAGGCCATCAACCGAAAGGTGGCCGACCGGATCGGCCAGAACGACAGCAGCCGTTTTCTTACAGCCCTGGTGCCCGCCCTGGCCGACCGGGTGACCGAGGTGCCGGTGTCGTGGCGCAAAAGGGAGCAGGGCCGGTCCCGTTATGCTCTCAGAGAAACAGCATCCATGGTCCTCGATTTTTTTCTGGTATACCCGGTGCTCCCGTTTGTCTGGTTTTTTTGGGGCGGCCTGACAGTGCTGATGGCCGGCGGTGCAGTGCTGGGTATCGGCCTTTGCCGGCTAACCGATTCCGGTTATTGGCAGCCTTCCTGGTTGACATGGACCGGAGGCGCGCTTCTGGCGCTGGGCGGCACGCTGTTTGCGGTGTGGACTTGGGTGCGCCGTGGAATACACGGACGGAAAAAAAATTCGAACGTTTCCTTGCCGTTGATTGAGCGGGTCGTTGGAAAGACCGACGGGAAGAACGGATAGGCCACAACATGGTTGGCAGGGACGGTTGTCTCTGTTCCCTACGGGTTTAAAACCACCCCGATTCAAACAACTGCTTGCCTTTTTAGAAAACAGGGCCGGTTTCTGTTTCGGCGATTCGATATAAACGCGTGCGTCCCGATACAAGCAGAAGTTGCGGTGCGGCTCCTTCAGGCCCGTGTTCTTTTATGAAGCGTTCAAAAATTGATGCATGCGTCGAAGCGTTCATAACCAGGTGACAGGTACCCGGCAGCGCCAGACCTGCGTAAATATCATGCCCATAGGTCGATCGCAGCCGCTGAAGGATTTTGGGGTAGGATCCCGTCCATCCGCCTATAAGATGGAGACGGCGGGGTGTTTCCGGCCACTGCAGGGGGGTAAACAGTATGTGCCGTCCGTTTGAGACGGCGCCCGGCCAACAGGCCGCTGTCTGGATGTTGTTTGCTTCGCAGAAGCGCCAAACGGGGCCGGCCATTGCCATCTCCCTTTTCTGATTATCGATTAACGCCGTCTGCTGTTTAAAGGTCGTCCACAGGGCGGCAAGCATCATCACCATGATCGCCATATAGAAAACAGGCTTGCGTTTCCGTGAAGCAATATTGTGAAACCCCGGCCCAAGAAAGGCGGTGACGGTGACAGCGCCAAAGGTAAGAAACGGCAGGCAGATCCTGGGCACCATGCGGCAGGTGTATAATGCAATCAGAAAGAGTGTCAAAACGGTTCCGCCGGATATGATGCGTGCCCGCCTGGAAAAAATGCTGGTAAACAGGAGAAAGGCCGTTAGTATCAAGGCCTGACCATGGGTGAGCGCATAAACGGCCCGTTTCAGGCCCGCACCCATACGGTGGGGGGTGAATGCCGGCACGGGCGGCACTCGCTTTAGATTTTCCAGGTGCAAAGGGGGGGAGTCAATCCCCATGAAGAAGATCATCATGTGAAAATCATTTTCAGAAATTCCCAGTTTCTGAAGGGCGGGCGTGTATCGGTATCGGCTGGAATCTGTAAAGTTGTGACGATACATGTTGTATTCAAGCAGGCGGCTGTGTTCCGGGGAGCGATCATAAAGAAACAGATTAAATACATGCATTAGAAAAGCAAAGATCATCATTCCCGTTATTATGCCGGCGCGTTTCCAAAAATCATTTGATTCGGTTGGCGGGTGTGGTTGGGCAGACCGTCGCATGTTAAGCAGAATATGTATCCCCAGGGCGCAGCCGGTCATCAGGAACACCGCCGGTGAACGGTAGAGGCAGGCCGCAAAAAGAAAAATAAACGATGATAAAACCGTTTTGAACGATACGGATGATGCCTGTTCAATATTTTTGATCAGAAACGGTAAAATTGCCACCATGGCCAGCAGAAGAGAAAGGATAGTGGCGTTTGGCTGAAAAGGCAGGAGCCCCAGAAGCACAAAGGCGGTCACCAGAAACATTACCGGATACGATAATTTCCGGCAGGCCGCCAGAAAAAGAAACAATCGGCCTGTTCCTGCCACATAGGCCATGGTAATGAAAAGGGCATACCAGAAAAAGTTTTCTTTCCAGGCGTACAACCATTTTAAAATAAACCCCAGTGCCGAGTGAGTGGCGGGTGTGTGGTATTCTCCCTGTTGTAGAATATAGATTATTCCCACATCATCATTTATGTAGTAAACAAGGGCCCCCGCGCATCCCAGCACAATGTAGGCGAACAGGAAAAACAGGGGCACCCAAAACCCGACGGAAATTTTGCATTCTGGTTGCTGCGGGGCTGCCATGTGTTATCTTCCAGGCTTTTTCTGGGATTGGGTGACGGTCATTTATCGCGGATCGTCGGATTGCACCGGCGTAAGAGGGCCGCCGAACATTCTGTATTCATCCAGCCGGCAGGAATGAAACAGTTCTCCTTCGTGAAGCATGTAGTTGACGCAGCCGTCACACAGGTTCATTTTGCCGTTGATAACCTCCAGGGGCTGCTGAAAGTTGATGGTCTGGGTATAGACTTTTTCAGCCAGAACAGAGGGGTCTCGCATCACGCATTTCAGATAGGTTTTCAAGGCCTGACGCATCCGGCCGTCGATCAGCGCAAACAGGAAAATTTTTTTCCCCACTCCGAACCGGCGGGCCGCAATGGCATACTTTCGGGAAAAAAGACGCAGTATCCAGAGACCCGTTTTGATTGTGACAGGGCCGGCGGTGCCGAAGATCTGTTTTTCGCTGCCGATATAAGGAATGATAAGGAATTTGAAGGTATCCGGCGCGGCGGTGCCCGGCGTATAGGCGCTGGGCCAGGAACCGGGGAAGTGGTCGTTGATAATACGCCAGACATCTTCGGAGCGGATTGTAATCTCGTGGGTGTCCGCCACCCGGGTTCGCATTTGACGAATGTCCACCGGCCGGCCGTTGACGTGGTAGGCAATGGCGGATGTGTCCGGCAGCCCCCGGAACACGATCAGGGAGAGGTGCTGGACTTTGTGGGGATTTTTATGGAGCCACCTTACGATATGGGGAATCTGATTCAGCGACGAGCGGTAGACCGTTGTATGGAATCCGCACTCCACGCCACCCAGTTGAAACACCATGTCGGCATAGTACTGGCGCAGTGTGTTATGCTCCTGTTCATCCTTCCCCGTCCAACCGGGCCGGTTCTGTTGATGGTCCACGTGAAAATGGAAGGCGGCAAGACCGGCCTTTTTCAGGGTGGCGGCCAGTTCAGGTGTCAGGCAGTGGCCGTTTGTCAGCAGCCGGGGTTTGAGCCCCCGCCCAGCGATAAAGCTTACGATTTCCGGCAACCGGGGATGCAGCAGGGGTTCACCGCCGGCAATGGCGATGGTCTCGCAGTTAAGTGCCTGCTGAAGCTCCACCACATCCGTGCAGATGGCATCCAGCGACCGGTCCCCTTCCAGGGTGTGCCGGTAACAGCCGCGACAGGACAGGTCGCACCGGTCCGTTATTTCAATCCATCCACCAGGGCTGTTGCGTTGGTCCCAGGGCAGTCTGTAGAGTTTTTTTTGATCCAGTGTCATCATGGTTGTTGCGACAATATCCCAAAAAAAGTATTTTGACAATCCGTCCGCCTCAGTTGCCGAAAGTGGCGCGCGCGGTTCCAGGTCGGTGGGAAGCAACTTCTAAGATAATGCTTTTTTGAATTCTAATGCCGATGCATCTTTTCCATCAGCACGCCTTGTGGGCCGGTTGCGTTTACAGCGATGCCGGCATTTGACCCGGCAAACGCATACGTGTTCAGAGCCAGCATGCGTTGCCGCCAGTCCTGTGCCCACTCGTCGAGGGTGGAGCCGCTTCCCACAACGATCTGGTTGAAAAGGGCCAGGGAGCGTTGGGCCATCACCGGGTTCCATGTATGAAAGTTTACGGCCGGCCCTGCGGAATCAGTCGGATCGTTGTTCAAAAGCGACTGGTATCGATCCGAAAGGTCGGTTCCAAGGGCCTTCAGGTAGAAGTCCAGAAGGTCGGGTGCTCCCGGAAGGTGGGCCCGGCCGGCCCCGTGTTTCAGGTCATACACAAGCCCCCAGGCCATGGCGTAATCCCCGGAATCAAAGGGCGCGCCATAGGACCGGGAC
>JAXHVI010000213.1:0-2795 GCA_034189195.1 Thermodesulfobacteriota bacterium | reverse complement strand
GAGGCCGGCCTTGACGTGACGGCCTATGAAAGCTATGCCACGGGCATGGCCCTGGCCGCGGCCCTGGCCAGGGGTGATATTGACGCGGCCTTTATTTGCCTGGTTCCCGCTGTGAACTCCCGGTTCAACGCCGGCGTGCCCGTCAAGGTCGTTGCCGGCACGCACAAGCACGGTTACGGGGTGGTGGTCAACAAAAAGCAAATCAAAACCGCCAGGGATCTGGAGCGGCCGGACATTCGCGTGGGCTGCATCCGGCAGGGCGGGGCCGTGGATGTGATGTTCAATAAAGCCGTTGAGGTTTTCCACCTGGACAGGGAAGCTGTTTTGCCGAAAATACGGCGCATGCCGCCGGAAAAACAGCTTCCGGCCCTTAAGTCCGGTCAGCTGGATGCAGTCGTGTTGCCCGAGCAGTGGGCCACCATGGCCGAGACCGGGGATTTTGAGATGCTTTTTACCAGCCGGGATGTGTGGCCGGACATGCAGGGCAGCGTGCTGGTGGTCAAGGAGGACCTGATTGACAGGCGACCCGGCGTGGTGCGACAACTGATCGCCGTGCTGGTCCGGTCCACCGCCTGGATGGCCGGCCATCCGCGGAAGGCGGCCGAAATCGTGGCCCGGCAGCTTCAAACGATGGGGGGCGGCGACGGCCCGGACCTGGGGGCCGGTGCCCGCACCGCCATTACGCCCGCCGTTATTGAGCGTTCCATGGCCCGCATGGATTTTACCACTGCCATCGATCCCGCCGAGGTGCAGCGCGCCATCGATTTTATGGCGCACCTGGGATACCTGAAAAAGGCGGCGCCGGCGGCGGAAATCCTGGACTTGCGGTTTCTGGAGGCCGGAGGTGGAGAGTAAACTCAAGCCCGTCTGGGGGGTTTTGCCGGTGGCGGTTTTTCTGGTTGCCTGGGAAGTGGTGGCCAGGGCCGGCATATTGCCGGGCCGGTTTTTTCTGCCCCCTTTTTCCGGGGTAATGGCCGAGTTCTACCGCCTGACCGTTACCGGCGTGCTGGGCAAAAGTTTTGTCGCCAGCCTGGGCCGGGTGTTGATCGGGTTTTTCGCCGGGTCCGTAGCCGGTATCGTGGTGGGCACAGCCATGGGATGGCGGGGCCTGATCGACAAAACCCTGTCTCCCATCATCAGCCTCTTTTATCCCATTCCGGCCCTGGGCTGGATTCCCCTTCTGATGCTCTGGATCGGCATCAACGAGATGCTGCCCATCACCCTGATTTTCATCTGCTCCTTTTTTCCGGTCCTCTACAACACGGTCACCGGCATCAAGCAGGTGGACGCCGACTATATTCGCGTTGCCAGGACCCTGGGGGCTTCCGAAGGCCGCATTCTCTTTGCCGTGGTGCTGCCCCTGGCCCTGCCCAACATCTTCACCGGCCTGCGCCTGGAAGCGGGCATGGCCTGGCGCACGGTGATCGCCGCCGAGATGGTGGCCATTCCCACGGGCATCGGGGCACTGCTGATGCGGGCCGAAAGCCTGATGCGCATCGACATCATCATCGTCTGCCTCATCGTGCTGGCGGTCATGTGTCTTGTCTTTGAAAACCTGTTTGCCTGGCTGGAGCGGCGGCTGACCGGGGGGTGGAAATCATGACGCCCACCTTTCTTCAGCTTGTCAACCTGAACCTTGGCCTGGGAAAGTTCTGCCTTAAAGACATCAACCTGTCCTGCGGCCGGGGGGAATATCACGTGCTGCTGGGACCCACGGGCAGCGGCAAATCCACGCTGATGAAGTGCGTTCTCGGGTTTTATCCCTCCCACGGCGGTGCTGTTTTTTTAAACGGTCAGGACGTCAGCCGCCGCCGGCCTGAAGAGCGGCGCATCGGGTACGTGCCCCAGAACTATTCGCTGTTTCCCCACCTGGACGTGGAAAAAAACATCCGGTTCGGCCTTCACGGCGCCGGGGGAGCCGATGCCGACCGCATTGTGGACCGGCTCTGCGACATTCTGGGCATCAACGGCCTGCGAAGCCGGGCCATTGCAAACCTTTCCGGCGGGGAGCGGCAGAAGGTGGCCCTGGCCCGCGCCCTGGCCATTGCCCCGGACATGGTGTGCTTAGATGAGCCGTTTTCCTCCATTGACGAAGGGGCCAAGCGACTGCTCTGGGTGGAAATGAAAAAGATCATTCAGGAAATCGGCATCACCGCCTTTCACATCACCCACAACCTGGAAGAGGCCTACAACATGGGGGAGCGGCTCTCCGTGCTGCTGGACGGACAGCTTCACCAGAGCGGCCCCAAGCAGGAGATATTTGAACGCCCGGCGACCTGCGACGTGGCCCGGTTTTTAAATTACCGCAACATCTTTACCGGTACGGCCCACACCCATTCAGACGGTACGCGCATCGACACCGACCGTTTTTCCGTGGTGGTTTCAAAAAAAATTGCTCCCGGCACGCGGGCCACCTTCTGCGTTCGCCAGCAGGACATCAAGATTTTAAAGCCGGACAAGACCTTAAAGCCGGCCCTTTCCCACAACAGGCTGTCCGGCCGTATCGTCTCGGTGTTTCCCTTTCCCGAGTATTGCATGGTCTGTTTCCAGATCAGCGGCAGTTCCCAGGCCCACGACCTGGAGATCAAGCTGCCCCCCTACTTGCGGGAGCGCCACGACCTGTATGAAGGAAAGGAAATATCGGTGGCCTTCTGGGAACCCAGCATTATCCTGTTTGACGGATCAAATTGACCTTTAAAGGTAAAAGGTTTAAAATATCTCAAGACGATATTGGATTTCAAAAAATCAAATTCACCGCAAAGAAAAATATTTATTTACGACCCCACAATACAGGA
>JAXHVI010000212.1:0-2204 GCA_034189195.1 Thermodesulfobacteriota bacterium | reverse complement strand
AAAGATAGAGGCTTTTCAAAAACCCCTTTTGCGGCGTGGTCAGTTCCAGCACGGCCAGCACGCCTCCCTTTCTCAGGTGGCGGTAAAAGCGCTTCAGCGCGACCGGCTTGTCCGCAATGTTTCGAATGCCGAAAGCAATGGTGACCGCGTCAAAAGCGTTTTCCCGAAACGGAAGAAAAAAAGCATCCGCCGCCACCAGGTGAATTCGGTCCTTCCATGGCGCCACCTTCTTTTTCCCCGCATACAGCATGGCATGGGAAAAATCCGCCCCCCACACGGACAGGCCGGCCGCTCCCTGACGCACCGCCTCTATGGCCACGTCGCCGGTGCCGCAGGCCACGTCCAGCAGGTTCCGGACCGGTGTGCCGGGCCGCATCACGGCGGCTATCATTCTTTTTCGCCAGTACACGTCCCGCCGCAGGCTTAAGAAACGGTTGAGAAAATCATACCGGGGGGCAATGGCGTCAAACATGGTTTGAATGGCCGATGCGTGTTGCGTCTCATTTTGAATGGGGCCGGTCTTTTTCATTGACATCACCGATACAGGTATTACTTTATACCGTTAAATTGTATTGTGCTGCTTATCACAATAGCCCGGTCGGTACAAGCACCACAACGGCATCGGTCCTGAAAGGGAGAAAGATCGCACAAAAGTTATGGCTGTTAAAAGAGATTATTACGAGATCCTGGGTGTGGCGCGCGATGTTTCTGAAACAGAACTGAAAAAGCAGTATCGCAAAATCGCCTTAAAATGTCATCCCGATAAAAACCCCGGCAACAAGGAAGCGGAAGACCAGTTTAAAGAGGCCTCTGAGGCCTATGCCGTGCTCTGCGATCCGGAAAAACGCCAGATTTACGACCAGTACGGCCATGCCGGCCTGGAAGGGCTGGGAAACGGCCGAGGCACCGGGTTTGATGATATTTTTTCCAGCTTCGGCGACATTTTCGAGGATTTTTTTGGTTTTGGTTCCGGCCGGCGGTCCCGGCGGGGGCCCCGAAAAGGGGAGGACCTGCGCTATGACCTGACCATTGATTTTCTGGAGGCCGCCTTCGGCAAACAGACCGAAATCGAACTCGAAAAGCTGGAGCCCTGCTCGGCCTGTGAGGGCACAGGATGCGCGGAAGGCACCCAACCGGAAACCTGCCGCCACTGCGGCGGCACCGGCCAGGCCACCCGCTCCCAGGGATTTTTCGTGGTCAAAACCACCTGTCCGGCATGCCGGGGCACCGGCCGGATGATCCCCTCGCCCTGTGCCAAGTGCCGGGGTAACGGCAGGGAGATGGTGAAAAAGACGGTCTCGCTGAAGATTCCGGCCGGCGTCGACACCGGCTCCCGGCTGCGGCTGTCCGGAGAAGGGGAGGCCGGCGATCCGGGGGGGCGGCCCGGCGACCTGTATGTGTTTATCAATGTCAGGCCCCACGAGTTTTTTCAGCGCAATAACAACGATGTGTTGTGCATCATGGAGATATCCTTTGTTCAGGCGTCTCTGGGTGCCACCATTTCCGTGCCCACCCTGACCGGCGAAAGAGACCTTGAAATTCCCAAAGGCACCCAGTATGGTGATATTTTCCGGTTCAAAGGCGAGGGCATTGCCTCGCTTCGCAGCGGGAATCGGGGCGATCAGATCATTCAGGTAGAGATAAAAACTCCCACCCGGCTGAACAAGAAACAGGAGGAACTGCTGAGCGAATTCTCCCGGCTGGAGTCTGACAAGATCAGCAACAAGCTGAAAAATCTTTTCAAACGCAGGTAACCGGCGCAACTCAGAAATTGGGCTTTTTATGAAGCCGTTTCCAAGGAGAATATATGTTTGAATTGACAGTTACCACTCATTTTGCCGCGGCCCACCAGTTGAGAATGGTGGCCCATAAATGCGAGAATCTTCACGGCCACAACTGGAAGGTGGAGGTATGCGTGGCCGGCAGTGAACTGGACCATGCCGGCCTGCTTATAGATTTTGGCGAGCTCAAGCGCCATGTGGCCACGGTGATTGACGGTCTGGATCACCGGTTTTTAAATGAGCTTGAGTATTTTAAAAACGGCAACCCCTCTTCGGAACATATTGCCGTTTATATCGCCGAACAACTGACCGGCCTGCTCAAAGAGACGCGGGCGAAAATCTCCCGGGTTAAGGTGTGGGAGTCGGAGAACGCCTGCGCCACCTATGTCCCCGATGCCCAGGGGCAGCCGCTGTGATTATCAG
>JAXHVI010000211.1:0-2964 GCA_034189195.1 Thermodesulfobacteriota bacterium | reverse complement strand
TAGCCGGGCTCCTGGGACCGGAGCACCAGCAGGCTGTAGGGCAGCAGAAACCCGATCAGCAGACAGTAGGGGGCCGTGGTGAAAAAAGAGAAGGCCATCAGGCCGTAAAACCCGGCCTGGGTGCCAAAGGTGAAAAAAAGGTCACGCAGGACCCGGATGGCCAGCAGAAGGGCCACCGGCAGAGCTGCTGCGGCCATGGAGAGCCGGGCCAGAGCCGCCGGAGAGGCAGGAAACAGGCCCCGGCCCGCAGACCGGGCCAGAAAGGTGCCCAAGCCCCCGAGCACCAGCCAGTTGAAGAAGATCACCGCGATGGTCCATTCGTTGCCGGCAAACTGGGCCAGGAACTCGCGGATGGTCAGCAGCTGGGTGACCACCGACGATACGCCGGTGGTCAGGATCAGGGCGTTGACCGGCCCTTTATTCAGCACCTTCAAAAGACTGCACCTGGTAGGTGGAAATCTCCAGCCCCCCTTGCTCCCATGCGTTTTCCGGCAGGCCCGCCTTGGCGCACAGGTGGGACAGAAACTCATTGGCATCGGGAAGCTGCTGCCACACCTGGGGCAGGAAGGTGGCTTTGAAAAGGCCCTTTTTGAGAATGACGCCGTCCGTGCCGGGCGACAGCTTGGCCAGAAGGTCTTTTCCGTCCTTGTAGGCCAGTGGCTCGGGCTCGGTCAGCACGCTGACCTCCACCGCCATGCGCCGGGCCTCTTCCTGGGTCAGGGGCGAAAAGCGGGGATCGTAAAGGGCCGCGTTGACGGCGTTGCGCCGGACTCCCTCAAGAATCGATTCGTCCGACGTGAGGCTGCCGATACAGCCCCGCAACTCCCCGTCCAGGGTCAGGGTGACAAAGGTGCCGCAGGGGGTGTGGAGCACCTTTTCGTTTTCAATGCCTTCCGGGGCTTCCCCCTCGTCCATGCCCAGCCGGTCAAAAATGGTTTTCCGGGCCAGGGCCACCAGGGCTTTCCCCTGCTTCTGGGTGATTCTCTTTGTCATTTCAGTCTCTCCGTAAAAAGCAACAGCCGCGTATCCCACGACCCGGTCGGTGGAACCTGCCGTGTCGCCGCTGTTGGAATAGTGCAGCAGAACCGGCTGCCAGTTGTGACGCTTTGCCAGGTGCAGCATCGTCTCAATGGGAATGGCGCCGCAGGCCCGGTCAGGCTCCCGAACAAGGCGGCCGGCCCGGCCTTGCAGTATCATGTCTATGGTCTCCCGGTCTTTTTCCCTTGTCCGGGCCTGGGAAAGGTAATGGGAGAGATCAGAGCTTGCCACAAGGAGCGTGGTTTCGTCAAGCACGGAATCAATGGCGCCGGCAAGGCGTTGTGGCGGCACCGGCCCGGTGATCACCGGAACCAGGGAAAAATCTTTGAGCCATGCCTGCAGAAACGGCAGCACCACCTCGACGGCATGCTCCCGGTTTTCCGATGCCGGTGGCGCGATGGTGAATCCTTTTGACTGCTTCAGGCGGGCCGCCGTCTTTGTGTCAACCGGAATGGTTCCAATGGGGGTCCGGCAGGCGTCCGCGCCGGTGACGGCGCATTGGCCGATGCCCGCGCAGTGGTCCGGGGCCAGCACGATGACCCGCCGAAAAAATCTGTTTTTCAGCACCAGGGCGCCGTGGGCCGCGGTCAGCCCGGAATACACGTAACCGGCATGGGGCAGGATCAGGGCGCGAAGGGGCTTTCCCGCCGGCGTTTTGACGGCGGTTTTTTCGGCCTGTCGGGTCAGGTCGGTGATCAGCCGCGCCAGCGCTTCGGGGTCGGCCGGGTAGAAGGTGCCGGCGGCCACCGGTTGCCGGGTAAGGGCGTCAGCTGGGAAAGGCGGGGAAAGGGTCACGACCGGCACCATGCAGAGGAGAAAAAGATATGTGATAAAGGGTCTCATGGTTTTTGGAACACTTCCTTTTCCATGACGATTGCGGACAAACCGATGATATACAAGGTTCGGTTCCGGGTCAACGGGCCGGTGATGTTTTTTTGTCAGCGGGTGAAGCGGCCCTCCGTGAACCTGAGCAGCCGGGATATTTTTCGAATCCACGGCCTGGTCAGCGGCTCGAACAGGGGAATGAGATCCAACTGCCGGCGCCACCGGGTGTTGCCCATCCATGGATGAAGGCCGCTGTGAACGTTCTTGCGAGCCCACAGGTTCAGAAACACCAGGAAGACATGGGGTGGAAAGAGGGTCCTTCGAAGAATGCTGGGCATGGCGTAGATTTTTTTCTGTATGGCCACGTACAGGTCTTCCAGTTCTTCTGATTTCAGCGACGGGGTGTCAAACACTGAATGCATGCCGTCATACAGGTGCCATCCCGGCTTCAGGGGAGTCCCGTTGTGCTTCATGCGTTCAAACATGGGGGACCCGGGAATGGGCGTCAGGATATAGAGGAACAGGATGGGCACCCGCATTTGATTGCAGAAGTCGACGATCTGCATGGCCGTGGCCGCGGTGTCATTGTCAAATCCGATGATCATGCTGACAAAGGCTTCCATGTGGTGACGCTTGATCTGCATCAGGGCCGCCTCCGCATCGGTATGCAGGTTCGGTGTCTTGCCGGTCCTGGCAAGGGCGGCCCTGTCCAGGGTTTCAATGCCCAGGTAGAGCATTCTGCATCCCGCATCCGCGGCCGCCTTCATCAATTCGCCGTCGGCGGCGGACCGCACATCCACCTGGCCGATCCATACCTTGTCAAGGGGCTTCATGGCGGCAAACAGCCCAAGCGCGTAGTCCCGGTCTATCATGAGGTTATCGTCGACAATCACCAGGTAGGGGCCGGCGGCATCCATGTCGGCCAGTACATCCGCCACCGGCCGCTTTCTGTGACGGCTGCCGAAAAAGGGAGAGACCGAACAGAAATCACAGTGGTAGGGACACCCCCTGGTGGCCTGCACTGGATTGGCCGGCATGAAAAAATTTTTCCGGTTGATCAGGTCATAGCGGGGCGTGGGCAGTCCTTCAAGCGGGTGGGGT
>JAXHVI010000210.1:0-2219 GCA_034189195.1 Thermodesulfobacteriota bacterium | reverse complement strand
GGTGGAGGAGCTGGCCGACCGGGACGAGGACAACCTGCCTGAAAAGCGGCATCCCTTTTACAGCATCATTCCCCTGCCGGAGATGATTTCCGAACTGGTGGGGGTGGGCCCCAAGTCCAAAAAGGTGGGCCAGGCCTACCGGTCGGTGCTGGAGCGCCTGGGGCCGGAGTTTGACATCCTTTACCGGCTTCCCGTAGAAGAGATCGCCCAAAGCGGTTTGCCCCTGCTGGATGTCGCTGTATCGCGCATGCGGGAGGGCAGGGTAACACGGTCTGCCGGTTATGACGGCGCCTACGGCCGGGTGACGCTTTTTCCAGACGGTGAGATCGAACGGCTCAAAGGCGAACAGCATCTTTTTGTCGTGCCGAAGGCCCCGGTGCCGGCAAAACAGGCCCCGCCGGTTGCGGCTCCCCGCCAGGCCTCTCTTTTTGAGACGCCGGGCGTTGTCCCAGCCCCGGCGGTGGCAGAGCCGGAAAGCATAACCGCCGGTCTTAACGCGGCCCAACTGGCGGCGGTTCACCACGGATCGGGCCCAATGGTAATCGTGGCCGGGCCGGGATCGGGCAAGACCCGGACCATCACCTGCCGCATGGCTTACCTGATACAGGCCCGGCAGGTACCGGCCGGTGCGGTTCTGGCCATCACCTTTACCAACCGGGCGGCCCGGGAGATGGCCGACCGTCTGGCCGCCATGCTGGGCGATAACGCCGATCTTCCCCTGGTCTCCACTTTTCACGGGTTCTGCCTGGGCCTGCTGCGGGAGCAGGGCGGTTTTGACGCCGTGATACTGGATGAGTATGACCGGCGGACCCTGGCAAAAACGGTGCTCAAACGGGCCGCGGCCGGAAAGGCGGATGGCCTGCCCGGTCCGGACCGGCTGCTGGACATGATTGCGTCGGCCAAGCAGGCCATGCTGCGGCCCGGTGATGACCTGTCGGATGTGGCACGGGAGACGGCCCCCGATCTTCTGGCAGCCCTTTACGGCGGCTACCAGGCGTTGCTGGCCGAAAACAGCGGCTGCGATTACGAAGACCTGATCTGCCGGGCCGTGGACCTGCTGGAAGGTCATAAGGATGTGCGGCAGGCCGCGCAGCAGCGGTTTGCTTATATATTCGTGGATGAGTACCAGGATGTGAACCACGCCCAGTACCGCCTGATTCAGGCACTGGCGCCGGCCGGCGGCAACATCTGCGTGATCGGGGATCCGGACCAGGCCATCTATGGGTTTCGCGGTGCCAGCGCCGCCTATTTCCAGACCTTTGAAACCGACTCCCCCGGGGCCGCCCGCTTTTTTCTGGAAAAAAATTACCGCTCCACCCAGACCATTGTTTCAGCCGCTTATCATGTGATCACCGGCCAGGGCGATGACCCGGGCCGGGTTCGGGTTTACTCGGACATCACCGGTGTTCCCGTTGTCACCGTGGCAAGGCTTGCCTCGGAGCGGGCCGAGGCGGTTTTCGCGGGCCGGACCATTGAGCAGATGGTGGGAGGCCTCGGTTTTCATTCCGTTGATTTCGGCAAGGCCGGATACGAGGCCCCTGCCGGGCTCGGGTTTGCCGATTTTGCCGTGCTGTGCCGGACCCGGCGCCAGACGGAAGTTTTTGCCGATGCCCTTGAGTCAGCGGGCATTCCCTGCCACGTGGTGAGCAAACAGAGGGTCTACGGGGCCCGGGGCGTGGGCGAAGCGATTTCCCTGCTGCGGCTGATGGAGGGTCAGGCCACCTTTATCGACCTGGAAAAGGCCGGAGGGGTGCTTTACGGTGCTGCCGTGGCAAAAAAGCAGGCCTTGCTTTCTGGGTGGGCAAAAGAGCGCAAGCTGCCGGCGGCCGAGGTCCTTGCCGCCACCGAGCGGTTTCCGGTGCCAGGCCTTTCCCAGGCGGCCCAGCGCAGGCTGGCCGGGGCGGCCCGCACCGTGGCGGATTTGAAGGCACGGGTTGGGCATCTTCCGGTTGCCGGGCGGCTGGGTTTTCTGATAGAAACCCTGGAACCGCTTGCGACCCTTGTAAACGGGAGTAAAAAGAATCGGGAAGCTTTTGACGCGGCTGTTGAGGCGGCCCGGCCCGCGGGCACGGACGCAGCCGCCTTTTTTGATACCGTGGCCCTGGCCGCGGATGCCGATGCCGTGATGCCGGGTGTAGACCGGGTACGGCTGATGACCCTGCACGCGGCCAAGGGCCTTGAATTTGCCGTGGTGTTTGTGGCCGGCTGCGAAGAGGGGC
>JAXHVI010000021.1:0-14619 GCA_034189195.1 Thermodesulfobacteriota bacterium | reverse complement strand
CGCCCTTGACCTGGGGGCCGGCGAAGGCCGCTATTCCATTCACCTGGCCCGGCGGGGCTGCACGGTAACGGCCGTGGATTTTTCCGCATCCGGGCTCAACAAGCTTCAGGGTATTGCCGAACAGGAACGGCTGCCGGTGACCACGGTCCTGTGCGACCTTGAAACTTACACGTTTCCGGAAAACACCTTTGACGTGGTGGTGGCGGCCACCATTCTGGACCACCTGGAAACCGGCGCAAGACAACGGACCATGGCCGGCATGGCCGCCGCTCTGAAACCCGGAGGGCTTCTCTATGTAAACGTGTTTACCACCGAAGACCCCGGATATGCCGCTGCAGGCGAGGTGAACGCCGAAGGGGTCAGTGACACCTCCTTTGGCATGGCCCACTATTTTGCGCCCGGTGAGTTGAAATCCTGTTTTGCCGGGCTGGCCCTTCTTGATTATTACGAAGGGGTTGAAGAAGACACATCCCACGGCAAGCCTCACCACCATGGCTGGGCCAGCCTGATCGCGAGAAAAGAGTAAACCATGCCCTCCATGCCCGGCCCCGGGGACCCGGCCCCCGGCTTCACCTTAAACAACAAAATCCGGGTCAAAGGCCATGCCGAATCGGTATTTCAGGCATGCTGCGATCTTTCATGATCTCCATTAAAACAGCGCAAGCCGTGGCCCGGCATTGGGAAATTGATGTTAAAGCCCTTCGGCCGGACCTTGTCCTTCAGGGAAGCCCGGAGCGGTGCCTGTGCCGCACGGCCTTTGAGGACGCGGCCGGCCGGGTGTTTGTCCTGGAAAAGATCAGCCCGGCCCAACTGGAAACAAAACGATTGATCTGCCGGGTCCTGGACCATCTTTGCGCCCATGGCCTGAATCAGGTTGTACCTTACCTGAAAACAACGGAGGGCGCCTGTCCCTCTTTCTGCCAAGAGGGCTGGTGGCAGGTGTCACCTTTTGTTTCCGGCACACCCCTGGACCGGCCCGCCTATATTCAGGATGGCCCCAAAGGCAAGGCCCTGGCCCGTTTTTTATGCAACCTCACCCGGCATGCCGAAACGATCCCCCATGATCCGGTTCTGCCCTGTTTTTCTCTGAAGCGGTACATTATTGGAATGGAACACCAGATGGGGCAACACGATCCGGAGGTGGGCCGCCGGGTGCTGCCTGTTCTTGATTTTCTCAAAAACTCTTTCATGGACCGTCACGACACCCTGGCCACGGCCTTCTGCCACGGGGACTATCATCCCTTAAACGTCATCTGGCAGGACGACGCCGTTTCGGCGGTGATCGACTGGGAGTTCTGCGGCATCAAACCCGACATCTACGACGCCGCCAACCTGGTGGGATGCGTGGGCATGGAGCACCCGTCCGGCCTGACCGGCGGGCTTGCCCTCTCCTTTATTGACGCCATGCGACGGAATGCCCCTGTAAACGCGCAAAGCTGGAAGGTGTTTGCCGGGTTCGTGCTGGCCCTTCGCTTTGCCTGGCTGGCCGAATGGCTGCGCAAGAAAGACCACGAAATGATTGACCTGGAAATCGTCTACATGCACCTGCTGATGGACAACGTGGAGGCGCTGAAGCAGGCCTGGGGGCTGTCAACGGCCGGTTAACCCGGATATTTCATGAAATTTTTCGACTTCATGTCCCGCGCCTTGCATCTGCGGACGAATCAACTCGTGAAATATCCGGGTTGAATGCCTGTTCTTGCTTCGTGGTCTTCGTGCGCTTCGTGTTAAAAGCGGCCGGCCGACTGCATCGCCAGGGTGTCCGGACAAGAAGACCGCGAAAAATATCAACCCCGCTATTTTGACATGATCTCCGACGGGGACTCGGTAGTGGGAAGCGACACCGTAAAAGTAGTGCCCTGGCCGGGGCTGCTGGTGAGGTGGATATAGCCGCCCAGCTTCTTGATAATGCCCCGGGAAACGGACAGGCCCAGGCCGGTGCCCTTTCCCTGGCCCTTGGTGGTGAAAAAAGGCTCAAAAATGCGGCCCTGGATATGCTCGGGAATGCCCGGTCCGTTGTCGCTGACCGTCACCAGAACATAGCCGGGCATCCTGTCTTTCCCCACCTTGACGTGAATCTGCCCGCCCGGCGGCAGCACATCCACGGCATTGAGAATCAGGTTGACAAAAACCTGCTTGAGTTTCTGTTCATCCCCGTGAATCCGGGGCAGGTTGGGCTCGCAGGAGACCGTCAGATCCACCTTGGCGAACCTCACCTGGTTGGCCACCAGCCGGGCTGAATCCTTCACGATCTTGTTCATTTCCAGTGGGGCCAGCTGGGTCTCCCCTTCCCTGGCAAAATCCAGAAGGTTTTTCACCACCTGCCGGGCCCGTTCGGTTTCACTGATCACATCGTTGACCATGTCGAGCTTTTCCTGGTCGGAGAGGGTGTCAAAATCCTCGGTCAGCATGGACGCGGTCAGCAGGGTGTTGTTAAGCGGATTGTTGAGTTCATGGGCCACGCCCGCCACAAGCGTGCCGATGGCCCGAAGCTTGTGGGACTCCAGCAGCACCTTGTGTTTATGGTCCAGCTCCTTGATCATGTGGTTGAAAGCCTCGGCCAGCTTGGTAAACTCATCCTTGTATTTGCGGGCCGGCAGAATGGGAGAAAAGTCGCCCTCCCCGATCCGCCGGGTATACTCCATGAAACGGTTCAGGGTCAGCACCAGCTGCCGGGTCAGGAAAACCGTCACAAACACCATCAGCACAAACACAACGGACATGAAATAAAGGGGCACGCGCTTGGCCAGCAGGAACATGCGGCGGACCGATTTCTGCTCTTTTTCCACGAAATCTTCGGCAAAGGCCACCATCTGGCCCCCGAACTCGCGCAGGTCCGGAACGATCCGCTCCTGCACGGCCTCATTCCCGGCCTGGCCCAGCAGCACCAGCTGCTCGTGATATGCCGCCACCAGGGAGGACATGGTGCGATAATGCTCCCGGCCCAGAATCTTTTCAATGGTCGCTGTGTTGTTTGTCAGGATGGTGTCCGCCACCTCCAGGTGTTCATGGGCCTCCGGCAGACCGGTGCCGTAGAGCAGGTAATTCTTTTCAAACCGCCGGGCCTGTTGAATCTCCACCAGATAGCTGTCCGCCACTTCCAGAAAGTTTATCTTGTGCTCAAGCCTTGTAAGAATCCAGTAGGACCAGCCGGTCACGGTCAGGGAGAGAATAAAAAAGAGAAAAAACGAAACCGCCACCTTCATCCGAATGCTGATCGACGGCCGCTGGTGCAGGAGTATGTTTTCCGGCGCGCTGCTGTAGTCGTTTGACCGGGAACCGAGTACCTTTTTATAGCGTCTCATTCGATCAAAGCCCCCTCTCCGGGACAGGACCATGTTCAAGTCGTTCCCGGCGGCATGCGGATGGTAACCCATTCTACACCCGAACCGGTGCGGCGTCCCGCTTTTTTTCCGCTGCGCGGCCTGGCCGGGCGTCAGCCGAACATGCCGAACTGCTCGTCAAGAAAATAGGCGACATACCGTTTGACGGCATCATCGGTCTGAAGCACGGCGTCCAGTTGCCGGGCGCACACGATCAGGCGGCCCAGGCGCTCCAACGCCTTTTCCGAATCCGCCTGCGGATAGCGCCTCAGCCAGGCGGTCACCAGGTCCCCGCTGCGGTCCACGCCGAAACCGGACTCGCGCAACACCCGCTCCAGAAAACGGGCCCGCCGCTGTCGGTTCTCTTCCCTGCCGCCGCCGCCGCGAAAACGAAAATGCACGTGGTTGTGGTCCGCCCCCGGCCCCACCATGGCGTCGATCATGGCGTAATGGTAGGCAAACCGGGCGTTGAGATTCATGTAGTCTCCGGCCACAATGGCATAGTTCTTGTCTGAAGGACGCCGGGGCCCCTTGTTGCCGCCCAGCACCGCTTCCTTGAAATCAGAGGGCATGCCCTGCATGGCCCTTCCCCACCGTTCCGCCCAGACCAGACGGGAATCTGAAACCCCCCGCCACAGGGCCTGGAACGGCACACTGGCCACATTGTTCGCCGTGACCCGCCGAAGCTCCGGGGGAATGGACCGGTCCAGATCGATCAACTGGAACTTCACCGGCAGGTCGGTGTCCAGCTTTCTGCTTGTCCGGTGCAGACCCCGGTTCTGCCGGTCCCCGAATCCGAACATGGCCCGCACCGACATCTCATGCATGAACCGCAGCGTGTCATGAACCGACCGGCATGACCGGGCCTTGAAAGAAGAAGCATCCGGGTCCAGCAGGTTCAGGCCCAGCACCAGGTCGTACAGGGGGCCGGCCTTTTGGGGACGGCGGTTACCGGCGCCGATACGGGCCATCACCCGCTCCCGAATGCCGGGCCAGCGGCTGCCGTCATACACCCGCCGCCGGGTGGCGTTTACGCTGACCACGTTCCTGGCGGACAGGGCTGACGCATGCCGGCCTACCCTGAAAAGGCAGGGAACACCGAATTCACGGACCAGGGTCGCCAGGTGGCCCACCGGGTTGCCTTCCATGACCAGGAGCGCGGCCACTTTCGGCAGGATGGAGGCCAGTTCGGGCCGGGGCTGTTCCACCAGCACCACGGCGCCTTCCGGCACGCCGGAAAGCGGGGCGTCGGCATTCAGCACGGTCACCGGGCCCTCGGCCCTTCCCGGAAAGATGGTGATACCGCCCTCCAGCAGGGGCGATTCGTCCTTACGCGCCGTCGCCTTTGCCGGGGTCTGGTCCGGCCCGGCAACCGAAAGCCGGCGGGCCTGCAGGAACCACACGGCGCCGTTTTTGTCCACGGCCCACTCCATGTCCAGGGCATGGCCGACCTTTTCCGCGGCCCGGCAGGCACGGTCGGCGATTTCCAGCACCCTGGATTCGTCCATGTATCCCGTGTCCCCCTTTTCCCCGGCCGCCGGCACCACTTCAACGATCCTGCGTGGTGAGCCCCGGGAAATACGGAAGGTATCCGCCGGCACCTCGCCCCTGACCATTCGATCGGACAGACCGGGGACCGCGCTGAGGGTCAGGGTGTCGGACGCGGCATTCCCGGCATCCTCGGTATAAATCACGCCGGCGGCCGCCGGTTCGATCATGGGCATGAAAAGCACCGCCATGGGCGTGTCCACCTCGCGAATGTTGTGATGTATGCGGTACCTTACCGCCCGGTCTGAAAAACGGCCGGCCAGTACATGGCGATACGCGGTGATCAGGTCCCGGCTGTTGACCTGAAGTTCGCTGTCGAACTGCCCGGCAAACGACAGGGGACCGTCCTCGCTGACCGCCGACGACCGGACGGCCCACAACAGGTCCGGGCCGGCTTGTTCCGCCTGCGCCCGAATCGATTTTTCGACCTCCCCGCTGACCGCCGCCTCCCGCACCATCTGCCGTATGGTTCTTGTTCTGGACTGAAACCGGTCGGCATCTTCGGTGACATCCAGGTCGGCCAGCAGCAGGCGAATGCGGTCGTCCAGATGGTTCTCCTCGATCAGCCGGTCGTAAGCGGCGGTGGTGGCCACAAATCCCGCGGGAACCTGCTCTGGAAAATAACGGGCCAGTTGGGCCAGGCCGGCGGCCTTTCCGCCGACCAGGGCCGGATCGGCGGCCGCGGGGTCGGCCAGGCCGACCACCAGGGGCCGGTCTCCGGCGGGCCGGCTTTCCGCCAACACCCGGTCCGTGTCACCGCGCAACCGAAAAAGAACATCGTAAAGATCCGTGTGGCGGTCGTCGGTCATCAGGTTTAATTCCTGGGCCATGAGCAGCGACTCGGTAATCAGCCGCCCGATGGGACGCCGAATGCGCTTGTCATAGTGGTGCATGTGATTCAGGTCCGCTTCCAGGTCGCTGAGGATCTGAAGCGCGCCGCCGTTTTTGTTCAGCAGCGAGCGAAGGGTTTCATATCGAAACCGGAACCGGTGGTTGTCCGGCCTTGTGGTCAGATGGTGCGTCATATCGGTCCTCCTTCACTTCAGAAATCAGCCACCTGTTACGGCCGCAGCTCTCTGGCCGCCCGTTCGATAATGGCGCGCAGGTCCGCCGGCTTAAACGGTTTGGCGATGAAATCAAAAGCCCCTTTTGACAAGGCCTCCCGGGCGATTTCGACCGTGGCATATCCGGTAATCAGGATCACCTTGGTCTGCCGGGACATGGCCAGGATCTGTTCCAGAATCTCAAGCCCGTCGATTTTCTCCATGCGAATATCGGTGACAACGATATCAAACGGCTGTTTTGCAAACCGGGCCAGGGCGGTCTCGCCGTCCTCAAAGGTCTCCACCACGTCCCCTGTTTTTTCCAGGGCCGGCTTGAGGCGTTTGCCCACGATGTTTTCATCATCTATAACCATGATTCTCAGCGGCTGTTGCGACATGGCTCCTCTCCTTTTTTACAAAACGGTTAATCATTCCCCGGCCCAGAGCCCTTCGTCAAAAATCTCCCGGCCCATGGCCGCCAGGCTCTTTTCAATGGCGCTTGCCGACATGTCGAGGCTCCACGCGATCCGGCCCTGTGCGGCGGCTTCCACGTGAAGCCCCCGGGGAAGAAGTGTTTCCAGCAGGCCGGGCCGGTCGGTATAGACAAAAATAAAATCCGACGGCTCATATCCGCTGGCCAGCGCTTCCAGCCGAAAGCACGGGCCAGGCCCCAGCCGGTTAAGGCTCAGGTGGTACTCATCCACCGCCGCCACCCATGCCGTTTTGCCCGGCGCGGCACCACCGGTATCCGCTGTCTTCTCCCGGCGCACATCCATGAGCAGGTGCCGAAGGGGAATACTGTTGAAGCCGGCCACGGACCGTTTCCGGACCGGCAGCGTCAGCGGGTCTCTCCACAGATCGACCAGGTAGATATCCATGTCTGTGGCCCGGAGATTGCCGCTGTCAAACAGCGATGTCATTTTTGCGGCACCGGCACCAACGCGGCCCTGCATCACGTCAAGAAAAGCCTTTTTCATAAGGGCCGTCACCGTTTTCTCCGGCGGCGCCGCAGGGTCGTCAAACCACTGCAATGCATCGGCCAGAAGCTTGTACTCCGGGTCTTCGGCGTCGCCGGCGCTTTCCACCGGCCCCGTGATAAGGTGTCGGGCCGCCTGCTTCAGCCGGTCATGGGCGGCATACAGGGACGCACCCTTTTCCGGAACCAGCACACCGGCGTCATACACCATCATGCCCAGCCGGTCCACCACGCTGTCGATAAGGGAGACCACATAGTGGCGGTCAAAAATATACTCCCCGGCCACTTTTTCCCGCCCGTCGGCAGCAAGCTCCATAAGGGCCCGCGCGTTTTCAAGAAACTTCCAGAACCGAAGGGTCTGAACAGAAAAATCCCGGACGCCTGTCTCCCCGTGGCCCAGTTTTTTAAGTTTCCCCAGTATTCCCATGTGCCCACCTCCTTGCGTAAACCGGCGCTGTCCAGCGCCGGCGGGGATCTATTGGTCCGCCGGCGCGTCCCCGTCCGGATCGGTATCGAGAAAAACCCCCATATCCTCGGCGGCGCGGAGAATGATCCGCCGAAGGTCGTCCGGCCGGAAGGGCTTGGCGATAAAGTCAAACACGCCCTTGCCCATGGCCTCCCGGGCCAGGTCCATCTTTGCGTACCCGGTGATCAGGATCACCCTGGTGCCGGGCCACCGCCGCTGCACATGTTCCAGTACCTGAATACCGTCCATGCCTTCCATGCGAATGTCGGTCACCACCACATCAAACTGCTTCTCATCGATCCGGGCCACCGCGGCCCCCGGGTCCTCAAACCCCTCCACGTTGCACCCGATCTTGTCCAGCGCCGGTTTCAGGCGCCGGCCCACGATGGGCTCATCATCCAGCAGCAGCACTTCCAGTGTTCCGGCCATATCCATCTCCTTCGTCTGCGGATTGGCGGCGATGCAAACGACCGCCTGTCCGCGCAGCGTTGTGACCGGCTGTGAGCCGCCGGTCGCAACAGCCTACCCCACTTTCCCGAAAATATGATTCCGCACATGCACCTCCACGTAACCGACGCCTGGAATCTGACCGGCCAACTGCTTGATGGCCTCGACCGTCTCCCTTTTCCGCCGGTTCAACGCACGGGTGGTCACCACCACCGAACCGTCCCTGGCCTGGACCTGCATGTCGCTCATGGATTTCAAAAGCGCGGCCCGCACCTGAGCCGCCAGGGCCAGGTCGGTAAGGCATTTGGTGGAATAGGTCATGCTCTGAAACTTCCGGTACGCCGAGGCCCCCACAATGGTGCGGACCGCCTCCACCGGGTCGATCTGGTCCAGGCTGACCACCAGGTCGTATCCGGCCGGGTCGGCCTCGTCCTTCTGGTAAGCGGCCATGGACCACGCCGTGCGACGCCGGTTTATGCGAGACCTCTGTTTTTCAGCCTTCTCCAGGCTGCCGCCTTCCCGCTCAGCAGCTTCCCGGCATGCCTGTTTTCCCGCCAGAACACGAATTTTCATGGCATGGGAAACGCCGTTGACGTAAAGATGCGCGCCCACGTCCCGGCAGATGATGTTGTCGGCCAGCAGGCGGTCCAGCACCTCGGCTTCGATACAGGCAAGGTAATAACGCCACTGACGGGGCGGCAACCGCCGCAGCAGGGAAGGCCGTCTTTCCAGTGCGTCGTTGAGCCGTTCCGGTTTCACGCCGTACCGGTTCGCCGCGGCATGTAGAACCCGCCGGTCCAGCAGGGCGTAGCCTTTTTCTTCGGCAATCGCTCCCGCGATCATTGCCTCCGTTTCGGCGATATCCGAGGAAATTATGATAATAGACATGACGTTCTCCTTATAATTTCCGCTCTATTTTCCGTCAGACGGCCTCCTCAGGCGCCGCCACTCCCGAATGAATTTCAATATGAAAAACGCCTTCCACCGTCTCTCGAACACGATCAATCTTTCTGGCGAGCTTTCCGCTGCCGTGATCCGACCCGGTCCCGGTGTACACCAGTACATTCCCATACTCACAGGTCACGCTCACATTAGGAAACTCATCGACCAGGGCCGCCTTGACCCGGCAGGCAATGGCCATGTCCGACACCTTCTGCCTGTTTTTCTCCGTGGTCTTGAACCCTTCAGTGGCGGCGGCCTGGCAGATAAAATCCACGGCGTTTTCCACGGAGAGGTGGTCGATGCAGATGGTCAGGTCATAAAGGGAGGCATCCCAGGGATCCTGGCCGTAGAGGGTCTGGGTCCATTTCCGCCGCTGCCGGTCGTCCTCCTCGATACGATGGCGGGCTTCCTCCGCCGGAATTCCGTCCCGCTCCATGACCACGGCGATTCGCCTTTCCATGTCCGCGTTGATCCGAACCTTGAGTACATGGGGGAGCCCCTTGAGCAGCAGGTGGCCGGCCAGCCCGTGGTAGACCACGTTATCGTCAACCACCCGCTCCACCAGGGCCGAACGGATATAGGCCACATAGGACTGCCGGCTGTGGCGATAACGGTCCAGAATGCCCGGCGCGTCGTGAATGGCCCTTTCCAGCTTGATCTCAGGCACGTTGAACCGGCTGCTGGCATCCAGCAGCACCTCCCGGCTGATCAGCCGGTAGCCCAATCGCCGGGCCGTCTGTTCGGCCACGGCCTTTCCCATGGAGTAAGACCCTCTCGAAACTGTAATAATGGCCATGTTCATGACTCCTTGATCTGAAGAATCCTCATATCCCGTAAATCAGGCTGATCGTTGCGATCATCACCACCAGAAAGACCACACTGACCAGGGACCCGGCCTTGATGAAATCCACGGTGCGATAGTGACCCGGCCCCATGTAAAGGGCGTTGACCTGGTGGGTGGGCAGCACGAACGAATTGCTGGTGGCCAGCCCCACCACCAGGGCCGCCATGCGGGGGTCCGTGTGGGCCGCGATGGCCATGTTCACCACCAGGGGCACCAGCAGGACCGTGGCTCCCACGTTGGAAATCACCAGAGTGAACAGCGTGGAAAGAACACCGATGACCGACAGCAGGACAAGGGGAGACACGTCGCCGATAATGCCCAGAATGGTATGGGCGATCCAGGCGGCGGTGCCGGTTTTCTCCGTGGCAATACCCAGGGGAATCAGGCCGGCCAGCAGAAAAATGGTGCGCCAGTCCACCGACTGATATGCCTCGTCGATGCTCAGCACCCGGGTGATCACCATGCCCAGGGCGCCGGTCATCAGGGCCACGGAAAGCTGAATCTTGAATCCCAGAATCATGGTCAGCACGATGACCAGCCACAGGCCGGCCCATCCGGCCTTTTCCGGCCGCAGTTCCTCCATGTCCGACGGCAGGGAGAACAGCAGCCCGCCCTCCTTCTGCAGGGCCTTGAGCCGTTTCCACGTGCCGTGAAGGCTGATCACGTCGCCGACCTGCAGCACAATATCATCCAGCCGCGCACGGTAGGTCTCCTCCTGGCGGTAGAGGCTCAGGGGTGTCACATGAAACCGGTCCTGAAAATTGACGTCCCGCAGCGCCTTGCCGGCGTAGACCGACCGGGGGGCCACCACCACATCCACCGTGCCGGCGGCCTGAACGCTCAGCCGGTCTTTGTAAACCTCGAGGTCCTCCTTGAGATGCATGCCTTCGGCGGCGGCCATGCGTTCCACGTCCTGCCGCCGGCCGCAGACCACCAGGTCGATGCCGGAACGCACCTCGGCGTCGGGCAGCGGGGAAAGCACCTTGTAATCAGGCGGCTCTGTCAGGGCCACCACGTTGAGCAGGTACCGGCGCCGAATGTCCTCCACGTGCAACGGGTCACGGTAATCGGTAAAGTCATCCGGGGTCCGCAGCTCATGAAATTCGGACGCATCGTCGGGCGGCCCGGCCGCGGAGGGGGCCTCGCCTTCGACCGCCGCCGTCTCGGCCGGGGGCTCTCCCTGGGGCAGAATGAACCGGCCCAGCAGAATAAAACAGGCGATGCCCCCGGCCACCAGGGCCAGGCCGACGGGCGTGACGGCGAACAGTCCGAAAGGCTCCAGGTTGAAAGGGATCAGCAGGTCGTTGAGCAGAATCAGCGGGCTGGATCCCACCATGGTGATGGTGCCGCCCAGAATGCAGCAGAACCCCACCGGCATGAGCAGGCGGCTCATGGGAATGTTGCGCATTCTGCTGATGCGCTGAATGGCGGGCAGAAAGAGGGCCGCGGCCCCGATGTTCTGCATGAAACTGGAAATAATCGCCACGGTAAGGGAGATGGCGACAATGATCCGGGACGCGCTGCTGCCGGCGATGCGCAGCACCGGCGCCACCAGCTTGTTGATCATGCCGGTGCGGTCCAGGCCCGCGCCGATGATGATCACCGCGATGATGGAAATCACGGCATTGCTGCTGAACCCCACAAAGGCCTCCTTGGGCGTCACCAGGCCCAGCAGGGGCAGGGCCACGGTCATCAGGATAGCCACCACGTCCACCCTTACCCACTCCACGATAAACAGGAAAACCGCCAGGCCGATCATGGCCATCACCAGGATCATGTCAAGGGTCAATGCTTCCATAGTCACTCCGTCTTGGGTTAATTTATTTCAGGCGAAGGCCGCCTGTTTTGTCCGCCTGTTTTTCAGCCATGGTCATCCCGCCGGGTGACGGTGAGAAGGGGGCACTCCAGACTGCCAGCGATCTTTGTCAGCCAGTGACGCTGTCCGGCCCTGGCCATGTCCGGCAGGTCTTTCCCGCTGCCCCAGATAATGGCCTGAAACGGGGGCCGGTCGGCCAGAAACTTCATCATCTCCTGGGCCGGATCCCCGAGTTTCAAGGCCGAATTCACTTCGATGCCCGCCTGGATAAAGGACTGAAGGCAGTCGGACAGAACCCTGCCCGCGCGGACTTCAATATTTTTGACAACACTGCGCCGGGGGCCGATGGACGTGGGCATGTCAAAGGACATGGGCACGATCATCAGCAGGGTCAGCCGGGCGTCAATGCGCAGGGCAAACTCCCGCGCATACATCAGTGCCTCGGGAAAAATCTCTTCATTTTCAAACACAAGAAGAATCTGGCGTGACATTTTCATCTCCTGGCCAAAGCAAACGCAAAAAGCCTGCCAAGGCCAGTAAAAGCGTAACATTCCGGATTTCAATTACATTTGGACTAGAGCGCTAAAAGCCGGCGGTACGGGGGTTGCAGATTGCAACATACCTGCGGCAAAACAGAAGAAATCGGTAACAAAAAGGGGGCGGGACCGGTTTGTTGCAAAAACGAACACGGGTGTTGCAAAATGTTACTCGAGGCCGTATTTTTTCATCTTCCGCCAGAGAGAGGCGCGATCAATACCCAGGATTTCGGCGGTCCGGCCCCTGGCGCCGCCGGTGATCTTCAGCAGGTGGGCCATATAGTCCCGCTCCAGTTCGGCCAGGGTCATGAAGGTTTCGTCCGGCGGCCGGTAAGCCTGGAGTTCCAGGGCCACCAGGTCCGGGGGCAGATCGCACTCGCGGATTATCTCCCCCTGGCAGACGGCCACGGCCCGCTCCAGAATGTTTTCCAGCTCCCGCACGTTGCCGGGAAAGGCGTAGCCGGACAGCAGGGCCATGGCTTTTTCGGATATGGCCTGAATGTTTTTCCCGCCCTGCCGGTTGAGGCGGGAAAGAATGTGGTAAGCCAGCAGGGGAATGTCCTCCCGCCGCTCGGCCAGGCCGGGCAGCTTGATGTTGACCACATTGATCCGGAAATAGAGGTCCTTGCGAAAGGTTCCTTCGCCCACAGCGGCCTTGATGTCCGCGGCGGTGGCGGACACGATGCGCACGTCCACGGGAACGGGCCGGCTGCCGCCCACCCGCATCAACTCTCCTTCCTGAAGCACCCGCAGCAGCTTCACCTGCATGGCGGCGGGCATTTCCCCGATCTCGTCAAGAAAAAGGGTGCCGCCGGAGGCCGCCTCCACCAGGCCGATGCCCCGGCTCTCCGCGCCGGTAAAGGCGCCCTTCTCGTGGCCGAACAGCTCGT
This sequence comes from Thermodesulfobacteriota bacterium, assembly GCA_034189195.1. Taxonomy (GTDB): domain Bacteria; phylum Desulfobacterota; class Desulfobacteria; order Desulfobacterales; family Desulfosudaceae; genus Desulfosudis. The sequence goes on along the minus strand of JAXHVI010000021.1, from coordinate 1,788 downwards.
TGTCGATGAGTGTTTCACTCAGGGCCCCGCAGTTGAAAGCCAGAAAAGGTCCGGCGGACCGGCGGCTGGCCGCATGAATGGCCCGGGCCACCAGCTCCTTGCCACTGCCCGAGTCGCCGGTGATGAGCACGTTGCATTCAGTGGGCCCGATCTGGCCGATGATGGAAACCACCTCCCGAATCCGGGCCCCCTGGCCGATAATAACGGGGCCGGCGTTGTTCCGGTCCTCCCCATGGGCCTCCGTCCGGGCGGACCGGCGGGCGGCAAGCAGGTGCAGGGCCTGACCCACCCGCTCCCTTACCCGGTCCGGGGTAAAGGGCTTTTCCAGGTAGTGAAACGCCCCCTCCCGGACCGCTTCCACGGCCCCGTCCAGGGAGGCGTAACCGGTAATCAGGATCACCTCGATATCCGGGAACCGGGCCTTGGCCCGGGTCATCAGCTCCATACCGTCCATGGCGGGCATGCGCACGTCGCTGATCAGCACATCGCAGGAATTGCTTTCGATATGATCCAGCGCCCGGCGGGGACTGGAAAAGGCCGACACCCGGTGGCCCTCTTTTTCAAGAATCCGCCGCAGCTGCTTGAGCGTGATGGGTTCGTCGTCAACAACGACAATGTGCGATGTCATCAGGATCTCTCTGTTTGCGTCGCCAAGGGGGAGAGGGGCGGCACGCCTCCCGCCGGCCCCCTTTCATGTTCGGGCCTTTGCTGAAAACCGGACACTAACCGATGTATCCGGCCAGGGGTGAGTTCTTCAGGGCCGCGATGGCAAAGGACTGCTCGGTTTCAATGTATGCCCGAATCGCGGCCACCCCTTTTTCCGGGTCCCGGGCCTCCAGTGCCTCAATAATCGTCTTGAAATACCGGGTGCTCTCTTCCAGGCCGTCGGCCTTGAGCGCAATGGCCACATACTGAAGGCGCCGCAGGTTGGGCATGATGCCGTCGATCAGTTGCAGAAGAACGGGGTTTTTCGTGGCGTCAATGCCCGATACGGCAAAATCCAGAATGGCCTGGTAAAACCCCCTGCCGTCACGGGCCGTGGCCGACTGGACCATCCGGTCATAGGCGGCGATCAATTCCATGCGATGAGCCTCATCGCAGTTTTCAATTCAGCGGCGCACCACATGGCCGAAGAGCAGGCCGAACACGTCGCAGAACCCCCGAATGCTTTCTTCGGTAACCTTTCGCACCCGCGCGCCGCAACGGGGAATGATCTCCACCAGCCCGGTCTTTTCTAAAATCCGCATGGCCTCGCGCACCGGGGACCGGCTCACCCCCAGTTCCTCGGCGATCTTCTGCTCCAGGATGCGCTGGCCCGGTTCGATCTCCAGATGAATGATCTTTTCAATAATGTGGTTTGCTATCTGGTCTGAAAGTGTGCCCGCCAGAGAAAGATTCATTTCTTTTTTTGCCGCCTCCCTTTTGCGCCTTCAATATATTCCGGTCCAATAACAGAAAAAAAGATTTTTCACAATTTTCCTGTTGACAAAAAAACTCAATGAGATATTGTCGACAATATACAAAACGCCTAAGACGATGTCAACTCAAACCCTGTAATCTCCTCCGGCAGGGATGTGCGGCCAAAAAAAGCAACCAGCGCCGGAGCGGTCATCAAAAAGGAGCCGGCCATGAACACCACCTCGCATTACAACGCCATCATCGTCGGGTCAGGCCCCGGCGGCGCAACCGTGGCCAGGGAACTGACAAAGCAGGGCAAGAAGGTCCTGATCCTGGAATGGGGCGGCAACGCACCGATCAAGGGATCCATGTTCCAGATGGCCCTGAATG
>JAXHVI010000209.1:0-16031 GCA_034189195.1 Thermodesulfobacteriota bacterium | reverse complement strand
GCTGGAAACAGTCATGGAACTGCTCATGAAATCCTTTGAGTTCATGCATAAAAATTTTAATATCGTCTTTGCCAAGATCGAATTTTGGCACTACGTAAAGATGCTCGTCGCTTCGGATTACAGGTAGCATGGCCTGCCTTCTTTTTTTTCATAGCAAAGTATTTCAAAGCCCAGCACCCGGATCATCAGGTTGAGTTCGTCCTCATATGGGCGACGGCATCGGCCCAGAGACAGGGCCATCTGTCACGTGCCCCTCAGAATCGGCACTTTGCACCGCCTTGCGGCGGCTAACAGGCTTTTGTCGGCAGTGGCGAGGGCCAGGCCTTTTCTCATGGCAAGGTCCAGATAGGAGGCATCGTAACTGGAGAGATCGTGCTTGCGGGCCAGCGCGAAAATCTCTTTTATCATTCTTTCCGGGGACTCCTGCTCGACCACGATGGGCAGTTCGGAAAGCAGCATGAGAAAACGCGTACTATCCGCCTCGGAGATCCGGCCTTTGCGCTCGGCCACCAGCAGCACGTTTCCCACTTCCAGGGGCCAGATTGAGGGAGCAAACCCGACGCCGGATATCAGCCTGTCCAATATACTGTCGGCATACGGGCTTGATTCATCCTGGAAACACCACGCCATCACCACGGACGTATCCACGACAAAATCGTTTTCCATTTACCGTCGTCCTTCTTCGATCATGTCCCGGACAGAAAGTCCATTTAAGCGCTGTTTTGCCCGGAATTTCCGCAGTTCGGCAATAACTGTCTCAGGCGCTGTTTTTGAGACGGCAGGCGGGGACTGCAAAATCGCCACGGGCAGGCCGTGTCTGGTAATGGTGATCCGCTCCCCCCGGGTTACGCGTTCAAGCAGCTTGGGCAGATGGGTTTTTGCTTCGTATGCGCCGATTGTGTCCATGAGAGCCTCCTGATTAAAACTGGTCTGAGACCAGTCTAATTGTTCAGATATCAACTGTCAAGCATGGATATTTACGCAACAACGATTCTATTGACAACCGGTTTGGATGTGATGTAGCATCGCATTATGACTGAGCGCTCGTTCAGTATGAGGGTGAAGAGAAGATGAGAAGAGTAGAAGAAAAGAAGAGTCGATATGAAGGCCGGAAGCGGCACCCACCACGACGTTCCCACCCAGGTCAAGGACCCGGCCCTGGTGGCCAGAAGGCGGCGGCAGCTCGTGGACGCCTCCGTGGCCCTGTTTGTTAAAAACGGGTACCACAACACCACCACCCGCCAGATCGCCAAAGCCACCGGGTTTTCCATCGGCAGCCTGTATGAGTATGTCTCCACCAAGGAGGATGTGCTTTACCTGGTGTGCGACGCCATTCACGCGGAGATGGAAAAGGCCGTGACCCGGGTGGTGTCGGACCAGGTGCCCGGGCCGGACATGCTGCGGGACGCGGTGCGCGGTTATTTTGCCGTGTGCGACACCATGAGCGACCATATTGTGCTGATCTACCAGGTGACCCAGTTTCTTTCAGACAAGTGGAAAAAAAGGGTGCTGGACAATGAAATCCGGGTCACCGGCCGTTTCCGGCAGTTGCTGGAAGACGTGATCGCCAAGGAGCAGTTTGCCGGCATCGACGCCCGGCAGATCGACCTGGCGGCCCACAACATCGCTGTCCTGGGCCATGCCTGGGCCTTTCGCCGCTGGTTTTACCTGAAGCACTACTCTCTTGCCGAGTACACCGAGTTCCAGATTCGCAATATTCTGGGCGCGATATCCGAGAATTTTCATAATTCCATCATCAAGGGGAAATAAACCATGGATCAGTCGACCTATAAGCCGAAACACGCCGTCCGGGTGGTGACCGCCACCTCCCTGTTTGACGGCCATGACGCGGCCATCAACATCATGCGCCGCATGCTGCAGGACACCGGGGTAGAGGTGATTCACCTGGGTCATAACCGCTCGGCCACCGAAATCGTGGATGCGGCTGTTGCCGAGGATGCCCATGGTATTGCCGTTTCCAGCTACCAGGGCGGTCACATGGAGTTTTTTAAATACGTTCTTGAGCTGCTGAAGGAAAAGGATGCGGCTCATATCAGGGTGTTCGGCGGCGGCGGGGGCGTGATCGTGCCCGAGGAAATTCGCGAACTGGAGGCCTGCGGTGTGACAAAAATATATTCGCCCGATGACGGGGCGAAAATGGGCTTGCAGGGCATGATCAACCACATGGTGCGGCAGCTTGATTTTGCCACTGTGGGCCGGAAAAAGGTGGACCTGTCATGCCTGTCCGTTGATCGCCCCCTGGAAGTGGCCCGAATGATTACCCGGGCCGGTCTTAAAAGCCCGCAATCCGGCGGCCTGACCACGGCGGTCAAAAGAATCCTGGCTGCTCAGGCCCGGGAGCGCCGGGTGCCGGTGGTGGGCATCACCGGCACCGGCGGCGCGGGAAAATCGTCTCTCACCGATGAGCTGATCCTGCGGTTTCTGATGGACACCAAAAAGCTCCGTGTGGCGGTCCTCTGTGTGGACCCTTCCCGGCGCAAGAGCGGCGGGGCCCTGCTGGGAGACCGGATTCGCATGAACGCCATCACCGATCCCCGTGTCTACATGCGCAGCCTGGCCACACGGGCATCCGCAACCGAGCTGCCCCCGGCCATGGCCGACATCATTCATATCGTCAAGGCCGCCGGGTTTGACCTGGTGATGGTTGAAACCGCGGGCATCGGCCAGGGGGACTCCCGCATTCATGACCTGGTGGATGTGTCGCTTTACGTCATGACCAGCGAATTCGGGGCCGCCTCCCAGCTTGAGAAAATTGACATGCTGGATTTTGCCGATATTGTGGCCATCAATAAATTCGACAAGCAGGGGTCCGAGGATGCCCTGCGGGACGTGAGAAAGCAGCTTCAGCGCAATCGAAAGGCCTTTGATCTGCCCGTGGAAACCATGCCGGTGTTCGGCACCATGGCGGCCCGGTTCAACGACGACGGGGTCACGGCCCTGTACCACGGCCTGCTGGAGGCTATTTGCCAGAAAACCGGGGTAAACTGGACATCGTCGCTGGCCCGGCCCGCTGTAACCGCTTCCGGGGCCCGGTCCATTATCGTGCCGCCGGAACGGGTCCGCTATCTTTCCGATATCGCGGACACAGTGAGAGCCTATCACGGCCGGACCGCGGACCAGGCCGAAGCCTTAAGGGCGTGCTGGCACCTGGAGGAGGCAAAAAAGCGCCTGGCTGCTGAAGGCGACAAACCCTCGGCCAGGGCCCTGGACAAGACCCTGGCCGATGCCGGGAAAAAAGTGACCGCCGAAACGCTGGGCCTGATGAAGCAGTGGGACGAGATGCGGGCCCATCACGACAGCGGCGAAATGGTTTACACCGTGCGGGGCAGGGAGATCAAGGCCCCGCTTCACCACCGGTCCCTGTCCGGCACCCCAATTCCAAGGGTATCGCTGCCCGACTTTGCCGATCCGGGCCAGCGGTATCAATGGATGCGCCAGGAGAATCTGCCGGGCCGGTTTCCTTACACGGCCGGGGTCTACCCCCTTAAACGGTCCGAAGAAGATCCCACCCGTATGTTTGCCGGTGAAGGGGACCCGGCCCGGACCAACCGGCGCTTTAAGCTGCTGTCGGAAAATTCCCAGGCCAAGCGGCTCTCCACGGCCTTTGATTCAGTGACCCTGTACGGTTACGACCCGGAAAAGCGGCCCGACATCTACGGCAAGGTGGGCACCTCCGGGGTGAGCGTGTGTACACTGGATGACGTAAAGACCCTTTATGACGGGTTTGACCTGTGCGCGCCCAACACATCGGTGTCCATGACCATCAATGGCCCGGCCCCCATCATGCTGGCCATGTTTTTTAATGCCGCCATTGATCAGCAGAAGGAAAAGGCCGAGGCAAAAAAGAAAAGAAAACTGTCGGCCGGTGAGCGGGCCGCCATCGGCAGGCAGGTGCTTTCCACCATTCGGGGCACGGTCCAGGCCGACATCTTAAAAGAGGACCAGGGCCAGAACACCTGTATTTTTTCCGTGGCCTTTGCATTGAAAATGATGGGCGACATTCAGGAGTTTTTCATCAAAAACCGTGTGCGAAATTTTTATTCCGTGTCGGTCTCCGGCTATCACATCGCCGAAGCCGGAGCCAACCCCATCACCCAGCTGGCTTTTACCCTGGCCAACGGGTTTACCTACCTGGAGTATTACCTGTCCCGGGGCATGGATGTCGACAGCTTTGCCCCCAATTTTTCATTTTTCTTTTCCAACGGCATGGATCCGGAATACACGGTGATCGGCCGTGTGGCCCGCCGCATCTGGGCCGTGGCCTTGAAGGAAAAATACGGGGCTGCCGAGCGGTCCCGCATGCTCAAGTATCACATTCAGACATCGGGCCGGTCCCTGCACAGCCGGGAGATTCAGTTCAACGATATCCGCACCACGCTTCAGGCCCTGTGCGCCATCTACGATAACTGCAACAGCCTTCACACCAACGCCTATGACGAGGCCATCACAACACCCAGCGACGAATCGGTGCGCCGGGCCCTGGCCATTCAGCAGATCATCAACCGGGAATGGGGGCTGGCCAAAAACGAGAACCCCAACCAGGGCAGCTTTATCGTGGAAGAGCTGACAAAGCTGGTGGAAGAGGCGGTGCTGATGGAGTTCGACCGGATCACGGCCCGGGGCGGGGTCCTGGGCGCCATGGAGACCGGGTACCAGCGCAGCCGTATTCAGGAAGAGTCCATGCACTATGAACGGCTCAAGCATACCGGAGAACTGCCGGTGGTGGGGGTCAACACCTTTCTGCGGCCTGACACCGCGGACGGCGGCGAGACCGGCCCCCTGGTGCTGGCCAGGGCCACGGAGGCGGAAAAGAAATCCCAGCTTCGGCGCCTGGCCGCCTTTCACAAAAAGAACGCCAACCGGTCAAAACAGGCTTTAGAAGAGTTGAAGCAGACCGTTCTTTCCGGGGAAAACATTTTCGAGCAGCTTATGGAGACGGTGCGGTTCTGTTCTCTGGGCCAGATCACGCAGACGCTGTACCGGGTGGGGGGGCAGTACAGGAGAGGAGTGTAAGACTGGAAGAACGTAACGACTCAATCTTACTCTTACTCTTACTCTTGATCTTGATCTTGCGGTTGAAATCTTGTCGATCAAGAGTAAGATCAAGAGTAAGCGTAAGATGAGATACAGATTCCAGCAGGTAGACCATAAACAGAACTGCGGAGGGTGTTTGCATGAGAGAAGCGGTGATTGTCAGTGCGGTGCGAACCCCGCTGGGCGCGTTTAACGGGTCCCTGGCCGGCGTGGGCGCCACCCGGTTGGGCGCTATTGTGATTCAGGAGGCCGTGGACCGGGCCGGCATTGACGCGGCAGCGGTAAACGAGGTGATCATGGGCATGGTGCTGCCCTGCGGGTACGGCCAGAACCCGGCCAGGCAGGCGGCGGTCCAGGCGGGCCTGCCCTGGGCGGCCGAATGCATCACCGTAAACAAGGTGTGCGGGTCGGGCCTGAAGGCGGTGATGCTGGCGGCCCAGGCCGTTGCAGCAGGCGATGCCGACGTGGTGGTGGCCGGCGGCATGGAGACCATGAGCATGGCGCCTTATTACCTTGAAAAGGCCCGGTTCGGCTACCGCATGGGACCGGGCGCCATTCAGGACCACATGGTGCATGACGGGCTGTGGGACGTGGTCAACGACTTTCACATGGGCATATCCAATGAGCTGTGCTCGGAAAAATATGCTGTCAGCCGGGAGGACCAGGACCGGTACGCGGCAGAGACCTATCGCCGGGCCCTGGATGCCGTTACATCGGGCCGGTTTGCCGACGAGATCGTGCCGGTGCCGGTGACGGGCAGAAAAGGGGAGGCCGTGCTGTTTTCCACTGACGAGTGCCCCCAGGAAACCACCTATGAAACCCTGGCCCGCATGAAGCCGGCCTTTAAAAAAGACGGCGTGGGCACGGCGGGCAATGCCTCGGTGATCAGTGACGGGGCCGCCGCCGTGGTGGTGATGTCCAGGGAGAAGGCAGCGGAATTCGGGTGCAGACCCTTGGCCGTGATCGGGGCCCAGGCATCTTACGGTATTGACATGAAATACGTGCTCATGGCGCCGGTGTGGGCCATTCCCAAGTGTTTAAAAAAGGAAGGCCTGGTAATGGGCGACATCGACCTGTTTGAGATCAACGAGGCTTTTTCCGGCTCCACCGTGGGCGTGATCCGGGAACTGGGCCTTGACCCGGCCAAGGTCAACGTCAACGGCGGCAGCGTGGCCCTGGGCCATCCCATCGGCGCCAGCGGGTGCCGGGTCCTGGTGACCCTGCTGTATGAAATGGCCCGGCGTAACGCGAAAACCGGGCTGGCCTCTCTCTGCCTGGGCGGCGGCGAGGCCGTGGCCCTGATCGTGAAAAGGTAAAATATGGATATTCAGGAAACCTACACGCCCCGGTCGGAAATTGATATCCGTCTGAAACAACTGCGCAACAGGCTTGAAAAGGAAAAAATCGACGCCGCCCTGATTATGGAGACTGCCGACCTGTTTTATTTTTCCGGCACGGCCCAGCAGGCGTTTCTGCATGTCCCGACAGGCGGCCCGGCCGTGCTGATGGTCAAAAAAGACGCCCAGCGGGCCTTTGAAGAGTCTTCCATCGAGCAGATTCAGGCCCTGCGCAGCCAGAAGGAAATGGCCGGGGTTATGGGCGCGCCAAAGACCCTGGGCATGGAGCTGGATGTGCTGCCGGTCAACATGTACCGCTACTTTCAGGGAATGTTTCCGGATACCCGAATCGTGGATATCTCCCATGCCGTGCGGTCGCTAAGGGCCGTAAAATCGGCCTATGAGATTGATATCATCCGTCAGGCATCAAGGCTTTCCGATCAACTGGCCGCCTTTGTGCCCAGGGTGCTGGAGCCGGGTATGCCCGAGATCGAGCTGGCCGGCCTGATTGAGGCCGAAGCCAGAAGGCTGGGCCACCAGGGCATGATTCGCATGCGGGGCTGGAACAGTTCCCTTTTCTATGGCCACATCATGGGTGGGGCCTCTGCGGCGGTTTCCAGCAGCCCGGCTTCCCCCACCGGCGGCGTAGGCACCACTCCGGTGTTTCCCCAGGGCAGCAGCTTTGCCCCCATTCGGGCCGGTGAGCCGGTGCTCATGGACATGGCCTTCGGCTTTCGGGGCTACCTGTCCGACCACACGCGAGTTTACGCCATTGAAAGCCTGTCCGATGACCTGCTGGCGGCCCATGATGCCATGCTGGAGATTCAGGAACTGGTCAAAACGATCACCCGGCCCGGCATGACCGCGGGCTCGGTTTACGATCTGGCCGCCGAGCGGGTGGCTGAGCTGGGATATGCCGACAACTTCATGGGCGCAGGCGACGGCCGGGTTTCTTTCGTGGGCCATGGCGTCGGCATTGAGCTGGACGAATACCCGGTGCTGGCCCGGGGGCAGAAGATGGTGCTCAAAGAGGGTATGGTGGTGGCGGTGGAGCCCAAGGCCATTTTCCCGGGCCGGGGCGTGGTGGGCATTGAAAACACCCATATCGTGACAAAAAACGGCCTGGAACAGCTGGGTCGCTATTCCGAAGCCGTGGTAATCGTCTGAATGCTTCGAAATCGATAGCAAGCCGCCATGCAGAGCCTGAAAAAGCGGCTTGGTGTTCTTCCAAATCTTCGTGATCTTAGTGTCCAAACACCCTGGCGGCACAGTCGGCCGGCTGTATCGATATCGATTTCGATGGCGATCCCGATTTCGATGAGTGGAACAGGGGCAGGCGGTTGAAGCCGTTACATGGACTGGTACATGGTCATGCGGCTGGTGACCCGCTGCAGGTAGTCCCGGGTCTCCTGGTGGGGCAGGCGCTGGACCAGGTGGGTATAGACCTGCTGGGGCGACATTCGGTTGATGGCCTGCGCGGCCCGGCTCACGCTGGTGGTGCCGGTAAAGGCCCTGGCCACGTTGCCGGCCCCGGTGTTGTACGCCGCGATGGCGCAGTACATCCGGCTGGTGGGATCGGTGATCTCCTGAAGGTACCGGTTGTAAAGGATGTAGAGGTAGGCGGTGCCCACGTTGATGTTGTTCTGTTCGCTGTACAGGTAGGAGGGGGAGAGCAGTACCTGGCGGCCGAAAAGCAGTTGGGCGGCATCCCGCCCGGCGGACTGGGGAACGATCTGCATCAGGCCGTAGGCCGGCACATGGGAACGGGCCATGGGGTTGAAGGCGCTTTCCGTGTGAATCACGGCAAAAACCAGGGCCTCGTTTAATCCCCGTTCATTTGCATAGGATTTGACATAGGGACGGTACGCCATGGCCTTGCGGTGCATGCCGCCCGCCGGCAGTGAAACCCGCAGGCTCACCGTGTCGGTGCCCGGCATTTTTGCCGGGGTGCGGGAAATGGTGGCGTTCTGTTTTAAAGCCGCCACTGCCGCGTCGATCTCCCGGTCCGTGGGATGGTCCTTGCCCGTGATCATCTTCAGCAGCACCGGGCTGTCGTTGACCTCGCCGGACTTTACATGGGGCGACTCCTGGATGATCCGTTTTTCAATGTTCTGGGAAAGCAGGTCCCGCTCAAATGCGGTTTTCTGGTCTTCGGTGATCATCTCCCGCAGCTTCTGCTCTACCAGAGTGTCGATCAGGGCCTCCATCTCCTGGCTGTCCACGTTGAGGTCGACCTGGAGGTACTGTTGATCAAAGTCCACGATGTGGCGGGACTGAAAGTCCGGGGCATACTCCACCCACCGCTTGGCCGTGCTGATTTCCGCCTTGACCCAGGTCTTGAGGATTTCCTTTTCATAGGCCCGGTACTCCTCCTCAATGATCCGCTGGTAGGTCGCATAGGTCTGTTCAATAGAGGCCTCATCCGCGGCGTACTGCGTCTCAATACTTTGTTCATACTGGTCGAACTGCTCCATGGCCGCATTGATTTCGTTTTCGGCCGCCATCTGCTGTTCCATGACATCGAACTGGTGGTCCATGGCAGACCATGCGGGCATCCATACGGCAGCCCCCGCGCAGATTGCAATCAGAAAAATGGTCATGGTGGTCAGCCGGTATTTCGGTTTTAATTTCATTTCCTACCTCATTGTTGGATATTCCAGCTCGAATATTTCATGAAAGATTCGCGCTATGCGTATGCTGCTTTTGACTTAAGCTGATCAAAAATTCTGTCCACCTGGGTCATGGTCTCTTCAATGGCGCCGCTGTTGTCGATCACCATGTCGGCCCGTTCCCGTTTTTCGTCAATAGGCAACTGGGAATGGATGCGGGCCCGGGCATCTGCTTCGGTGAGATCGTCCCTGGCCATGAGCCGTTCCAACTGCTGGGCAGGCGTGGCATAGACCACGAGAATGTCGGACAGATCCCGGTGCATGCCGGACTCGTAGAGCAGGGGGACGTCCAGGATTACGACGGCATCCGGTGCTTCTGATGCGTTGATGATGTCGACAATGGACTGGCTGATGCGCTCAAACACCCGTGGATGAACGATGCGGTTGAGCTGTTCTTTTTTGATCGTATCTTGAAAGATGATCCGGCCCAGGGCCCTGCGGTTGAGCTCACCGTCGGGCAGCAGGTACTCCCGGCCGAACATGTCGACAATCTCTTTCCAGGCGGGGGAATCCTTTTTCACCACTTCATGGGCGATGGCATCGGCATCCACCACCAGTGCCCCCAGTTCCTCCATGCGTTTGGAAACAATAGATTTTCCCGTGGCAATGCCGCCGGTCAGGCCGACAATGAGCATGCGGACTCCTTTTGGTCAGGTACCTGTAATGGCTGTGGCTCCATTCGAGTTTGCCCGGATCATATCATATCCATCGAAGGGGTGAAAAGTGAAATATGCTGCCCGTGCATTCCGGTGGCGACGCTGCCAGGGGCGGTGGCGGACTACCGGCCGGCCTTGACTTTTTTTGGCAAAAAACGCTAAGTTGGCAAAAAAGCGGCTATAGTCAAGTTCTGTGTGAAACAATAAAAACGGAGGCGGTAGTGAAAGACAAGACCAGAGAGAATGTGTATAAAGCATTTGTGGGAGAGGCCAAGGCCTATTTCCGGCTTTTGGCCTATGCCCAGAAAGCGGCAGAGGAGGATGTACCCCAGGTGGCCCTGCTGTTCCGCGCCATTGCCGAAGCCGAGCGGGTCCATGCCACACGGCACTTGAACCTTGCCAAAGAGGTGGTGGTAAAAGACACCGATACCAACCTGGAAGCCTCTTTTCAGCGGGAAAAGACCATCAGTGAGAATGTTTATCCCGAGTTTATCCGGCAGGCGGAAGAGGAGGGCGAGCAGGCCGCGGCCATCGCCTTTGGCCACGCCCGGGACGCCGAGACCTATCATGCCAAGCTTTACGAACGGGCCATGCTCCATGTAATCAAGGACGCGGTGGTTGAATACCACGTGTGCCAGGTGTGCGGGTATGTGACCGACAGAAAGATTCCGGACAAGTGCCCGATCTGCGGTGCCCCGCCGGAAAAATTCAAGACCGTGACATAAAAGGATTCCGGGGTTCAGGGGCCGGAAAAACGGCCCCTGAACCCGGTTTACATCAGCCCATCTGCCTGCCGTCACCTCTCTTACTCTTACTCTTACTCTTGATCTTTATCTCTTTCGATCCCGATTTTGATGCAGTCTTGTCGGACCTGTATTACCTGCTTCGTGTTCTTTGCAATCTTCGTATCTTCATGTTGAAAAGCGGCCGGCCGGCCAGAGACTTTTGGCTTTTAAACACGAAGATCACGAAACAATGAAGACCATTATAAAAATTTCTTGACATTCCTGCCCGGCCTTTCTAAATTGAATCAGATTCAATAAATGAATCATATTATCAAAATTATCGGAGAGTCCCTTTCTTTCCATTCTATACCAGGAGGCTGCCATGGATTTTGCGTTTACCCGTGAACAGTTGATGTTCAAAAAAGAGGTGATCAAGTTTGCCCGAAAGGAAATCGTGCCCAGGGTCGAGGAGCATGAGCTGGCCGGAAAATTTGATCTTGAGTCGTTTCGAAAGATGGGGGCGTTCGGCATTCTCGGCCTCCATTTTCCCGAGGCCTACGGCGGCCAGGGCGCGGACGTGATCACCACGGTACTGGCCGGCGAAGCCATGGGCGAGGCCGGGGTGGACGGGGGCCTGACCCTTTCCTACGGGGCCCATACCTTTCTCTGCGCGGACACGATTTTTGCCCACGGAACCGAGGCCCAGAGAAAAAAATACCTGCCGAAATTAAACAGCGGCGAATGGGTCGGCTGCATGGGCCTGACTGAACCGGACGCCGGTTCGGACGTGGCCTCACTGAGGACCACGGCCGTTAAAAAGGGTGATACCTACGTGCTCAACGGCAGCAAGATGTTTATCACCAACGGCCCCATTGCCGACGTGGCCCTGGTCTATGCCAAGACCGACCCGGAAAAGCGTCACGAGGGGATATCGGCCTTTATCGTGGAAAAGGGGACTCCCGGCTTTTCAACAGGCCAGCCCCTCAAGAAAATGGGGTGCCGCACCTCCCCCACGTCGGAGCTCTTTTTTTCCGACTGCGTGATCCCGGCTGAAAATCTTGTGGGAAAAGAGGGCAACGGTTTTCTCATGGCCATGCAGACCGTGGAGTGGGACCGGAGCGCCCTGCTGGCCCCCATGGTGGGCGGCACAAAATACATTCTGGACCGGTGCGCCGAATACGCGGGCAAGCGGGTCCAGTTCGGAAAGGCCATCGGCCAGTTTCAGGCCACCAAGCACAAGCTGGCCAATATGCGCATTTTTTACGAAAGCGCAAAGCTCCTGGTCTACCGGGTGGCCTGGCACAAGAACCAGGGCACCTCGCTTAACCACCTGTCCGCGGCCATGGCCAAGCTGTTTGTGGGCGACTGGAGCCTGGGGCCGGTCAACGACGCCCTGCTGCTCCACGGCGGATACGGTTACTGCCATGAGTATGCCATGGAGTGCGCGTTCCGGGACAACCGGCTGGCGCCCCTGGGCGGGGGCACGTCGGACATTCAGAAAATGATCATTTCGCGGCTCATGTAAATGTCGCGGGTTTACGGAATCAGGGGGTAAACATGGAATACGAATTCACGCAGGCCGAAAAGCAGGCCATTGAAGAAACAGAAAAAATCGCGGGCCAGGTGTTTGCCGATGCCGGCCGGACCGCCACACCCGAGGCCCGGCGCGGCCTGGTGCAGTCCCTGGCAAAGGCCCTTGCGCCAACAAATTACATGAAGGCCGGGCTTTGCGATGATACGCCTTTCGACGCGGCCGCCATGGGGGCCATGATTGCGGTGTCCGGAAACGGTCCCGGTTTTTTTATCGCCTTTGAAACAGGGGTCCGGCAAATGGGCCGGCTGATTGCCGAATACGGAAACAAGGATCAGCAGGACCGGTTTCTTGCACCCCTGCAAAAAGGGGAGTTGATCGGCACCGTGGCCCTTTGCGAAAAAACCATGAACGTGGTCAACGATCCCCTGGCCACCCAGGGGGTTCGAAAAGCGGGGGGAGTTGTTGTTTCCGGGGAAAAAGGCTTTGTGGTAAACGGCGGTGCGGCCGACCTGTTTGCCGTGGTGGGCCGGCTGGAGGAGGGGCTGGGCGTCTTTCTGGTGGAAAGAGGTGCAAAGGGTGTAATCCTGAATCCGGTTCTGGACAACAGCGATTACGGGCAACTTTCGTCCTGCCGCATGGTGCTCGAAGGATGCGAAATACCTGAAACCCATGTCATCGGACCGGTGGCTGGGGAAAAACTGCTGGCCGACCTTCGCATGTGGGAAAACCAGGTGCTGATCGCCGCTGCCGTGGGCATGATGAACGCGGCCCTGTTTTCCGCCACCCTGTTTGCCAAGACCCATCGCACGGGCGGCAAACCGGCCATCGCCTTTCAGGAGGTGGGGTTCAAGCTGGCCGAGATGTTTACCCTGGTGGAGACCTCCCAGCTCATGGCCTATAAAACAGGGTGGCTGAACGCCGAAAAGGAGAGGGAAACAGAGGTGTTTACCGACTGTGCCAAGGTCTTCTGCACCGAGTCCGCCGAAGATGTGGCGGGCAGCGCACTGCGCATTCTGTCACTGGAGGGGCTTGCCCCGGATCATCCGGCCCAGGCGGCCCTGCGGTGGGCCAAGTACGCGCAGATCGCCGGCACCTCCACCGAGATCGCCCGCATGCATATCGGTGACGCGGCGCTGTAGAGGCAATACCCCGGAGGCTTTGTCGCAAATTTCTTGTCATTGCGAGGAGCGAAGCGACGAAGCAATCTCCTTCGCATATGGACAAGATTGCTTCGCCTGCGGCGCAATGACGTAAATCTCATTTTTTTTGAATTACGGCACCGCCTCCTGACGGAGTCGGCCGTGCCGCTTGTCTCGATACCGATTTTGATTTGGAAGAAAGGGAAGCATCATGCCTGTCATTGAATCGGCCGTTGATGTGTCATCCGAAGAGTTTGCCAGGAACCGGGAGACCATGGAGGCCCTGGTGGCGGACCTGAAAAAGGAGATTGACCGTGCCCACCACGAGCGGTCCCCAAAGGCCATGGACCGGTTAAAAGAGGTGGGTAAATTGCCGGTGGACAAGAAGCTTGACCTGCTGTTGGACAAAAACACGCCGTTCCTTGAAATTGCGCCCCTGGCGGCCAAAGACCTGTATGACGGCAAGGTCCACGGCGCCGGCATTCGGGCCGGCATCGGCATCGTGGCCGGCCGGGAGGTGGTGGTGTCGGTGAACGATGCCACCATCAAGGGCGGTTCCATGTATCCCATGAGCGTGAAAAAGACGTTGCGGCTTCAGGCCATCTGCATGGAAAACCGGCTGCCCGCAGTCAACCTGATGGATTCGGCCGGGGCGTTTCTGCCGTTGCAGTCCGAGATTTTTCCCGACCTCGACGACGGGGGCCGGGTCTTTTACAACCAGGCCATGATGTCCAAGATGGCCATTCCCCAGATCACCGCGGTGATGGGGCTCTGCACGGCCGGCGGAGCCTATGGCGCGGCCATGTCCGACGAGATCATTCATGTCAAGGACCATGGCGCCATCTTCCTGGGCGGGCCGCCCCTGGTGCTGGCCGCCACCGGCGAAGAGGTGACCTCCGATGAACTGGGCGGACCTGACCTGCACTGCGCCCAGTCCGGGGTGTCGGACTACTATGCCGAGGACGACGCCCATGCCATTGCCCTGGTGCGGGAGATCGTGGCCAACCTGCCCCGGCCGGAAAAGGCAAGGCTCACCCTGCGGCCGCCCGCGCCGCCCCTTTACGATCCCAAAGAGCTTTACGGCATCATTCCCCGCAACATCTCCACGCCCTACGATATCCGGGAAGTGTTTGCCCGGATGGTGGACGGCAGCGAGTTTATCGAGTTCAAGGAGATGTACGGCCCCACCCTGGTGTGCGGCTGGGCCCACATTCACGGTTATCCCGTGGGCCTGCTGGGCAACAACGGCGTTCTTTTTCCGCAAAGCGCCCAGAAGGCCACCCAGTTCATCCAGATCTGCGACAACCGGGGCATTCCGCTGGTGTTTGTTCAGAACATTTCCGGGTTTATCGTGGGGAAACAGTATGAACAGACCGGGGTCACCAAGGACGGCCACAAGATGGTCAATGCCGTGGCAACCGCTTCGGTACCCAAGTTCACCCTGCTCGCCGGCGCCTCTTTCGGTGCGGGCAATTATGCCATGTGCGGCCGGGCCTATTCTCCCCGGTTCTTATGGATGTGGCCCAATGCCGAGATCGGCGTGATGGGGGGGCAGCAGGCCGCCGACGTGCTGGTGACCATTACCAACGACCAGAACGCCCGGCTGGGCAAACCGCCCCTGACCCCGGAGGAGGAGGCCTTTATCCGCCAGCCCATCATCGACAAGGCCCGGCAGGAGGGAAACGCCTATTACAGCACGGCCAACCTGTGGGATGACGGCATTCTTGACCCGGCCAAAACAAGGGACGTGCTGGGCATGGCCATTTCAGCGGCCTTGAACGCGCCGCTGCGGGATGACCGGTACGGGTTCGGTGTCTTTCGAATGTAATCCGGACGAAAGAAAAGACTTTTGGCAGTTTACACCGCAAAGGCGCAGAGAGCGCAAAGGGTTATGCCCCCTGCTTTACACGTGGCGTTCATGTTTTTCTTTGCGTCCTTTGCGTCTTCGCGGTGAATTTAATTTTTCGAGGTTCTTGCCATGTTTAAAAAAATTCTGATCGCCAACCGGGGGGAGATTGCCGTGCGGGTCATGGCCACCTGCCGGGAGATGGGCATTGCAACAGTGGCCGTCTATTCGGATGTTGATGCAGAGGCCCTGCACCGGCTTTGCGCCGACGAGGCGGTCTGTATCGGCAGGGCCGACCCGGCGGACAGTTATCTGAACGGCGCAAAAATTATTGACGCGGCCAGAAAGAGCGGGGCCCAGGCCATTCATCCGGGATACGGGTTTCTGGCGGAAAACGCCGATTTTGCCCAACTGTGCGAAGCCAGCGGCATCGTGTTTATCGGGCCGCCGTCAACGGTGATCCGCAGCCTGGGAGATAAAACCGTGGCCCGGCAAATCATGGCCGGCAGCGGCGTTCCCGTGATTCCCGGCATGAACATGCCGGAGTCCGATTTTAAGAAGATGGCGGCCCATGCCGAGGCCATCGGCTATCCCGTGCTGGTAAAGGCGGCTGCCGGCGGCGGAGGCAAGGGCATGCGGATTGTTACCGAACCGACCCAGCTTTCCGAGGCCCTGGTTGCGGCGTCCGGCGAGGCGGCCGCCGCCTTTGGCAACGGGGCAATCTATCTTGAAAAATATATTGCCCGGCCCCGTCACGTGGAGATCCAGGTACTGGCCGACCGGTTCGGCCACACGGTGCATCTGGGCGAGCGGGAGTGCTCCATTCAGCGCCGCCACCAGAAGATCATCGAGGAGACCCCGAGCACGGCCCTGACCCCGGACCTGCGGGAGGCCATGGGCCGGGCCGCTGTGCAGGCGGCGGTGGCCGCCGGTTACGTGAACGCGGGCACCGTGGAATTTTTAGTGGATGAAAAGAAAAATTTTTATTTTCTGGAGGTCAACACCCGGCTTCAGGTGGAGCACCCCATCACCGAACTGGTGACCGGCATCGACCTGGTGCGCCGGCAGAT
>JAXHVI010000208.1:0-2950 GCA_034189195.1 Thermodesulfobacteriota bacterium | reverse complement strand
TTTCAAGAAGACAACGATACCGGTTGCCGCTGTATTCGGGGTTGTGGGTCTGGCCATGATGTTGGCTTTTCCCGCCTATTGGCACCTGAGCCCGCCGCCCCTGTCCGCCCAGACACGCACAGGCGTTACCGCGGAGGGGCACCCCTGGATCGGCGCCCAACACCCGAAGCTGGAGATTGTTGAATTTACCGACTACATGTGTTTTCAATGCAAAAAAATGCATTTTTTTCTTCGGCGTCTGGTTGATGCCCATCCCGACACCCTTCGTCTGGTCCATCGACATTTTCCCATGGACCACGAGTATAACCCGTTTGTAAAAGAGCCGTTTCATGTGGGTGCCGGCAAACTGTCTCTTATTGCCCTTTATGCGCAGACGCAAGGAAAGTTCTGGGAGGCCAACGACCTTCTGTTTACCCTGGGGAAAGCGGATATAAAATTAAAGGATGTTCTGAATCCACTGGGGCTGGAGGTGACCGGACTGGCTGACGCGCTTGAAAACAGGGGCCTGGAAAGGGCGCTGAGGCAGGATATTCATGACGGTCTTCAGATGGGTATTACCGCCACACCCTGCTATGTTATCGGCGATTACGCTTATGTCGGCACCATACCGGCGAATATTATAAACGAGGCAATCAGGCGATGATGTGTCAGGCGGCACACCATTTGTTGCGTGGCGCCGGTGAAGCATGAAAGGGCGAATGGGATGATCGGAGCGACGGCATGAAGGTTCTGGTGACAGGCGGTTGCGGGTTTCTCGGATCCCATGTCTGCGAATATTACGCCCGCCGGGGTGACCAGGTGGTCTCCTATGACAACATGACCAAGCATGAGCTTGAGCGGGCCGGGTTTGCCACGGAAAAAGCCAGAAATCATAACCGCGATTTTCTGGCCGGCCTGGGCGTGGACCTGGTCACGGCCGACATCCGCGATGCGGAGCAGTTGATCGACACTGCCGCCGGGTGTGACTATATTGTTCATACTGCGGCCCAGCCTGCCATGACCATCAGCGTGGAGGCGCCTGCCCTGGACCTCTTTTCCAATGTGATGGGAACATTCAATGTACTGGAGACGGCCCGGCGGTTGAAAGTTCCCGTGGCCTCATGCGCCACGATTCATGTTTACGGCAACCGGATCAACGCCACACTGGCAGAAGCCAGCACCCGCTATAACCGTCAGCCCGAGGCCATTGGCGAGGATCATCCCGTCCTTGAAGGCACCCTCACCCCGCTTCACGCGTCAAAGGCCGGGGCCGAGCTTTATGTGAGAACCTACATTGATACCTATGGCGTGAAAGCAGCCAGCTTTCGGCTCACCGGCATCTACGGGCCCCGCCAGTTCGGTGGCGAAGACCATGGATGGGTGGCCAATTTTGCCATTCGAAGCGTGCTGGGCCGCCCCCTTACCATTTACGGCACCGGCATGCAGGTTCGCGACATCGTGTTTGCCGCCGATGTGTGCCGGGCCTTTGACGCTTTTTACCAGAAGCGCGTGCCGGGTATTTACAACATCGGCGGCGGCCTGAACACGGCCATATCCCTGCTTGAGTGCATTTCTCTGCTGGAAAAACTCAACGGCGAAAAACCGGACGTCCGGTTTGGCCCGGACCGCCACGGAGACCTGCGGTATTTTGTCTGTGACATCTCAAGAGCCCGGTCCCTTCTGGACTGGCGCCCGGAGGTGATGCCGGAACCGGGCATCAGGGCTTTGATTGAGTGGATTCGGCAGAACAGGGAATGTTTTGGTTTCACAACCGAATCAAAAGGGAGTCTGTCGTGAAGGCGCTTATTCTGGCCGGGGGCAGGGGAAACCGCATCAACGAGTTTTCCGAAAACCAGAACAAGTGCATGGCCCGGCTTTGCGGCCGGCCCCTGCTGGAGCACGTGCTGTCTCGAATGGCCGACGAAGACCTGTCCGAGCTTGTGGTGGTGGTCGGCTATAAGGCCACGGAGATTATCAATCACTTCGGCATTCGCTATCAGGACAAGCGTATCCGGTATGTGCTCCAGAAAGAGCAGCAGGGCCTGGTGCATGCCATGGGGTGCGCGAAAGCGGCCCTGGAAGGTGAAGACTTTTTTCTGGCCCTGGGCGATGAAGTGCTGACCAGCGCCCGGTGCAGTGATATGATCCGAATGTTTAAAGACGATCCGAACACCTTCGGCGTGTGCGGTATCGTGAAAGTGGAAAATCGTGATCAGATTCGCAAAACTTATGCTGTTGTAAAGGATGAGCAGGACCGGATATTTCGGCTCATCGAAAAACCGATTCGGCTTATTAACGATTTTCAGGGAACCGGCCATTGCGTTTTTGACAACCGGATTCTGGAGTATATTGATATAACACCCTTCCACCATGAACGCCGGGAAAAAGAGTTGCCGGACCTGGTGCAGTGTGCCATTGACGACGGTAAAACCATCCGGGCCTTCCTAATCGGCGACCGGTACGTGAACATCAATTCCGTGAAAGATCTGGATGTGGCGGAAAATCTATTGAAAGATGAATAACGGCATCCAATGAGGCAATCAAAGGAAAACATCACCACCGTTTTGTTGACGGGGACCTCTTACCCCCGCGACACCCAGGACTGGCGGGGCCGGTTTCTTGCCGACATGGTGGAAGCCCTCTCCGGCCGGCCGGCGGTCTCTCTTCGAACATGGCTGCCACCGGGGAGTCTGCCCCCCAATGTGGCGAATGCCGTTCTGCCGGAAGAGACCCGATTCCTGGACGCCCTTTCCGAAGCCGGCGGCATTGCCCATATTCTAAGGAGTGAAAGATTAAAAGGGATTCCCTGGGCGCTGAAGCTGCTCAGACACCTTCGCGCAGTTTATCAAAGGGAATCCCACGTCAGCGTGATGCATGTCAACTGGCTGCAGAACGCCATACCGTTGTGGGGCAGCAACACCCCGGTGCTGATCACAGTGCTGGGCACGGATTATAAACTGCTGACCCTGCC
>JAXHVI010000207.1:0-8883 GCA_034189195.1 Thermodesulfobacteriota bacterium | reverse complement strand
CTCCATCACCTCCAGCCACCGGGCCGCTGAAATTTTTTTGGCAAAAAGCTTCTGCCTCACCCGGTCGCACAGCACCTCGGCCCCGCCGCCGGGCAGCATGGCAAGGCCGGCCGCCTTCAGTCCGGCGATCGTCTCTTCCAGGGAAATCCCGGCCATGCGGGCGATAAAGTCGATCTCCACCGCGGTAAAGGCCTTGACCGTGGCATCGGGCCGGGCCTTTTTGATGGCCCGGATCAGGTCCAGGTAATAATCAAAGGACAGGTCCGGGTTGATGCCACCCACGATGTGAAACTCCCGGACCCCGGCATTTTCCGGTTTTTTCGCGTCACTGCCCACCTGGTCCGGAGAAAGCACATAGGTGCCGGCCTCGCCCTTGTCCTTTGAATAGGCGCAGAACAGGCAGCGGTTGACGCAGATATTGGTGTAGTTGACGTGGCGGTTACGAACGTAGAAGGCCCTGTTGCCGTGACGTTTTTTGCGCACATAATCGGCGATGCCGCCGATGCCGGCAAGGTCGTTGCTCCCGTAAAGCCGCATGCCGTCTTCGGCATTCAGCCGCACGCTGTTTTTCACCTTTTCCCACACCGGCAAAAGCCGGCGGTCTGAGAGCACTGTTTCCATCTTTTACAACCGATGTTTATCTATTATCGGAATCGCTCAATCGGGATCGGGATCGAAACAAAAATAACTATCGTTCCCGATAGCATATTCAATAAAACAGAACGGCGTGCTTACTTTCCGGCGTCATTGACTGGAACAAAGGGCCGCGTCACGACCGGTTGATGTCGGCGATCAGGTCCGCGATCTCAGAGGCCATCCGGGAGGTATCCATATTGAAGGTTATGAAAGGGGACGCTTCGGCCGGAGCCGGAGCCGGGGCCGGTGCGCTCTCCGGGGCCGGGGCGGTTGCCGCTGAATCTTCCGCCCGGTCCGGACCGGCGGCGGACGGTTCCGCGGCCGCCGGGGAAGAGGCTTCGGTATGGGGTTTCTCCTCGGCCGCTGTTGTCACAACGTCAAAACATTCGCCCTTTCGGTCCACCATCACAGACAGGGTCACCTGAACATCAAAATCAAGTTTATAGGCCACCTGGTTCTGGTGAACCACGAGATCCCCCTGCCGGAAGGTCATGCGGTCAGCCCCCAGGTTCAGGCTGTACTTGGTCTTGAGGGTCTCCTCGATCATGGCCCAGTCCAGGTCCCGAAGAATGGCGTCCACCAGCTCTTTTTCGCCGGTCTGAATCGCCCTGGCGTCGGTAATCTTCATTCACATCACCTCCTGAAAACAGCTTCCGCGTGACAACGGGCTTATTCCCCGACCAGACGGGCCGCCAGGTCAAAATAGTCCTCAGACGCCTTTGCCATGATGTCTGCGGCCGCAACCGGTCCCTGCAACCCGTCGAACTTTGCAACCGTGGTTACAAACACGCTGCTGCTCATATTTTTTAACGCATCGGCGTCCACCTGGGCATATGCGTCTTCCATGGTGTCGCACCGGGTGAACACCACGGCCCCGATCCTGAGGCCCATATTGAGGCCGCTTCGGATCTTGGCCGTCACCTTGAGCAGGTATCCCAGGTGCAGCAGGGCGTCCCTGCGGCACTGCACCGGCACCACCACGACATGGGCCGCGGCCAGGGCGCTGACAGTGAGAAATCCCATGGACGACGGGGTATCGACAACCACATATTCCATCGTCTCTGCGCCGGCCAGAAGGTCCCGCAAAAGGGTCTCTTTTCCCGCCATGGCCGAGGCCTCGGCTTCGGCGGCAAACAGGTCGATGCCGGCGGGCACCAGTTTTAAAAATTCAAAATCCGTGTCCCTTTTCAGGTCGGCGAGGCTACGCCGGCCGGCCAGGGCCTGGTAGATGCCGTTGCCGGAGGTCTGCTCAGGGGTTACGCCCAGGCAGGCGCTGGCCTCCCCCTGGGGATCAAAATCCACCAGCAGGGTGGCTTTTTCCATCAGGCCCAGGCAGACCGCCAGGTTTACCGCCGTGGCGGTTTTGCCCGCGCCCTGCCGCTGATTCACGACACTGATAATCTTTTTCATAAGGGTTCCATGCTACCACACCGGCCGACGGTTTCAAAGGGAATGACATCCCGGGTGGGTGGCGGTCTGAAGACCGCCCCTACATTTGTCGATGGCGCTGACCGTCAGCCTTTTTCAATCATGTCGCAGGCCTTCTGAATGGCTGCCTCCAGGTGCTCCGGCTGGGGGCCCCCGGCCTGGGCCATATCGGGCCGGCCGCCGCCCTTGCCGCCCACAACGGCCGCTGCCTCACGCACAATATCCCCGGCCTTGAACCGGCCGGTCAGATCCCTGGACACCGACACGATCAGAAACGCCTTGCCGTCAGCGGCCGCCCCCAGCACCACCACGCCGGAGCCCAGCTTGTCCTTGAGCCGGTCGGCCAGATCCCGCAGGGCCGCCGGGTTATCCGCCGTCACCGTGCGGGCGATCACCTTTACCCCGTTAAGGGTTCTGGCGTCGTCGCTTTTCGGCCCCTCCATGGATGCGGTGGCAAGGGTGGTCTTTAATCCGGCAATCTCTTTTGCCATGGCCCTGGACTCGGCCAGCAGCTTCTGAATGCGGGCCGCAAGAGCGGCGGGCGACGCTTTGAGCATGCCGGCCGCTTCGGCAAGGATGCCCATCTGTTCCTGAACAAAGGCCACAGCCCCGGCCCCGGTCACGGCTTCGATACGGCGCACTCCGGAAGCCACGCCGGCTTCGGAAAGAATCTTGAACAGGCCGATGTCTCCGGTCCGTTGGGCATGGGTGCCGCCGCACAATTCCCTGCTCACCCCATCAACCGCGACCACCCGCACCGTGTCTCCGTATTTTTCCTCAAACAGGGCCGTGGCCCCCTGTTTGAGGGCATCGTCCATGCTCATCTCGGAGATGGTCACGTCCCGGTTTTCCCGAATCCGGTCGTTGACAAACACCTCGATACGGTCCAGGGTGGCCCGGTCCAGCATGGAAAAATGGGTAAAGTCAAACCGCATCCGGTCCGGCGACACCATGGAACCGGCCTGTTTCACATGGTCGCCCACAATCTCGCCCAGGGCCGCGTGCAGCAGGTGAGTGGCCGTGTGGTTGGCGGCCGTGGCCCGGCGCCGGTCCTCATCCACGGTCAGCCCAACGGCCTGGCCCTTTTTCACCGTGCCGGAAGTCACTTTCCCCTTGTGAATGACAAGGCCGGTGGGATCCTTGATGGTATCGGTCACTGTTATTTCCAGGCCGTCGGCGGTGATGACACCCACGTCGCCCACCTGGCCCCCGGACGCCCCGTAAAACGGCGTGGTATCGGTCACGATTTCAATCTCCTGACCGGCGGTTGCGGTATCCAACTCATTGCCGCCATTGACCAGGGCCAGCACCGTGGCGTGGGCGGACAGGCCGGCATAGCCCACGAAACCGGTTTTCACCCCTTTTGCGGAAAGGTTGCGATAGGCCTCGGGCTGCTTTGAAAAATCGGCCACTGACCGGGATTTTGCCTTCTGCCGGGCCATGGCCGCGTCAAATCCCTCCATGTCCAGGCCGATCTTTTTCTCCCGCACCACGTCCCGCACAATATCCACCGGGAACCCGTAGGTATCGTACAGCTTGAAGATCACGCCGCCGGGAATGACGGACTCTCCCTTTGCCGCCATGCTGTCCAGGGTCTCGAAGAGCAGGCCCAGGCCGTTGTCCAGGGTCTCGGAAAACCGGACCTCCTCGTTTTCAAGCACGTTGGTGATAAAAGAAGCGTTCTCTTTGAGTTCCGGGTAAGGCTCGGCCATGATCTCGAAGACCGTGCCGGCGGTGCGGGAAAGAAAGGGCCGGGTCAGGCCGAGCTGGCGGCCGTAGCGAATGGCCCGCCGCAGAATGCGGCGCAGCACATAGCCCTTGCCCTCGTTGGAGGGCAGGACCCCGTCGCCGATCAGAAAGGCGGCGGCCCGGCTGTGATCGGCAATCACCTTCATGCAGACATCCGCATCCGAAGCCTGGCCGTAGGTTCTGCCGGAAGCCGCCTCAATGGTACCAATGATGGGCAGAAACAGATCGGTCTCGTAGTTGGTGTCCCGGTTCTGGATCACCGCGCAGATCCGCTCCAGGCCCATGCCCGTGTCGATGCTCGGATGGGGCAGCGGCGTCAGCTCGCCCGAGGCCTGGCGGTTGTACTGCATGAACACCATGTTCCAGATTTCCATGAACCGGTCGCAGTCGCACCCGGGCGCGCAGTCCGGCCGGCCGCAGCCGTATTTCTCCCCCCGGTCCATGTAGATTTCACTGCACGGTCCGCAGGGGCCGGTGTCGCCCATGGACCAGAAGTTGTCCTTCTCCCCCAGCCGGGCGATCCTGCTTTCGGCAAGGCCGATTTTGTTTTGCCAGATGGAAAAGGCATCGTCATCCTCGTGAAACACGGAAACCGACAATTTGTCTTCAGGCAGTTTGTAGCCGTTGAGCAGCAGGTCCCAGGCCAGCTCAATGGCCCGCTCCTTGAAGTAGTCGCCGAACGAAAAATTGCCCAGCATCTCGAAAAAGGTGTGGTGCCGGGCCGTGTATCCCACGTTTTCCAGGTCGTTGTGCTTGCCCCCGGCCCGGACGCACTTCTGGGAGGTGGTGGCGGTGGTGTAGTCCCGCTTCTCCTCGCCCATGAACACCCGTTTGAACTGCACCATGCCGGCGTTGACAAACAGCAGGGTGGGATCGGCCTGGGGCACCAGAGAGGAGCTGCGCACCACCCGGTGGCCATGGTTTTCAAAATAGTCCAGAAACGTTTTTCGCGCCTCGTTTCCCGTCATTCGTTCTCTTTTCCTTCCAACACGATTCAACCGCCAAACGCCATAGGCTATGCTTTATCCGCTTCAGTGGCCTTTGCCGCCTTGTCGGCCTTTTCCGGCTTGTCCGGCTTGTCCGGTTTCTCCGCCGCGGCGGGCTGCCCGCCGGCAAGGCCCACGCTCTCGCGCACCTTGGCATACAGTTCGTTAAACACCTCGGGCTTGTCGGCAAAAAACTGCTTCACATTCTCCCGCCCCTGGCCGATGCGCTCGCCGTTATAGGAGTACCACGAGCCGCTCTTTTCAATGATGTTGTTTTCCACGCCGATGTCCAGCAGCTCGCCGGTTTTGGATATGCCCTCGCCGTACATCATGTCAAACTCCACGGTCTTGAAGGGAGGCGCGATCTTGTTCTTGACCACCTTGACCCGCACCCGGTTGCCCACCACCTCCTGGCCGTCCTTGATGGCCGCGCTGCGGCGAATGTCCAGCCGCACAGACGCGTAAAACTTCAGGGCGTTGCCGCCGGGCGTGGTCTCGGGGTTGCCGAAAAACACGCCGATCTTTTCACGGATCTGGTTGATAAAAATAATGGAGGTATTGGTTTTGCCGATCACGCCGGTAAGCTTTCGCAGGGCCTGGGACATGAGCCGGGCCTGTAACCCCATGTGGGAGTCGCCCATCTCGCCCTCGATCTCGGCCTTGGGCACCAGGGCCGCCACCGAGTCGATCACCAGGATGTCGATGGCGCCGCTTCTCACCAGCATGTCCGCGATCTCCAGGGCCTGCTCGCCGGTGTCGGGCTGGGAGACCAGCAGTTCATCGGTGTTGACCCCCAGCTTTTTGGCATAGGCCGTGTCCAGGGCGTGCTCCGCGTCGATAAAGGCGGCAATGCCCCCCTTTTTCTGGGCCTCGGCAACGGTATGAAGGGCAATGGTGGTCTTGCCCGACGACTCCTGCCCGTATATCTCGGTCACCCGGCCCCTGGGAAGCCCGCCCACGCCCAGGGCCACATCCAGGGCAATGGAGCCGGTGGATATGGACGGAACATTGATCACGGTTCCGGTGCCCAGCTTCATGATGGCGCCCTTGCCGAACTGCCGCTCGATCTGGGTAATCGCACTTTCAACCGCCTTGATCTTTTCTGCGTTACTCATCTCACCCTCCTGCCTGTTCTATTAATATGGTTGATCGCCTCAACCCCCATCTTACTCTTCTTTATTGTGCTTAATCTTACTCTTGCTCTTACTCTTACCTGTGCCCGTGCCCGTGCTCGTGCTCGTGCCCGTGCTCGAAACAACCGGCCGCATCGACTTCGATCCCGATACCGATACCGATTTCAATTACCCGCCCAGCACAAACGCCGCCAGCCGGCTGTAAACAGGTCCGGCTGCGGTCAAATCGCTTTTATACACCATCAGCCTGTCGATGCAAAAGGGCTTTGATTGAAAATCAAGACAGGGCCCCATGGCAGCGGCCAGTTGCCGCACATCCACGGCACGTTTGATACGACCCAGCGTCACATGGGCCGTAAACCGGCGCTTTTCCTTACCAAAACCGGCGGAAAACAGATTTTCATCCAGTATGCCGTGAAAGTCAACAAGAGATCGCAGGTCCCCGGAAAGCCCGGCCCACACCACCCTGGGCCGGTTCATATCCGGAAACACCCCGATGCCCTGAGCTCGAATCTGCATGGGGAAAATGGCCTTGACCGCCTGTTCGGCAGCGGCCAGGGCTTTTTGAACCGCCTCCGGCGATATCTCGCCAAGGAATTTGACTGTAAGATGAATATTATGAGGCGCCACCCAGCCGATCTTCACACCGCCGGCCGCAATCGTTTTCTGAATGCCGGCCAGGTCGTCAATCACCTCCGCCGGCAGGTCAAAGGCCATGAAACATCGTATTTTCGAAGGCTTGCTCTCCATGTCATGCCGCGAAAAACAAAAACAGAACCCGCACCGCAAGATTGGCCGCCACCCCGGCAAGCAGGTCATCGGCCACAATGCCGGCCCCGCCGGGAAACAGTGTCTCCACCTTTCGAATGGGAAACGGCTTGATGATATCAAACACCCGGAACGCCGCAAACCCGGCCACCGCATGCCAGAACGTAAACGGCAGGCCCAGCATGGCCACCATCATGCCCGCGATCTCGTCAATGACAATGCACCCCGGATCGGTCTTGCCCAGAATCTTTTCCGCCCGGTCAGAGATCCACACCGCCACGCCGGTGACCACCACCAGCACTCCGATGGCCCACGCCGGGCCAAGGCCGGACACCAGAAAGGCGCACCCCACCCCCACCACGCTGCCGAACGTGCCCGGCGCAAAAGGAATGGCCCCTGCCCCGAATCCGGTGGCCGCAAACATGATCAGTTTTTCAGAACGTTTCATTGAAGTCACATAAACTGAAAAAAAAATGGGTAGATCTTGTTTATATTCCGCTAACATACAGTAAATCGAGAATTCATAATTCCTCTTTATTCGGAAATTGGTATCTTCTTTAAATACTTATCCTTTTTCCCCGCCCAGTATTCATCATAAGTACTTAAAATACCGCGCTTTGCAGACGACTTATGCGTGAGATTTGAAGCAATTTCCTTTGCCGCTTTGTATTGATTTTGACTTAATAAATCCTTAATAGTATTTTCGAGTCGAACAAGATATACATCCCGCGCCTTATCAACTTTTTCATATAATGCATCTAACTCTTTAGTATAAAGTTCTTGATCTCCTGTCGGAAAGTCGATAATAATAGAATTAAATAAAGGAATAAGTTCATCTGTAATATACTCGTAACGGTTGTTGTCCAAATCCTTTGAAATAAGAATATTAATTTCTCCAAGAATCCCCTTAACGATCTTAGCCAAACTAACTTTTTGTAACGAGTTAGTCTTATTAATATAATTATTTGCTAAACCGCTATTGTCAGAAAATACAATGCCTGTTTTTGCTTTTTTTAAAGCCTCTTTATACTTTTTTTCTGAAACAAATTGTTCGACCTCATCTGCTGCCGTTCTTACCTCACTCCATTTATTTTCTAGCACAGAATAATTCGTTTTTCGATAGTTGCTCTCTTGCTGTTGTAATTTTTCACCCTCTATAGAAGCCCATGTTAAAAAAGCAATAAACAATACAAATATTATTGTGGCTATAGCATATTTTTTAACCCTTCGATTTCTCATATACTTAGCATAGCCTAAATTACCTTCGACAACAAAATACTCCAGAGAATCCCGTGTTGGAAATTTTTTTCTTATTGCCCTCCCCGCCTTATCTTTCCTCGAGCTCCATTTTTTTATGTATTCCAAAAAATGACTATATGACTCAAGCAGTTCATCTTTAAGTTCTAAATAATTAGCAACTCCTGTGCCTTTAATGTCGTTGAGGAAATTTGCGCATTTTTCCCATTCCCCTATGGATATTAACGCCCTTGATATTATTCTTATTGAGTCTTGTTTTTCGCTATCTTTTTCGTCATACTTCATTAGATTTCGGGCAGCGACCAATCCTTTTTGGTAAACTACATAGGTTAAAATTTCTTCCTTGTTTGTTGTGAATGTATTCCTAATAAGTCCATATTGGCTATTAAAGGATCTAGAGTCTAATATTTTTTGATATACATTAGCAAGCTGGTTATAAAAATAAGATTCCTCCTGTCGCAACTCCCACTTGGTCAGCATATAATCAAAAAAAGCTGAGGCTAAATTACTCACTTCAGGAGCCACCTCCACTGCAAATACCACTCCCGAACCTGCTAGTCCAAGATTCGAAATTATATTAGAGGCATACTCAGAAACTTTTTGAAAAAATCCTTTCTGATTCTCAGCTTTAACATGATTAATTCTTTCCTGGATTATACATATTACTCTGTGAAATATATCATCTGTTGTCCTAGATACGATTATTCTCGTATTCTCATCATTGCTTTTGCGATATGCTTCATCTAAATGAAAGAGTATTTTATCAAAAGCTTGTTCAAAATTTGAAGGCCTTTTCAAAAAAGCTGCGGTGTTGGCTCTCTATTTATAATCAGAAATACCCCGCCCGTATTTTCAGAATAAATTGACAAGCAAGCAAGTATTATCGGATTAAACGGCCTCAGGTTCGAGGCCGTTTTTTTTTAAGA
>JAXHVI010000206.1:0-4701 GCA_034189195.1 Thermodesulfobacteriota bacterium | reverse complement strand
CGTACTGCACGTTCATCAGGCCCACCACTTTCAGTTCAGCGGCCATGGCCTTGGTGGCCCGAATGATCTCGTCGATCACATGGGGCTTGACGCTGTGGGGCGGCAGCACGCAGGCCGAGTCACCGGAGTGAATGCCCGCCTCCTCGATATGCTCCATGATGCCGCCGATCACGGTGTGGCCGGTGGTGTCGGTAATGGCGTCCACGTCCAGTTCAATGGCGTCTTCTAAAAACTTGTCCACCAGGATGGGGTGTTTGGGCGAAGCCTTGATGGCGTGGCGGGCAAAGTTGGCCAGCTCCGCCGGGGTGTAGACGATCTTCATGGCCCGGCCCCCCAGCACGAACGACGGCCGCACGATCACCGGGTATCCCAGGCTTTCGGCAATGGCCGCGGCCTCTTCCACGTTGACCGCCGTGCCGTTGGGGGGCTGAAGCAGGCACAGCTTGCTGAGCATGGCGGCGAAAAACTTTCTGTCCTCGCTGCGGCGAATGGATTCGGGCGAGGTGCCGATAATGGGGGCACCGGCCCGGGCAAGGGCCTCGGCGATGTTAAGCGGGGTCTGGCCCCCGAACTGAACGATCACGCCGTCGCACTTTTCCGTGTCAATGATGTGAAGCACATCCTCCACGGTAAGAGGCTCGAAATAGAGCTTGTCCGAGGTGTCGTAGTCGGTGCTCACGGTCTCGGGGTTGCTGTTGACCATGATGCTCTCCACCCCCTCTTCCCGCAGGGCAAAGGAGGCGTGCACGCAGCAGTAGTCAAACTCGATGCCCTGGCCGATGCGGTTGGGGCCGCCGCCCAGGATCACCACCTTTTTGCGGTCCGACACCCGGGCCTCGTTTTCCGTCTCGTAGGTGGAGTAGTAATACGGCGTGGCCGCCTTGAACTCGGCGGCGCAGGTGTCCACCAGCTTGTAGACCGGCCGCAGTCCCGCGTCGTACCGGAACGCGCGAATCTCCTCTTCGGTCTTGCCCGTGATATGGGCCAGCTGAACATCGGAAAAACCCACCCGCTTGGCACGCCACAAAAGGTCGGCGGAAAGGGTGTCTTTCTGCTCGATCAGGGTTTTTTCAACAACCCCTATCTTTTCGATCTGGTCTAAAAACCAGGGGTCGATGCGGGTGAGCCGGTAAATGTCGTCGATGGTAAAACCCTTCTGCAGTGCGTACCGAAGGTAGAACAGCCGCTCGGAGTTGGGTGTGGCCAGTTTGTCCGTGATCTCCTGGATCGACGGATCGATTTTATCCGCGCCGTCGGCCCCCAGGCCGAACCGGGAGATCTCAAGGGACCGGATGCCCTTCTGCAGAGCCTCTTTAAAAGTCCGGCCTATGGCCATGGTTTCGCCCACGGACTTCATGGAGGTGGAGAGTTCGTCTTTTGTTTCCGGAAACTTTTCAAAGGTCCAGCGCGGAATCTTGACCACGCAGTAGTCCAGGGTCGGTTCAAAGGCGGCCCGTGTTTCGCCGGTGATGTCGTTGGCGATTTCGTCCAGGGTATAGCCCACGGCCAGCTTGGCCGCGATCTTGGCAATGGGAAAGCCCGTGGCCTTGGAGGCCAGGGCCGAGCTGCGCGACACCCTGGGGTTCATCTCCACCACCACCATCTCGCCGTTGGCCGGGTTGACGGCAAACTGAACATTGGAGCCGCCGGTGTCCACCCCGATCTCCCGCATGATGGCAATGGAGGCGTCCCGCATGACCTGGTACTCTTTGTCGGAAAGGGTCTGGATCGGGGCAACGGTGATGCTTTCCCCGGTGTGGACCCCCATGGGGTCAAGATTCTCAATGGAACAGATGATCACCACGTTGTCCGCCCGGTCCCGCATCACCTCCAGCTCGTACTCTTTCCATCCCACCACCGACTCTTCGATCATCACCTGGTTTATGAGGCTGGCCTCCAGGCCGCCGGCGGACAGGGCCTCCAGCTCGGCCTGCGTGTGGGCCACACCGCCGCCGGTGCCGCCCAGGGTAAAGCTGGGCCGCACGATCAGGGGCAGGCCGATCTCGTCGGCAATGGCCCGCACCTGGTCCATGCTGGTGGCAATGCCGCTTCTGGGAATGCGCAGGCCGATGTTGTTCATGGCCTTTCGGAACAGGTCCCGGTCCTCGGCCTTTTTGATGGCGGAAAGCGACGCCCCGATCATCTCCACGTTAAACTTTTCCAGCACCCCCATCTCAGCCACGGCCACGGCCGTGTTCAGGCCGGTCTGGCCCCCCAGGGTGGGCAGAATGGCGCAGGGCCGCTCCTTTTCGATGATGGCGGCCACGGCCTCAGGGGTCACCGGCTCGATGTAGGTGGCGTCGGCAAACTCGGGGTCGGTCATGATGGTGGCCGGGTTGCTGTTGACCAGCACCACGGAATAGCCCTCTTCCTTTAACGCCTTGCACGCCTGGGTGCCGGAGTAGTCAAACTCGCAGGCCTGGCTGATGATGATGGGGCCGGCCCCGATAATCAGAATTTTCTTTATGTCGGTCCGTTTAGGCATGGGTTTTCTCTATCAGGGCTTTGAACCGGTCAAACAGGTACCGGGCGTCGTGGGGACCCGGGGAGGCCTCGGGATGGTACTGGACGGTAAACAGGGGAATGTCTTTGTGGGCAAACCCCTCCAGGGTGTTGTCGTTGAGGTTGATGTGGGTCACCACGAGATTTTCTTTTTTCAGGCTGTCGATATCCACGGCAAACCCGTGGTTCTGGGAGGTGATCTCGATTTTTCCGGTTTCAAGGTCCTTTACCGGCTGGTTGGCGCCCCGGTGGCCGAACTTGAGCTTATAGGTGGCGCCGCCCAGGGCCAGGCCGGCCAGCTGGTTTCCCAGGCAGATGCCGAACATGGGCCGGTAGTCCAGAAGCTCGCGAATGGTGGCCACCGGCCCGGTCAACGGCTCGGGGTCGCCCGGCCCGTTGGACAGAAAGATGCCGTCCGGGTTGACCTGTTTTACCCGGGCGGCCGCGGCATGGGCCGGCACCACCAGCACCTGGAAACCGGCCGCCTCAAGGTTTCTCAGAATGTTGTATTTAATGCCGAAATCAAAGGCCGCCACCCGAAATCCGCCGGTTTTATGCCACACCCGCTCATCCATATCGGCCAGGTCCATGTCCACGGCGGCCGGCGCCCCGTTGATCCAGCGGTACGGCTTTTTTGA
Organism: Thermodesulfobacteriota bacterium; assembly: GCA_034189195.1. GTDB lineage: Bacteria > Desulfobacterota > Desulfobacteria > Desulfobacterales > Desulfosudaceae > Desulfosudis. The sequence goes on along the minus strand of JAXHVI010000206.1, from coordinate 1,561 downwards.
AAACACGCCGGTCACAAGGTCGCACCCGGCCATGGAAGGAACTTGCAGGGCTTTTTCCACCAGGGCCGTGGGGTTCAGTTCGTGGGTGGAGATGCAGGCCCGCAGGGCACCTACGGTGCGAAGGTGGCGGGTCAGGGCACGGGTGTCCAGGTCGGTGATGCCCAGCACGCCCTGGCTTTGCAGGTATTTTGCCAGGGACTGCTCGGACCGGAAGTTGCTGGGGCAGTCCTGGTATTCGCGCACCACAAAACCTGCCACCTGGACCCGGTCCGACTCCACATCCTGGTGGTTGACCCCGTAGTTGCCGATCAGGGGATAGGTCATGGTCACGATCTGGCCCCGGTAGGAGGGATCGGTAAGCACCTCCTGGTAGCCGGACATGCCGGTGTTAAAAACGATCTCCCCGCCGGTTTCACCGGGTCCGGTAAAGCTTTTGCAGGCAAAGGTCCGCCCGTCTTCAAGGGCAAGCAGGGCTTTCATCTCTTTTATTCAAGTCCTTTTTTCCGGCACGTCGGGCTTTTTGCCAGCGTAAAGTGCAAAAATATGGCGTACTTATCGTACGCCTCAAAAATTTTGCCGTTTTGTCGCAACATCAGGGCTGTTTTGCCAAATCCCCGATCCGGCAATTTAACCCGGCCCCGGCAAAAAATCAACTCGGGAAATGCGGTTTCTTCATCAATTCTTATAAATCAAGCCGGAAAGGACGGCTTTGTTTAGTGTCACTTAACATTAATGCCTGATGTTGAGCAGGGCTTTCCCGGCGCGGGCAGGATCTCGCCCGCCTGCGGCGTTTTTGTAGGGGCAACCCCCTGTGGTTGCCCATCAGTCTGGCGGCCGCCGGCCGCCCCTACATTAACCGCCCGCTTTTTCTCGGAAACCCAGGTTGTGCGCGGCTGCGCCGCAACGGGCGAAGGGGCACTCCTGTGATGTCCGGCCCGGCCGCACACCACCCGTCATTGCCCAACTTGATTGGGCAATCCAGCGTAAAACTGACCTGTTTCCTTATTGACCAGGGAATTAAATCGTTCCTGATCTGGCCCCTCGGCTCAGGCCCGGCGATGACCACCGGGTCTCCCCGGGAGCGCCGCACCCCAGTGCGGCAAATTCAGTTCCTTCGCTCCTGGCAGGCTGAATATTTCGGTGTGGTTGTAAGAGTAGAGGTTGCTTCCGCCGACAAACGCGACCATATCGTCGAATTTCGTTGTTGAGTTGTAATCTATTTTACATTGTGCCGGCTCGTCGGTGGTCAGTCCGAACTGTAGGGCGGTGAAGGGTTTTAGGCATCCGTTTCCTGATTGAAGATTTGCGATTTCAAATCCTGGTCCTGGCGGGGAGCTCTTGACGTTTTTGTATTGGTGTCCTGGCGAGAGTTCGTTGTAGTTCGGGTTGATTACCGGGGGGTTGACGTCTTTGGGGTTAATATAAACGCATCTTTCTTCTTCGGTGTTGGCTCTCTATTTATAATCAGAAATACCCCGCCCGTATTTTCAGAATAAATTGACAAGCAAGCAAGTATTATCGGATTAAACGGCCTCAGGTTCGAGGCCGTTTTTTTTTAAGA
>JAXHVI010000205.1:0-16927 GCA_034189195.1 Thermodesulfobacteriota bacterium | reverse complement strand
TTGGCGGAGAACGGACTGGTGATCGGGGATGAATTTCGTGAGGGCAACGAAGCACCGGCGTCTCGTAATCTTGAGTTCATCAAGTACTGTGAGAAGCAGTTGCCCAGGGGTAAACATATCAGGGCCTTTCGTGCGGACGGTTTGAGGCCAACGCGGTATTCTGGCGAATTGATCATCCGCGCCGATTTTTTCGCCCGACGCGGCACCCAAAACAACCCGGCGTAAAATCAATCGCGGATTTTGGGGGCCGCGTAAATTATTGACAACCAGCCAAGTTGGTGTGTACAATACACATTATGAAAAGTGGGGAAATAATTCAACGGCTCAAAAGTGACGGTTGGATTCTCCATCATACAAAAGGAGACCACTATCAATTTAAGCATCCGGAAAGGCCGGGTAAGGTCACTGCTCCCCATCCCAGAAAAGACATTCCTGTTGGAACGCTTCGAAATATTTACCGACAGGCTGGTTGGCAATGGAGGTGAGATTATGAAATTTCCAGTTGTAATTCATAAAGACAAAGACTCGGATTATGGTGTAACTTTTCCTGATTTGCCGGGCTGCTTTTCTGCCGGCGATACAATTGAAGAGGCTTTGTCAAATGCCCAGGAAGCAGCAGAATGCCACATCGAGGGCATTTTACTTGATTCCGAGCCTATCCCGGTTGCCAGAACCATCGAAGAACACAAAAATAAAAAAGAGTATAAAAATGGTATATGGGCAATCGTTGACGTGGATTTAAGCAAACTGTCTCTTAAATCAAAAAGAATCAATATCACCATGCCGGAGAGATTATTGAATTCCGTCGATTATTTTGCCAAAAAGCATGGAGAAACACGTTCAGGGCTTTTGAGTCAAGCCGTTACTGAATACATGTCATCACACCAATAGAATCAAAAGGGCGGACAAGGGCATTCAGCGGATAAGGCTGTTTACCATAATATTTTTCAGTCTTAAACACCGACAAACAGGAGGCTGCACCGTTGAACATCCTTCTTGAAAAGGCCCTGGATTTTTTGGTCTGTCCCGCCTGCTCGGCCAATCCGGAGGCGTCTCTCTCTTTTGTCAGGGCCCCTGCCCCGGCCCTTCAGTGCGCTGGGTGCCGGGCCAGTTATCCGGTGGTCAACGGCGTGCTCGATTTTCTGCCGGACTATCATGAGCATCGGCAGCAGGGCCTGGCCCAGTGGCTCATGGAAAACAGGGCGGTGGTCTCGGTATATGAAAAATATTTCAGGCCGGCCTTTACCCGGATGGGGTCCCCTATTACCTATGAAGAGGAGATGGCATGGCTGAAAGGCGTTCAAACCGGGCGGCCGGTTAAAACCGTGCTGGACCTGGCCTGCGGAACCGGCAAATACGCAAGGATGCTGAACGATTTTTACGGGCCGGACCTTGTTTTTGCCGCAGACATCTCCCTGCCCATGCTTGAACAGGCCGTTGCTTACGCAAACGCCGCGGGCAGCAAAAACATCCTTCACATTCGGGCCGACGCCGGAGCCCTGCCCTTTAAGGACAACGCGATTGACCGGGCAAACTGTTTCGGGGCGCTGCACCTGTTTCCGGACGCGCCGCGCGCCATTCGGGAGCTTGGCCGAACAGCTTCCGAAGACGCGGTTTTTACCTGCCTGACCGGCAGAAAGGTCCGGCTTCTGTCCCCTGTGCAGAAGATATTTTCCCTGCTGATGACCTTTCAGTTCTTTGACGGGGACAGGCTCCAGCAGGCGTTAATAGAGGCGGGGTTCGGGGAGATGGACTGCGTGGTTCACCGGCAGATGGTGCTGATGTTTGGGGCCGTAAAAAAACAGGCCGGACAGCGCCACGGATGATTGTGAAGCCCCCCGGTGCCGTGCAGTCAATTGTTGTCTCTGTATGGAAGAATTGATATAGTCGGTCGCAGCCTGGATATTTCATGAATTGATGTGGCCATTCGGGGAAGAAAAAATTGCCCGGGGTGAGGCGGTTGTGCGTCACCCGGTAAAAACAAGGAGGCGGTATGATGGTGCTCGGCGGAAAATGGATCACACTGGTGGTTGTTCTGGCCATGATCATGGTGCCCCTCGGCGCCGGGGCCGCATCGCTGGAGACCGAAGACCCCCAGATCAATGCGGGCAGCATGGTCGTCGATGCCCTGGTGGCCCGGCCCATGGGCATGGTAATGACCGTGGCCGGCCTGGGCATGTTTATCGTTTCATCCCCGTTTTCCGCGCTGGGGGGCAATTTCTGCGAGGCGTGGGACACGCTGGTGATCTATCCGGGCAAGTTCACCTTTGTGCGGCCGTTGGGGGATTTTGAGTAAAGCAGCCGGTTTTTTGCGAAAAACAGGGCCGCAATGGTCTTGGCATCCACAATCTCGCCGTTTCCGGCCATCTTCATCGCTTCATCAAACGGTTTTGCATGAACCTGAAGCACCTCGTCCCTGTCCAGGTTCTGCCGGTCCAGGGTCAGGCCGGTTGCAAGGAAGATATGAATCCGTTCATCGGAATACCCCGGTGACGGAGCGATAACGCCCAGACTTTCAAAAAGATCTCCCCGGTAGCCGGTCTCCTCAATCAGCTCCCTTTGCGCGCAGGCCAGGGGATCGGCATCGGCACCGTCCAGAGTGCCGGCAGGCACCTCCCACACAAACCCGCCCATGGCGTGCCGGTACTGGCGAATCAGCACCACGGTGCCGGGATCCAGCATGGGCACAATGGCCGCGGCCCCGGGGTGGCGAAGGATATGAACCTGCGTGTCCACCCCGTTTTCAAGGGTGATTGCTTCGGTTTCCAGCTTGAACACTCCGGCCTTAAAAACAGTCTGCCGGTTTTTCACAATCACCCCTGTCATGATGTTTCCTTTCGCGCGATTTCATAGCTTTCCGGCGACCGTTCCCGAAGGCACGGTATGCGGTCCCTGAAATTCTCCATCACGGCCCGGTCAAGGTCCGCCAGAATAACCTGCGGCGCGTCTGGCGGGGCAAGGGCCAGCACCTCCCCTAGCGGGGACACCACCTGGGAGGAGCCGCCGTAGGCCAGGGAGGGATCATGGCCGCACCGGTTGGCCCCCACCACAAACAGCTGGTTTTCAATGGCCCTGGCTTTGAGCAGCGCGTTCCAGTGGTCGATGCGGGCTTCGGGCCACTGGGCCGGTACGATCACGCACGCGGCGCCGTTTAAGGCCAAAACCCGGCAAAGTTCGGGAAACCGAAGGTCGTAACAGATCATCAGGCCCAGTTTTCCGGCAGCGGTATCGCACACGGCCCAGGCCTTGCCTTTTATAAAATAACGCTCTTCACCGCCGGCGGAAAAAAGATGGATTTTCCGGTACCGGCCGGCCTCCCGGCCGTCCCTGTCCATCACCACCAGGGTGTTGCAGATGCCGGAAGCCCCGGCCTCTGGCAGGGAACCGGCAATCACCATGTTATGTTCCGCGGCCTGAGCCGAAATTATCCCCAGCACCCGTGGGGTTTGGGCGGCATGGGCCGCCAGGTGGCGGTTGTCAAACCCGCAGGTCCACAGTTCCGGCAGCACGGCAAGGTCGGCCCCTTGCGCGGCCAGGCCGGCAATGCCGTCAAGCGCGCTTTTCAGGTTGGCCTCAATATCGCCGAGGCGGGTGTCAAACTGCACCACCCCGGCCCGCATGGTTTTTGGCGTCATCTGTCGTTCCTGTTTTTTCGATAGCGATCCCGATTTCGATTTGGATAAACAAACCGGGCTGGCCCTGCCATATGTGAAACCGCTTGGGGATACCCCTGATCCAGGTTACCGGTTTACTCTGGCCAGGGTCAGCACATCCACCTGTTTTGCGCCCCCGGCCAGCAAAACCCGGGCGCATTCGTTGACCGTGGCGCCGGTGGTAAACACGTCATCCACCACCAGCACCCGCTTTCCGGCCACGGCCGAAGCATCGGTCAGGGCAAAGGCCCCTTTGACATTCAACATCCGTTCCTTTCTGGAAAGCTCGGTCTGGGACCGGGTTTTAACAATCCGCACCAGAAGGTCCCGCTTGATCTTCTCCCCGGGAAATACCGTTCCCACGGCAGTTGCCTGCCTGTGCCACTTCCGGATCATGAGAAAGGACTGGTTAAACCCCCGTTTTCTGAGTTTTCCGCGGTGAAGGGGCACCGGCGCCACCAGGTCCACCTGCTCCGGGTCATACCACCGCAAAAAGGCCAGGAACAGCAGCATGCCCAGGGGACCGGCCAGGCCGGTGCGGCCGGCGTATTTGAACTTGTGGACCGCGGCCATCAGGGATGCCTCGTAGGCGCCCACGGCACGGGCGCGGCCGAACCGCCTGGGAAAATCCGCGCAGGCCCCGCACACATGGTCCTCGGCATCCCGGCTGACAAACATGTTGCCGCAGACCGGGCAAAAGGGCGGCGTGATCGGTGTAAACGCCTTGACGCAGGCATCGCACAGCACCGGCCCCATCACATGCGAAAAAGGATTTTCGGTGCCGTCAATAAAACCGGGCGGCGGCGTTTCTGAAAGGACGGCGCCGCGCGTTTCCCGGCAGACAGGGCCGCCGCAGGCGCAGCAGGCCGGCGGATAGACGGCATCCACAACCGACCGAAAAGCCGCGGCAAGAAACGGCGCCCTCATGGGCATCAGGCCTGTTGCCCCAGGGAACGGAGCTTTTCGCAGACCCTTTCCGCGAACACGGAGCACTTGACCTCCCGGGCCCCTTCAATCTGGCGGGCCAGGTCATAGGTCACCTCGCCGTCGGCAATGGCCTGCTGAAGGGCCTTCCAGATCATGGCGCCGGCCTCGTCCCACCCCATGTGCTCCAGCATCATGGCGCCGGAAAGAATCAGGGAACCGGGGTTGACCTTGTCCAGGCCCGCGTACTTGGGGGCCGTGCCGTGGGTGGCCTCGAACACCGCGCATTCATCGCCGATGTTGGCGCCCGGCGCCATGCCCAGCCCGCCGGCCTGGGCCGCCAGCGCGTCGGAAATATAGTCGCCGTTGAGGTTGGGGCAGGCAATCACCCGGTATTCGTCCGGCCGCAGCAGGATCTGCTGAAACAGCATGTCAGCGATCCGGTCCTTGATCATCACCCTGCCCCCGGGCGGTGTGCCGTTGTGCTTTTCGTAGACCTCGGCCTCGGTGATGGTCCGGTCGGCAAACAGCTCTCTGGCGGCCTTGTATCCCCAGGTGCAGAAGGCCCCTTCGGTAAACTTCATGATATTGCCCTTGTGCATCAGGGTCACAGAGGAGAGCCCCTTGGCTATGGCATAGGCAATGGCCCGGGCCACCAGCCGGCGGGTGTTGGTTTCGCTCATGGGCTTGATGCCGATGCCCGAACCGGCGGCCACCGAAGCCCCCAGCTCGTTTTTCATGAACGCGATAAGCTTTTCCGCCTCGGCGCTGCCCGCCTCCCACTCGATGCCGGCGTAGACATCCTCGGTGTTTTCACGGAACACCACCATGTTGACCTTTTCCGGCTGTTTCATGGGGCTGGGAATGGGATCGATGTAGCGCACCGGCCGCACGCAGGCGTAAAGGTCGAGCAGCTGGCGGATGGAGACGTTGAGGCTGCGGATGCCATTGCCCACCGGCGTGGTCAGGGGCCCCTTGATGGCCACCACGTACTCCCGGATGGTGTCCAGCGTCTCTTCGGGCAGCCACTGGCCGGTCTTTTCATAGGCTTTTTCACCGGCAAGAACCTCCTGCCAGGCGATTTTCCGGCTGCCGCCGTAGGCCGCGTCCACTGCCGCGTCCAGCACCATTTTCGCCGCCTTCCATATATCCGGTCCGGTGCCGTCCCCTTCGATAAAAGGAATAACGGGCATATCCGGGACATTCAATGATCCGTCGGGGTACCGGGTGATCTTCTGCGCATTTGCCATTCTGTTTTTCTCCATTGTCTTGCGATTGGTGTTTTTGTGTTCAACAACTGCATGAAGTGTCCGGGTATCTTACAAAACAGAGGTATGAATGGCAAACAAAAACCTGTGTCCCGGCAGACAGCCTTCGGTTTCACACCGCAACGGCGCAAAGAGCGCAAAGGATCATGGTTCACTTCACGGAAGAACGACCGCGGATATACACAAAAGGGTTCATGGTTTTCTTTGCGTCCCCTGCGTCTCTGCGGTGAATAGGCAATTGAGGCTTGATTGGGTAGAGCGGGGCCGGCCGGCAATGATTAACGGCCGGTGACGGCCTTTGCCCGCCGCTGGCGGAACGCCTCGTACACGGCAACGGCCCCTGCCACCGAGGCATTAAGGGAATGGACCATATCGGTCTGGGGAATGGAAAGAATAAAATCGCACTTCCGGGCCACCAGGCGGCGAATCCCCCTGCCTTCGTCACCCGCCACCAGGGCCAGGGGGCCGGTCAGGTCGCTGTCGTAGATGGTCTGTTCGCCGCCGCCGTCCAGCCCCGCGATCCAGAGGCCGGCATCCTTCAGGGCATCCAGGACCCGGGCGATGTTGGTTTCCCGCGCAACGGGCAGAAACTCCAGGGCGCCGGCCGAGGCCTTGACCGCCGCGGGGGTGGGAGAAGCGGCATTGTCCTTTGGAATGATCAGGCCGTGAACGCCGGCGCACAGGGCGGTGCGGGCCAGGGCCCCCAGGTTGTGGGGATCGGTGAGCCCGTCGGCAACCAGCACAAAAGGCGTGCCCGTTGACGGCACCGCAGCCAGCAGGTCCGCAAGCGGCACAAAAGGATAGACCGAAACACGGGCCGCGATGCCCTGGTGGACCTTTGCCCCGGTCATCTGCTCCAGGTCCCGGGCCGGAATTTCGCTGACCGGAATATTGTGCTGCTCCGCGGCCTGAAGGGCCTGTTGATGGGGCTGCCGGTTTTCCCTGCCGGACGCGATAAAAAGCGTTTGCATCTTTCGCCGGCCGGCGGTGATGGCCGCCATCACCGGGTGAATCCCGTAAATGGTCTCCAAATGATCCGGCCGTTTCAATCAGGCCTCCCTGTTGCCCGGTGCCTGTCGATAGCGCTGAGCAATGGCCACCAGCTCCTCGGTGGCCCTGGCAAGATCATCGTTGAGCACCACATGGTGGTACAGGTCCTTGCGGGCCATCTCCTGTTCGGCGGCGGCCATGCGGCGTTCAATGGCGTCCGGCGCGTCGCCGCCGCGCTTTTCCAGGCGCCGGCGCAGCTCTTCCATGGAGGGGGGCAGGATAAAAATACCGATGCTGTCCGGGTACCGGGCAAAGAGCTGCTCCGCGCCCTGGACATCGATATTGAGGACCACGTCAATGCCCATTCTCAGGCGGGACCGGATAAAGTCGGCGGAGGTGCCGTAGAAGTTGCCATGGACCTCGGCCCACTCGGCCCACCGGCCCTGTTCAATCCCTTTGCGGAACTCCGCGTCGGAAATAAAATGGTAATCCTCCCCGTTCTGCTCGTTTTTCCTGGGCTTGCGAGTGGTGTAGGAAACCGAGCGGACCATGCGGGGCATCCGCTTGAGCAGGGCCGCGCACAGGGTGGTTTTTCCGGCGCCGGATGGGGCGGAAACAATAAACAGCCGTCCCGGCGCCCTGGCAGGGGGACTGGATTTTACGGAAGCTTTTGTGGCTTGTTGTGTCTTACGCATATCGGGGCAGGACTATTCGGGCATCAGGTCCGGATCATCATCCGGTCCGAGCCGGTTGCCGTTGATGGCGGCAAACCGTTGAGCAATGGTCTCCGTGTGAATGGCGGAGAGAATAACGTGATTACTGGCCATCACGATCACAGACCGGGTTTTCCGGCCCTGGGTGGCGTCCACCAGGCGGCCGGCCTTTTTGGCCTCGTCCTTCATCCGTTTGACCGGCGCCGATGCCGGTGAAACAACGGCAATGATCTCTTCGGCCACGATACGATTGCCAAAACCTATATTCAGGAGGTTTTTTCGGTGCATGAACCTGATTGCCTTTCCGGATAAAAGGGGCAGACGACAGTTTTAAAAATCTTTCTTTAACACCGAACCGAGGCGGAAGCAAGCACGTTTTGCGCCTACTCCACGTTCTGCACCTGCTCCCGCAGTTTTTCCAGCTCGGTTTTCATGGCCACAACAGTGGCGGATACCCCGGAGTTGACCGTTTTGGACCCCATGGTATTAACTTCCCGGTTGAACTCCTGAAGCAGAAAATTGAGCTTTCTGCCGCACGATTCGCCATCGGCCATGGCGGCCCGGAACTGGGCGATATGGCTTTTAATCCTTACGATCTCTTCAGAGATATCGCACCGGTCCGCGTGCAGGGCCGCTTCCTGAAGAATCCGGGATTCATCAATCTCCACGGCGCCGTTAAGAAGGGAGGCCATCCGTTCTTCAAGCTGACGGGCGCAGGCGTCCACCAACCCGTCCGAGGCCTTTTCCACCGTGCCTACAGCGATTTCAATGGCCCCGATGCGTTGCGTCAGGTCTGCCGCAAGAAAGGCGCCTTCCCTTTCCCGCATGACATTAATATCGGCCAGGGCCGACAGCACCGCTTCCTGAATCACCGCCAGCTCGGTTTCGCATGGCCTGTCCGGCTCCGTTGGGGTGATCACCCCTTCAAACCGGGCCACCATCTCCAGGGGCACCGGTCCGGGAATCCCCAGTGCTTCCTGGAGTGACACAAGGGCCGCGTGATAGCCGGCGGCACGGGCCGTGTCAACGGTAAACCGGGGTACCGCCTCACCACGGCTCTCTTTGACCGTCAGCGCGCATTCCACCCTGCCCCGGTCGATGCTCTCGGTAATCCACTGTTTGATGGAGGACTCAAACTGCCGGCAGTTGGCCGGCAGGCGAAGCACCAGGTCCAGAAACCGGCTGTTGTAGGTCCGTATCTCCACCGACGCAGACAACCCATCGTGTTCCACGGTTTTTTCCGCATACGCGGTCATGCTTTTGACCATTTTCCATCCTGTAATTTTGGCGATTTTATAAAGCCGGCCGCACTTTAAGCGTTTGACCCGTATACTTCACGAGTCAGGTTAGAAACCGCGGCGCATTCTTTTCTTGTCATCGCGAGGAGCAAGGCGACGAAGCGATCTCTTTCCAAACATTATCAGGTGGGTGCTTAAGATTGCTTCGCTTCGCAACGACGCTAAGAACGCAATGCTCCAGTCTTTTCCAGCGTCCGTATATACCGTTTGCGGACCATGGAAAGAAACGCGGTCATCTTTCTGCCGGCGTAATCCGGGTAGGTCCACGGCAGGGGCGTAAAATCGTTGTGCTGGTACAAAAGGGTCAGATCCGCATAGATGCCTTCTGCCAGGTAAATCCGGTGGGCAAAATTCTTGCCCGTGGCCAGCACAAACCGCTCCATGGTCAGATAACCGGGGTCAATGTTGACACGGCGGCGGCCGTTTGCCGCAAACCGCGCCTCAATGGCGTTGGTGGTGTGCTTGATATCGGCCAGACGGCCCTGATCCACGGGCCGGACAAAAGAAAATACCCGCCGGAACAGGGGTGCCCCGAATTCGGCGGCGTAATAGTCGGTATAATCAAAATCGAGCCACGCGCTGACCAGGTCCATGGAGCCGAAGGAGCGGGCCAGGTCTTCGGCAACCGTTTCGATCAGAAGTTTTTCATTTAAAAAAACACTGATGACCAGGCGGGCCGGTATAGGGGCGGCAGGAGTGCTCATGAAAAGAATTAAGTTGGGTCCACGGAAACGGCTTCTTCAATCAGCATGATGGGAATGCCGTCCCGAATCTCATACTTCAGCCGGCATGCGTCACAGATCAGCCAGTTTTCGGCATCATCCGTATGAATATCCCCCTTGCATTTGGGACAGGCCAGAATTTCGAGAAGTTCTTTTTTGATGGACATGCGCACTGCTCCTTTTTACCGGGTTTTTCCGGAATATAGCAAACCTGCCGGTACCTGTAAAATAAAAAACCGGGTTCATCTCCCGATTCGTGGAACTAAACGACACGCATAATTTTCAGTGCATCAGCAGGCACCTCTTTAACCTCTATGTACAGTTCAAAGATCAAGCGGCCTATCTTCGGCAACCTGACCGTCGCGGAAAACCTGAAGCTGGCGACCTTCGCCAGAAAAAACAGGACCGCCGTGAACAGGGACTATGACCGCGTTTACGGGCTCTTTCCCCAGCTGGCCCGGCGGCGGAAGCAACGAAGCGAAACCCTCGGCGGCGGCGAGCAGCAGATGCTGACCGTGGGGCGGGCCATCATGACCGGCTGCGACTTCCTCCTGCTCGACGAGCCCTCCATGGGCCTGGCGCCGGTCCTGATGATGGAGATGTTCCAGGCCCTGGGGGAACTGAACCGGGACAGCATGACCATCCTGCTGATCGAGCAGAACGCCGCCGTCGCCTTAACATTCGCCCACCGGGGCTATGTGCTGGATGCCGCCGGATCGCGGCCCAGGGTGAGGCCGCGTCCCTGCGCGACGACCCCGGGGTCAAAAAGGCCTACCTCGGCGGATAAACAAGCCCCCGGCCGCAACCAAATAAGTCCGCCCCGCCTGACCGATTCCCTCCCGGCCCCGGTTAAATTAGTCCCGCCTTTTGGAAATTGTCCTGCCGAATGCCGTCCGAAAACGCCTTCAATATGTGGCGCCCGGATAATATTGACTCTCAAGGCCGGCCTTGTTATGAATAAAATAATAACCGAAAAAACAACTTCCCAGCCTTGGATTAACCATGGAACTTGGCTTCGCCCACAGCCCGCCCGTTGTCTGGCTGGGTCTCCTGACCTCCATCAGCCCCTGCCCCATGGCCACCGATATCGCCGCCGCCACTTACGCGGTTTTCTTGAAGCCGTATTGTTGGGGGGAATTTTTCCCCCATATTCAATAAAGGGTAAAAAGTGAATAAACCAAAATCAATACCTTTGAGCATCATTCGTTTGTCGGGCTTGCTATCGGCCACTCTTTTTTTGTGCGTCTTGCTCGGCTGCGCCGCATTTACGCCGACCGATCCCTATCAGGGGCTCGGTCCGACGCCGGAAATCCGGCAATCGGACACAGCGTCAACCCTGCCCGAGGGGACTGACGAGGTGGCCTTACCGCAACCCATGGACACGGGGATCTCCCTGGAGCGGGCCATTGCCATGGCCCTGGCCCACAATCCCGAACTGGCCGCCGCGTCCTTTGATGCGGCGGCGGCCAGGGCCGGAAGTCAGGCGGCGCAGGGGATCTTGTGGCCAAGCCTGTCGGTCCAGGGCGGCTATGCCCGGCATCTGGATGATCAACGGTTGATTCCGGCCCGGTACAACGGTGAACCGGGAACTTATGGAGATGATGTTTTCTCCGGTGATTTGCTGGTTCGCGCGCCCCTGTTTACGGGCGGGAAACTGATCAACGCCTCCCGGGCCGCCGACCTGATGCATCAATCCGCGGCGCACGATCTGGCCCGCACCCGTGAAGAACTGATTTTTAACGTATCCAGCGTATTTTACGCTATTCTGGCCCAGAAAAGCCTGATTCTTTCACTGGAGTTTTCCACTACCACTTTGGAAGGCCATCTGAAACGGATCAACGACATGATCGATGCGCAAAAGGCCGCCATGGTAGACCGGTTCCGGACCGAAGTCCGCTTGTCGAACGTCCGAACGGCTCTTGTACGGGAAAAAAACGTATTACGAATTCAGCATTGCCTTTTGGCAACTCTGCTGGGGATCGAGGATACAGGCGAAACCTTGAGGGTTTCCGGAACGCTTAAGCGAAAATGCGGCCCGAATGACTGCGTCACCGCCCTGAGCGCGAAGTTGGGGATTCCCGAAACCAGGCAGCCAGATATTTCCGAAGCCGCCGCATTGGAATTTTTTTTAAAAACAGCCCTGGACCTTCGACCGGATTACCAATCCGCCCGGAAAAAACTCGAGGCCCAGGCCAGGCAGGTCGATATCGCCCGGGCCGGTTTTTCTCCGGATATCATGCTGATCGGGGTCTATGGCGGGCGCTGGACCGCGGACCCCTCCGAACAGATGCCGGGAGCCGGGGATTCGGAAGATGTGGGGCGCGTGGGTCTTAATATCGAGTTCCCCTTGTTCGAAGGCGGACAGACCCGGGCGCGCGTCCGGGAAGAGCGGGCGAAACTGGCCGCGGCCCAGCAACGGCTGCAAAACCTTGTATTACGAATTCGACTGGATGTCGAAACAGCCTTTGCCGACATGACCTCGGCCTCCGAGCGGGTGAGCGCTACGGAAAAAGCGGTTGAACAGGCCGGGGAAAGCCTGCGAATCGAACAGGAAAAATATGCGCTGGGCCGGGGAGCGATTCTGGACGTGTTGGACGCCCAGGCGGCGCTTCTGGAAACCCAAACCAATTATTACCAGGCACTGGCCGATGTCAATATCGCCGTCGCACGGCTCAGCCTGGCAACGGGAGAATATTTTTAATGATGAATAACCTTCCATCTTGTTTTCGGGTATCGGCATGGGCATTCTTGATTGGCATTCTGCTTGCGTCCCTGGGAACCGCCGGATGCCAAAAATCCGATTCGGCGGTAAACAGTCCGGCGGTAAAAAAACCACCCCTGGTGACGACGGCGGCGGTTGAAACCGGGGGAATCACTCGAACCCTCCAATTGAACGGCACCGTCGAGCCCTTTCGCTTGGCCCGGCTGGCCTCCCCCGCTGAAGGGCCGGTCATCCATCTTCAGGTGCGGGAAGGGGACGCGGTGGCCGTGGGTGCTATTCTCCTGTCCATCGGCCGCAAAACCGGGGTGGACGCTCTGATCGCTTCCTTAGAGGAAGAGTTGAAAAAAGAGGAAGACAACCTGAGCCGGACCCGGCGTCTGGTTAACAGCAATGCGCTGCCGGGCGAACAACTGGATATCGCCCGGGCAAAATATGAGCAGGTCAAGGCCCAACTTGTCCGCGCCCAGGAATCCGAGCAGGATTACGAAGTGTCCGCGCCGTTCTCCGGCATGGTCTCCCGGCTGCTGGCCAATGAAGGGGATTTTGTCGCCCCCCGGGCCGGTCTGGTGGAAATTTACGACCCCGCCACCCTGGTGCTGCGGACCACGGTCCCCGAACGACACGCGGCGGATCTGAAAATGGATATGACCGCCGACATCCGGCTGGACGCTTATCCGGACCGGGCCTTTACCGGCCGGATATCCCGGCTTTATCCTTTTCTGGAAGCGCAAATGCGGACCCGGACCATTGAAATCACCATCAATGAACCAGTGGACCTGCTGCCCGGCATGTTCGGCCGCATTCAGTTGATTTTAGAATCCATTTCCGATGCCCGGATTATACCGGCCCAGGCCCTGCTGGTCACGCCCAGGGGGGAAGCCGTCGTGTTTATCGTTGAAAACGGAAAGGCGTTTCAGCGCCAAGTAAAGACCGGCATTGAAGAAAAAGGGCGCCTTCAGATCCTTTCCGGGGTCACTCCGGGAGAACAGGTGATCGTATCCGGAAATGAGAAACTGAAAGACGGCGCGGCAATCCGCCTGTTTGACAAGCCCTTGGAAGGGAATAAAAAAACCGAACCGAAACCAACCGCCGAAAGCGGCACCCCTGATAAATCACAGGCAGGTGAGCGATGAAACCGACCCGCTACGCGGTCGAACGCCGTCTGGCGACCTCCGCCATTGTCGTCGCCCTGGTGGCGCTCGGTCTTTACGGCCTGTGGCGACTGCCCGTGGACTTTCTACCGAACGTCACCTATCCCACGATCAGGGTGCATATCTGGTGGCAGGGGGCGACGCCTGAAGAAATCGACAAAAATATCGCCGACCCCATCGAACGCCAGATGGCCACGGTAGATGATCTGGATTATCTGGAATCCTCGTCCATTGAGGGCATGTACACCCTTCAGGTCAATTTCAAGTATGGCGTCGACGTCGACGTCGCCTACCAGGACGCGCTGGCGGCCATGGCCCGGGTGGCCCGGGAACTGCCCCTGGATATCGATCCGCCGGTCATCATCAAGGCGGACCCCTCCCAGCTCCCTGTGGTTCAGATGACCGTCACCAGCGAAACATGGGACCTGGTCCGGATTCGTACCTGGGTGGATGAATGGCTTCAGGACCAGCTTCTGGCGGTTAACGGCGTGGCGGGAACCGAGATTGTCGGCGGGCTGGAACGGGAAATCCGGGTCCATCTCGACCCCGAGGCACTGGAAAAACACGGTCTGGCCTTAAACGATGTCATCCGACGGCTCCAGCAGGAAAACATTGAACAGTTCGGGGGCCGGGTAACCACGGGTCCCAAAGAGATCATCGCCCGGACCATGGGCGAGTATGGCAATCTGGATGATATCCGGAACATTGCCCTGATTCGCAACGGCCTGTCCATGGTGTATCTGCGCGATGTGGCGGAAGTTCTGGATTCTCACGAAGAGGCCCGGGTCATCACCCGATTGGACGGCGACCCGTGCGTGAAACTGTCCGTTCTCAAGCAGTCGACCGCCAATACGGTGGAGGTGTCAAAAGCCGTCAATGCGCGCATCGCCGAACTCGGCCCCACGCTGCCCGAAGGCATCCGGCTGGGCATGGTGGAAAATCAGGCGGACTATATCACCGCGGCGTTAAACGGGGTGCGCAATACGGCCGTGGAAGCGGCGATTCTGGTCATCCTGGTCGTCTGGCTGTTTCTGGGGTCATGGCGGCAGGTGCTGGTCATCGCCCTGGCCTTACCGCTCACCTTGATTTTCAATTTCGGACTCATGAAGCTGGCCGGGTTTTCCTTAAATATTTTCTCCCTGGGCGGACTGGTGGTTGCCATCGGTGTACTGGTGGACAATTCCATCGTGGTGATTGAAAATATCACTCGAAAGCGGAATTCGGACGCGGCTGCGGACGCCAACCTGCTGGCGGTGGAGGCCACCGCGGAAATCGGACCGGCCATTGTCGCGGCCACCCTGTCCTTTTTAGCCCTGTTTATTCCGTTTCTTTTGGTGCCCGGCCTGGTCAGCCTGTTGTTTAAGGAATTGATCCTGGTGATCGCGGGCATCGTTCTGATCAGTCTGATCATGGCCGTTACGGTCACGCCCATGCTCACCGCCATTATTACCGGAAAACACCAGGAAAAAAAGACCGCCACGAGGTTTGAGCGGTTTTTTGAGAAAATCACCCGGGGATACGGCCGGTCCCTGGAATACGCCTTAAAGGGCCGCTGGATCATCCTGTCGATTTTTGTGGTGATGCTGGTTTTTACGATTATGCTCTCCGGGCGGCTCGGCAGTGAGTTTCTGCCCCAGATGGACGACGGCCGGATCATGATCAAGGTCAAACTGCCAACGGGCGCGGCCGTCGGTGAAACCGACCGGGTGCTGGCGGAAATAGAAAAGCGCATCGGCGGGGACGCCCGGATCGCAAGCCTGTTCACCCTGTCCGGCGGCAAGGTATGGGGGCTCTACACCTATGAAATCGCCAATGAAGGCGAGATCAATATCCAACTCGCGCCCCGTCATCAAAGGCTCGTCAGCACGGTCAAATATATCGAGGAAATCCGGCCCATCGTGGGAAAGGTCCCGGTTCCCGGTGGCATGATTATGGTCTCGCAGATGAAGGTCAAGGGCATCCGAAATCTCGGGGACGCGGATATCGAGGTGAAGATCAAAGGTCAGGATATCCCCGGCCTTTTCGAACATGCCCGGGCGACCGCCGGTGCCATGAACAAGCTGGAGCATTTCACCAATGTCGATGTGTCCATGGACATGACCAAACCCGAATATCGGGTGATCATCGACCGGGAGCGGGCCGGGGAACTGGGAGTTTCCGTCGCCGATGTCGCCGATACCATGAAATCCATGATTTCCGGAACCGTGGCCACACGGTTCCGGGACAAAGACGAGTATTACAATATCCGGGTGATCGTCCCGGAAACCGCCATTGTCAGCCGCAAGGATGTGGAGAATCTGCCCCTTCGCCGCGCTCAAGGAGGATATCTGCGCATCGCGGATGTGGCCACGGTCAAGCCGGCGGTGGGGCCGGTGGAGATCACTCGCGAGGACCAGACCAAACAGGTCATCGTTCGCGGCGACGCCTTTGGAGCGAGCGTCGGTCAGGCCCTGGCCGAGTTGAAAGAGATGCTGGACCGGCGGGAAACACCGACCGAATTTGAATTTTCCTATGGGGGCCAGGCCCAGATGATGGCCGAGATGCAGCAGACGATATTGTGGATTCTGGTATTCGCGGTTTTCTTCTCATTTATCGTGCTGGCGGTCCAGTTTGACAGCCTCAAACTTCCGGCCCTGATTCTGGGCTGCGTTCCGTTTTGCCTGGCGGGCTTGGTGCTTATCATGTTCTGGAGCGGCCTTCCCCTGGGCGCGACCGTGATTATCGGCGTGCTGGTGATCGTGGCCGCAACGGTCAACGACGGGGTGTTGCTGCTGACGTTCGCCAACGAACTGAAAGACCGGAACGGCCTGTCGCCGGAAAAAGCCGTGGTGGAGGCCTCCAAAATTCGCCTGCGGCCCCGGGTCATGACCACCTCGGCCGTACTGATCGGGTTTACGCCACTCGCCATGGCCATTGAAGAGGGCGGGGATATGCTTCAACCCATGGCCGCGGCCGCCATCGGCGGCCTGCTCATGGAAATCCCGGTGGCCCTGTTTTTAATGCCGTGTCTGTATGTCATTTTTTCAAAAAACGGGGGACGAAATGAACGAAAACGAACTTTTGAAAAAAAACCTTTGAATTCCATGGCCATATCTGCTGGGCCGGCGCCATCGGCGCCCGGGCGGGAATGGTCGCCTTGCGGGAACTGGGGGTTAAGCGAACCGGAACCTCCGGCGAGCCGCACTGCACCGTTCAGGTAGATCCGGACGCTGAATAATTTGCCGCATTCCGTCAGCGGCTTGTTTTCGGCTTTTCGTTCCGCCCGCAGCCGTTCCACGGCTCTTGAGAACCTTCAGGCCGTCTGTAGTGACTTCCGGCTGGAAGTAAATCGTGGGGGCGTGCCTGAACAGGTTCATGGGGGCGTGCTCCCTGGCCATCTTGTCCATATGGTGTTTAAGACACGTCACAGCCCGGTATCCGGAGTTTTTTTTAAAAGGCCATGAAACTGCAACAACCCTTGAACGGCAGCCGGCTCGATCGATATCC
>JAXHVI010000204.1:0-2929 GCA_034189195.1 Thermodesulfobacteriota bacterium | reverse complement strand
TGCCGGTCAAATGAGCCGGCAACACCAGACCACTTGCCAATTTGTTTCGGAAAGTCGGCAAGATTTTTTTGAAGCGGAATATTTTCGCCGTGGCGAATGCAGCCGAGATAAATGGCGGTCGCAATCATTAATACAGCAGCGAGCAATGCCCTTTGTAATGATATTATCGGCACCGGTTTGTCAATGTTAGCGGGCTTTTTCAGTTTTTGGTCCTGTTTTTTTTATTCTCAGCTTTTTGATTGCAATTGCTGATAAACTTTTCGGCACTGCTGATTATCCACCTTGCCGCTGCCGGCTTTTGGAAGGGTTTTTAAAAATGTAAAGTCAGAAGGTACGCAATGCCTGGGTATTGTCTCGTGGCAGTATTGTTGAAGCTCCGACTCGGTCACCTCGTCACTCAGTGGCACACAAAGGGCCACCAGCCGGTTGCCGGAAAGGTCGTCGGGGATGCCCAATACCATGACTTCCAGCAGTTTTTGGGTCTGCATGAGGCAATCCTCGATCTCCCGGGGGTTGACCTTGTGGCCGCTGACCTTAAGTATG
This sequence comes from Thermodesulfobacteriota bacterium, assembly GCA_034189195.1. Lineage (GTDB taxonomy): Bacteria > Desulfobacterota > Desulfobacteria > Desulfobacterales > Desulfosudaceae > Desulfosudis. Next base: position 2,386 of record JAXHVI010000204.1, on the reverse strand, counting down.
TTGTCTTTCCGGCCGGTGCTGTAGAAGAAGCCGTCTTCGTCCATTGTGGCGAGATCGCCGGTATGGTAAAAGCCGTCTGTATCAATGGCCGTTTTTGTGGCCTCGGGGGCTTTCCAGTATCCCTGCATGATATTGGGACCGTTGGCGACAAGTTCGCCTGTTTCGCCCTGTGCAACAGGTTTTCCCGTGGTGTCCACGAGTTTCAGGGTCACTCCGGGAATGGCCCGGCCGATGGATGCCATCTTATCTTCAAAGCGGTCCGGCGGCAGGTAGGTCAACCGGGCCGATGCTTCTGTGGCGCCGTACATGATAACAATGTTTGTATGCGCCGGCAGAACAGCGCGTAAATCTTTTTTCAGTTGGGTGGCCATATGTCCGCCGGCCTGGGAACAGTAGCGAAGGGCGGAAAGTTCCTCCCGGTGTTTTGCAAGGGGCGACCGGTGCAGAAGATAGGCATAGGTGGCCGGAACGCCGGAAAAACCAGTGACACGTTCGCTGATCATCTCTTTGATAACATCGGCCGGATATAAAAACCGGTTGTTGATGACAACAGTGCCGCCGGCTGCGATGTGGGTATTCAGCAGGGACTTGCCCATGACATAAAAAAAGGGCAGCACCACCATTTGAATATCGGCGTTGGTGAGTTCCAGGTAATCGCAGATGGAAAGCGTGTTGGCCACGATATTGCCGTGGGTGAGCATTACGCCCTTGGGCGGGCCGGTGGAGCCGGAGGTGTAGATGATATTGGCCAGATCCTGAGGCGTTGTTTCCACAGGGCTTTGGTTTTCAGGATTATCTGCTATGGCGTCGTCAAATGCAGATACACGGAAGGCACCCCCTGACCAGTCTTTTTTCGGGGCTTTTATGATCAGGTCCTTGATGGTTTGGTCGTTCAGGGAGACTGCGTTCAGCAGCCTTTCGGATTTGTAAGTCGAAATGACGGCCGCCGGTTCAAGGTCATTCAGCAGATATTGCAGGCCGTCCGGTTTCAACCCCGGATTAAGGGGCGCTGCCACGGCACCGGCCTTTAAAATGCCGTAATAGGCAATGACATAATCCACGCTGTTTTCCATGAGCAGGGCAACCCGGTCGCCGCGGGAAATGCCGCTGGTGATCAGGTGGGCAGAAAGGCTGTTCGCGGCCTGGTTGAGGGCGGCGTAGGAAATCCTTTCTTCGGCATTAATCACCGCTGTTTTGTCCGGATAGTCAGATGCGGATTGTTCCAGAAAATGGTGAACCGTTTTGTGCATGGGGCGGGGTTTTGTTTGGCCTTTGGTTATATTGGTTGAGTTGCTTGGCCTTTGGCCGTCTTTTTAATAAGGCAGGCTGAAAAGGCTGGCAATTCCATCATGGTTTGTGGGCGTTCCAACCAGGGCAGGCTGAAGCCAGCCCCTACATGGCCTGGGCGCTCCATAACCGTGGAGTAATCCCAGAATACATGTTGTCACTCCCTTCCATGTTAATGATGACCGCACGGGAGTATTTAACAGCCTGTGAAGTCAGCCATTAAATGGCCGGGTTTTGCCGGGGCCTTGCATGTGTCTTTAAGCTGTTGTTTGGTCTTCAGCCAGCTTGCTTTTGTTTGAGAAAAGCCGTTATGTTGTTGATGGAGTCCAGATTCTCCGGGATCATTTCATCGTCGTCGATTTCGATGGAAAATTCTTCTTCCAGATAATTGATCAGTTCCAGCATGCCGGTGGAATCAATAATGCCTTCTTCAAGAAACGAGGTGTCAGCTTCAAGGCCGGCATCGTCGCCGAAGAGAAAGTTGTCGATGATGAATTGTCGGATGGTGGTGGTGGGGTCGGTCATGTATTCTTGTTCTCCTTATTGTTGGCTTATGGTAAAGCTGTTAGCTGTTAGCATATAGCTATTAGCTATTAGCTGTTAGCTGTTAGATTTGGTGATGAATCAGAGCCTAATCACTAATGCTGTATCAAATGGTTTATGGCAGATTAAGATGCATGGTCATCACCCGGCTTGTCCGGGTGATCCACCTCACAGATCGATAATTTCCGGTATCGGGTCGATGAGCTGAGGGGCTAAATGCAGATACCGGGTGGTTTTGCGTTTGGTGTCGATATCGTCGTAAACCCGCTGGACCTGCTCCGGGGTCAGGGCGACGCTGTCGGCCACATCAGCAGGCGAATATCCCTTGTTTTTGCCGAAAAGGCAGAGGTCCATTCGGTCATAGGGCAGGGCAAAGTAGAACTCGTCCTGGCCCTGGGGCAGGGAGTAAGTGTCTGTTGTGGGCGGCCGGGAACGGATTTCTTCGGGTATTTCGAGATATTCGGCCAGTTGATAAACCTGTGATTTGTATAAATGGGCAATGGGCTTGATGTCTGCGGCGCCGTCGCCCAGCTTGACGAAAAAGCCCTGATCGTAT
>JAXHVI010000203.1:0-2324 GCA_034189195.1 Thermodesulfobacteriota bacterium | reverse complement strand
CAGGGGGCGGCGCGGAAGGGTCATCAGTCAAACGCGCGCTATCGTTATGGCACCGGCGTTTTACGCCAGGCAGTCCTTGGCCGCGGTGTCGTCAAAGGCCACGGGGTAGCAGCCGTCAAAGCAGGCCTTGCAGAAGTGCTCTTCCGGCCGGTCCACGCAGGTGGCCGCAAGCAGGCCGGGCACGGAGAGGTAGTGAAGGGAATCCAGGTCCAGGTACCGGGTCAGCTCGGCAAGCTCCATCCGGGCCGCGATCAGCTCCCCCCGTGTTGAAAAGTCAATGCCGTAGTGGCAGGGAAACCGGTGGGCCGGGCCGCTGACCCGCATGTGGATTTTTTTGACGCCCAGGGCCCGCAGGGTTTTGACGCGGGTCTTGATGGTGGTGCCCCGGATGACGGAGTCTTCAATGATGATAATATCTTTTCCGGCCAGCACCTCCCGAATGGGGTTGAGCTTGACCCGCACGCCAAAGTCCCGCATGCTCTGGGTGGGCTGAATAAAGGTGCGGCCCACGTAGTGGTTGCGGATCATGGCCATTTCCAGGGGAATGCCCGATTCCTCGGCATAGCCCAGGGCCGCGTAGTTGCCCGAGTCGGGAAAGGGCATCACCAGGTCGGCCTTTACCGGGGCCTCCCTGGCCAGCTGCCGGCCGTGGGCCTTGCGCACGGTATAGACGTTTTTGCCGAAAAAGGTGCTGTCCGGCCGGGCAAAATAGATAAACTCGAAGATGCAGAAGGCCCGGGGGCTTTTCTTGTGGGGGTTGAAGCTGCGAATCCCGTTGTCGTCGATGATCACGATCTCGCCGGGGTCCAGCTCGCGCACAAAGGTGGCCTGCACCAGGTCCAGGGCGCAGGACTCGGATGCCAGCACATAGCTGCCGTTGAGTTTGCCCAGGCACAGGGGCCGAAACCCGTTGGGGTCCTTGATGCCCACCAGCTCGCCCAGGCCGGTGAGCATGACAAAGGAGTAGGCCCCTTTGAGCCGCAGCACCGTCTCTTCCAGAGCCTTTTCAAACCCGTGGGCCAGGTTCTTGATAAACAGGTGGACCACCAGCTCGCTGTCCATGGTGGTCTGAAGAATCGAGCCCTCTTCCTCCAGGTCCCGTTTCAGTTCGTAGGCGTTGACCAGGTTGCCGTTGTGGGCCAGGGCATAGGTCTTTTTCTTGTAGGTAACCACAAAAGGCTGGGCATTGACCAGCACGGAATCGCCGGTGGTGGAGTAGCGCACATGGCCCACGGCGCTGGTACCGGAAAGCCGGGCCATGTGGCGGGGGGTAAAGACCTCGTGGACCAGGCCCATGTCCTTGTGGCAGACGATATGGGTGTCTTTTGCCACGGCGATGCCCGCGCTCTCCTGGCCCCGGTGCTGCAGGGCGTAAAGCCCGAAATAGGTCAGCCGGGCCGCCTCTTCGTGGTCGTGAATGCCGAAGATACCGCAGGCTTCACGGGGTCTGTCCGGTTCGTTCATGGCTTTTGATGATACTCCTGAATCGATTTTACGCCCAGGGCCTGTTTCTTGATCTGAAGAATGCCGCGGCACACGGCCAGGGCACCGGGCAGGGTGGTGGCATAGGGCACCTGGCACCGCAGGGTGGTGCGCCGGATCATGTACCCGTCCCGCTTCACCCGGGAGTCCTGGCCTGTGCCGGTGTTGATCACCAGTTGAATCTCTCCGTTGACAATGGCGTCCACCACGTGGGGGTGGCCATCGGACACCTTGTTGATGGGCCGGACGGCAATGCGCTGCTCTTTTAAAAACGCCGCCGTGCCGGCGGTGGCCACGAGCTCAAACCCGGCGTCGCTCAACTGCCGGGCAATGGCTGCCACGGCCGGCTTGTCCTTGTCCTGAACGCTGATAAAAACGTTTCCTTTTACCGGCAGTTTCTGGCCGGCCCCCAGCTGGGCCTTGGCAAAGGCGGCGCCGAAATCCATGTCCAGGCCCATGACCTCGCCGGTGGACTTCATCTCCGGACCCAGCAGGGTGTCCACGTCGGGGAACCGGTTAAAGGGAAACACCGCCTCCTTGACCGCGATATGGGCGGTTCGCCAGGCGTCGTCCACGATGCCCAGCTCCTTTAACGTCCGGCCCAGCATCACCTTTGTGGCGGCCTTGGCCAGGGGAACGCCGGTGGCCTTGCTGACAAAGGGCACGGTGCGGGAGGCCCGGGGATTGACCTCGATCACGTAAAGGGTGTCGTCCTTGACCGCGTACTGCACGTTCATCAGGCCCACCACTTTCAGTTCAGCGGCCATGGCCTTGGTGGCCCGAATGATCTCGTCGATCACATGGGGCTTGACGCTGTGGGGCGGCAGCACGCAGGCCGAGTC
>JAXHVI010000202.1:0-5373 GCA_034189195.1 Thermodesulfobacteriota bacterium | reverse complement strand
CTCAGCGAAGCAGGCCTTGCCGGCGAAATCAAGGACGTGGGCGGCAAAAAGGCGATTCAGGTGAAGGCCAGCGAAAAAGAGCAGAAAAAACTGGTCAAGGGGTTTCCCGGCCTGGCCTTTGATGATGCCAATGCCTGCGTTCTGCCTGAAGCGGCCGAAAACACGGTGTTTGACATTATCTGCAACGCCAAAACCACCGATGTGATGAAGATGGCGATCATGAAGATTTACAACCCCCTGGCCGGCAAGGCCCCCCGTTCGGCCCAGCGGTAAGGCGGATATATCACCCGTTTCTTTTTCCCATTCAAAGGGAACCGGCTGCCGCCGGTTCCCTTTTTCTTTTCCCTGGTCTTTCGGTCTTAACGGAAAAATAACCGTTTCCTAATCAAGTCGTCGCTTTTTTTCTGTAAATTTCTGTCGGTTTCAGGGCGCTGCCCTGTGCCGATATATTTACCAAAAAAGAGAAGGAAACGATGTCATGCAGTCCATGAAGGCCGATCTTCATGTTCACTCCAAGTACTCCACCCGTCCATCCTACTGGATTTTGCAGAAACTGGGGTGTTCGGAAAGCTACGTGGAGCCGGAAACCGTTTACCGGATCGCAAAGCAAAAGGGCATGCGGTTTGTCACCATCACGGATCACAACACCATTGCCGGCAGCCTGGAGATTGCCCACCTGCCCGACACCTTTATCAGCGAGGAGATCACCACCTATTTTCCGGACAATGGGTGCAAGATTCACGTGCTGGCCTATGACATCACGGAAAGCCAGCACGAAGACATCTCCCGGGCGCGCAGCAGTATTTACGACCTTGCCGCCTACCTGAAGCAACAGGCCATCACCCACGTGGTGGCCCACCCCATGTTCGCGGTCAACGACCGGCTCACCGCGGACCAGTTTGAGCAGCTGCTGCTGATGTTTTCCAATTTTGAGTTAAACGGCACCCGGGACGGTTTTCAGAATACGATCCTGCTGGATATTCTGACCCACCTGACCCCGGAGCAGATTGGATCTCTGGCAGACAAGCACAACATTCATCCGGCGGGGCGGACGCCGTGGAAAAAGGGCCTGACCGGCGGTTCGGACGATCACTCCGGCTTTCATGTGGCCCGCACCTTTACCCTGGTGGAAAAAGAGGGCGGCCTGGCCGATTTTCTGGCCGCCGTGGATGCCGGGGAGAGCCGGGTGTGCGGTACACCGTATCACCCGGAGATGCTGGCCCACACGCTTTATTCCATTGCCTACCAGTTTTACAGCAACAAGTTCAGCCTGGACCGGTTCCGGCAAAAGGACCGGTTTGTGGGGTTTGTGTACAGCGTGCTGGGCGGGCCGGAAACAGGCGACAGAACGGCGACAACAGCCGCTGAGGCGACGGAAAACCAGGGGCCCCCACTTGAAAACCGTCGTCCCGCTGGTTCGCGCAGGCGCACGGTGCCGGGCATGGAAAAGACCCTGTCGGGGTTTTGCCTTCAGACGGCCCGGGAAGTGCTGGAAAACCTGCCCGAATTCAAGCGCATCGCCGCGGGGGAAACGCTTTCCACCGGAGAAAAGGTATCCCTCTGCCATGATTTTGTAAACCAGGCCGCTGATGAGATTCTGGCCCGGCTCTGCAATACCGCCATGGAACAGATCTCTTCGGGTAATATCTTTAACCTGTTCCAGATGATCGGCGCCGGCGGAGCTCTTTATGCCATGCTGGCGCCCTATTTTATCTCCTACAACGTGTTCACCAAGGACCGGATGTTCTGCAAAACCATTTCCGACCGGCTTCGCGGCGCGCCCCTGGTGCGCAAACGGGTGCGGGTGGGCCATTTCACCGACACCCTTCACGACATCAACGGCGTGGCGCGGACCCTTCGCCAACAGGCGGAGACGGCGGCCCTGATGAACAAGGAGATGATCCTGATCACCTGCGGGCCGGCGGAAAATCGTCCCGGCTTTAAAACCTTTTCGCCCATCGACACGTTTGACGTGCCTGAATATTCGGAGCTTAAGCTCTACTACCCGCCCCTGCTGCAGATGATCGACTACTGTTTCGATCAGGAGATCAACCGTATCCACATCGCCACGCCCGGACCGGTGGGGCTTGCGGCCCTGGCCATTGCCCGCATTCTGCAGCTGCCCACCTACGGTACCTATCATACATCCTTTCCCCAGTATGTGCGGCAGATGACCGCGGACGCCGGACTGGAGGACATGACCTGGAAATATATGGTGTGGTTTTACAGCCAGATGGATATCGTGTTTGTGCCCTCCAGGGCCACTGGCGATGAACTGGCGGGACGGGGCATTGCCCGGGAAAAGATACGGTTTTACAGCCGGGGCATCGATACCGTTTCTTTTCATCCCGCAAAGCGCAACGGGTTTTTCAAGCGCCGGTTCAACCTGGCGGACAACCGGCTGAAGCTGCTCTACGCGGGGCGGGTCTCCAGGGAGAAAAACCTGGACCAGCTGGTGGAAATCATGCGGGCCCTGGTGCCCGTTCATCCGGATATCTGCCTGGTGGTGGTGGGCGACGGCCCTTACCTGGCCGAGATGAAATCCCTTGCCGACGGGCTGCCCATCGTGTTTACCGGGTACCTGGACGGTGAAGACTTAAGCGAAGCCTACGCCGGCAGCGACCTGTTCGTGTTCCCTTCGGATACCGACACCTTCGGCAACGTGGTGCTGGAGGCCCAGGCCTCCGGCATTCCCGTCATTGTCACGGACAAGGGAGGACCCGCCGAAAACATGGTGCCCGACGAAACCGGTTTTATCGTGCCGGCCGGTGACATTGCCGCCTTTACGGAAAAGATCTCCCGGCTGGTCGAGGACCCGGTCCTGCTGGCCCGGATGAAGCGGAACGCCAGGGCCTACATGGAGAACCGCTCCTTTGAGTCGGCCTTTGAGTCCCAGTGGAACCTGTATCATGAGCCGGTGCCCGGCTGCACCGGCCTGAAAGCCGCTTTTTTCAACAACTGAAACGATCGAAGGCCCCATGACAAATTTTTCCTTTTCCGCGCTGACGGCAACCGCCGTAAAAACTCTTTTTTCCCGGCGCCTTCCCGGCCAGGTGATCATTCAGATCACCGACCGGTGCAACGCCCACTGCCCCCACTGTGGCATGCGGGTATCCAACCGCTTTGAACGGACCAGCCTTCCCATGGATACGATCTGTCGCATCCTGGATGCGGCCGGTGAAAATCGGGCGGCGGCGGTTTCCTTTACCGGCGGTGAGCCCCTGTTGCACATAGACGACCTGGCAGGGATGATCCTGCACGCGGGGGAGGCCGGCATTCCCCTGATCCGCACCGGCACCAACGGGTTTTTCATGCGGCCCGGCTCCGCCGGCCCGGACAGAGACATGGCCCGAATTGCCACGGTGGCTGAAAAACTGGCGGCCACCCCTTTGCGCAATTTCTGGATCAGCGTTGACTCCTGCGTGCCCGAAGTGCATGACCGCATGCGGGGATTTCCCGGTGTCACGGCCGGCATCGAGGCGGCCCTGCCGGTGTTTCACGATCACGGCATTTTTCCGGCGGTCAACCTGGGCATCAACCGCAACCTGGGCGGTGATTTTACGGCGGGCCTGGATCCGCTGGACTTTCTCGACCGCCGTGATTACCTGGAAGAGTTTTACCACCGCTATACCATCGGCCTTGAGCGGTTTTACCGCCGCGTGATCGACATGGGGTTTACCATGCTCAATACCTGCTACCCCATGAGTGTTGACGCCACTGCCGACGACACCCTGAACCCTGTTTATGCGGCCACTGCCGCCGACCGGATTGTCTCTTTTGACCGGCAGGAAAAAGCGGTGCTGTTTCGCGTGCTGCTGGAGACCGTTGAAAAGTTCAGGTCGAAAATTCGCGTTTTTTCCCCAACGGTTTCCCTGCACGCGCTTTACCGTTATTATTCCGGTGACGCGCCGGAGCGTTTTGAACCGGCCGCCTGCCGGGGCGGGGCCGACTTTTTTTTCATCGACGCCCGGTCAGGCGACACTTTTCCCTGCGGTTACCGGGGAAACGAGAGCCTGGGCAAGTACTGGGAGATCGACATGCGGCGTATCGAAAACACCACCGGCTGCCGGCAGTGCGACTGGGAGTGTTTTCGGGACCCGTCCGAGCAGTTTTTCCCCCTGCTTTATCCCGGCCGCCTGGTCCGCCGGGCTTTTTCAGATAATACCCACCTGCGGTTCTGGCTTTCGGACCTGGCCTACTACCGGGCCTGCGATTTTTTTGACGGCCGCCGGCCCCCGAAAACAGAAAAACTGGCTTCATGGCGAGGCGCAGCCGCCCATCTTTCCCCCTTCGGTTGCCGAAGTCTCGCTTTCACGGGATAGGTGTTGAAAAAAACAGCCGATCCCGATATGCTTTCCCCTGCCGTTAAACATCCCGGCCCGTATTGACGAAAAATTTCCGGGATCGGGGTAGGGATCAGCCCCACGGCCATTTGTCCCGTTGTGCCATCCAGGGACCATGTTGCGGGCAGCGCAAAAACCATAAGGAGGCGTCATGGACTTTAAAGATGTCGTTTACGGCAGGCGGGCCGTCAATTTTTTTGACCCGGATCGCGATGTTCCCGATGTCCTGCTGCGGGAAATCGTTGAAACAGCGGCCACGGCGCCGTCCGGGTTCAACATTCAGCCCTGGAGCCTGATGGTGTTAAGAAGCCGGGAGGAGAAGCTGCGGCTTCAGCAGCATGCGTGGAAACAGGAAAAGGTCAGCGAGGCCCCGGTGACCCTGATTGTGCTGGCTGACAGGGAGGGGTGGAAGCCGGGCAACCGGTTTGCGGAAAAAAATTTTGCCGAAATGGTCAAGGCCGGGGCCATTACAGAAGAAAAGCGGGAGTGGTTCAACAACGCCTGCCAGACCCTGTACGGTGCCTCCGAGGCCCGGGGCGTGGCCTTTGCCTGCAAGAATACCGCCTTTTTTGCCATGAACCTGATGCTGGCCGCCAAAAACAAAGGCGTGGACACCCATCCCATGGACGGTTTCGACCCGGACGCGGTGCACAAGGAGTTTGCGATTCCGGACAACTACTGGATCCCTCTGCTGATCGCCGTGGGCTATTTCCGGGCCGATAAAAAGCTGGATCCGCCCAAGTGGCGCAAGACCTATGACGAGATTGTAGTTGGTTTCCAGTAAAAAGATTTTCTAAAATTTTAATTCACCGCAAAGACGCAAAGGTCGCAGGAAAACTACGGACGCTGTCGCGTAAAACCGCGATCGCCTTTTTTGCGAACCGAAACATAACTCTTTGCGTCCTTGCTGTGTAAAAACAAAAGGATGCCGACATGGCCCAAAACGATGTGATGATTTATTCCCTGAGCACGTGCGGTCACTGCAAGTCCACCAAGCGGCTGCTCAACGAATGCGGCGTGGCCTATGATT
>JAXHVI010000201.1:0-36959 GCA_034189195.1 Thermodesulfobacteriota bacterium | reverse complement strand
AATCGGTTTACTTCAGTTTTTTCCATGGTATACTCCTTTCATTGGGGGTGCCCATCATTGAGCACGACAAGAAGTATACCCGATTTAAATTATTCCGCCGCGAAGCGGCTTCGTTCAACGATACGTGTGAGGAAATCAATGAAAAATCATTTTTTGGTTGTCTGTGTATGGCTGACAGTCTGTCTGGCGCCTGTCTGTGCTCTTGCCGGCCAGTCCTTTGATGTGTCCCAATTTATTCCTCCTGATACCTGCAGCGGATGCCACAGCGACATCTATGCCCAGTGGGAAAATTCCATGCACGGCCTGGCCCACAAGGACCCGGTTTACGGGAAGGTGGCAAAGTTCTTTTTAACCGGCCTGACCGACCCCGGCGAGGTGGAGGAGTCCGAGTCCTGTGTCAAGTGCCACACCCCGGTGGGCGTGGTGAGCGGCTTTCCAGAAAAGACCTCGGACGACTGGTCAGAAACCCCGGAGATCGCCACACACGGAGTCCAGTGCGATTTCTGCCATTCAGCCGTGAGCGCGGAAAAGATGTACAACAATGGCATGGTCCTGTCGCCGGGTAACGGTGATGCCGATCCCGGCGTCAAGCGGGGTCCGATCAAGAACCCGGTGCCCGAGTTTCACGAGGCGGCGTTTTCGGAATTTCATACCGGCGCTGAAATCTGCGGCACCTGCCACAACGTCAAGCACGTGGCGTTCGGCACCGATCTGGAGACCACCTATGATGAGTGGGCCGCCGGCCCCTACAACAGCGACGATCCGGCAAAGCGGGTGGTGTGCCAGGAGTGCCACATGCGCCAGAAGCCCGGCCTGCCGGCCACCGGTTCCACCCCGCGGCCCGACAACCCTGGTTATGCATCGGATATCGGCCCGGAAAGGGACCACGTGTATACCCATTATTTTGTGGGCGCCAACAGTTTTGTGCCTCAACAGTTCGGCGACGCGGAAAAAACGGCAATGGCCGTTGAGCGGCTGACCCATGCCGCCACCCTTGCCCTGGACACCACAGGGATGAAAAAAGGCCGTCTCAAGGTGACGGTTGCCAATACCGGGGCCGGACACAAGCTGCCCACCGGCCTGACCAATGCCCGCCAGATGTGGCTTGAGGTGACGGTAAAAAGCAAAAAGGACGGACAGGTGCTTTACGCATCCGGGGTACCGAATGCCGATGGTCACGTGGAAGAGGGCGCGGTTGTTTATCACACGGTTTTTGGAAACGGTAAGGGAAAGCCGGTGGACAACATCTCCCTTGCCCGTGAGATCCTTACGGATCACCGCATACCACCCGGCCAGGCCGTGACCGAAACCTTTAAACTGCCGGCCAAAACCCCCTGCAAGAATGTAGTGGTTTCGGTGCGGCTGCAGTACCGCATCTGCTCCCAGAAACTGCTGGACCTGGTGCTGGGCAAGGGCGCGCTGATGGTGCCGGTGGTGACCATGGCCCAGATTGAAACCGGTCTGTAGCGGCGCCTAAACCGGAGCCGCGGAAAAGGATACGACCCTTGACCACCCGGCAGATCAAAAAAGAGGTGGCCGGCCTGCTGGCCCGGCCGGACGGTGCGAATGCCCTGGAGAAAATCGCCGCCTTTCCGGCACGGCAGGTGATCAACCCCCTGATCGGCTTTCTGTGCAGAAAAGGCGACCCGGTCCAGCAGCGGGCCGTGGAGGCCATTGCCGAGGTCACGGCCCGGCTGGCGGAAACCGACATGGAGGGGGCCCGGGTGATCATGCGGCGGCTGATGTGGAGCTTAAACGACGAATCCGGAGGCATCGGATGGGGGGCCCCCGAGGCCATGGGCGCGATTCTGGCCCGGCATGCCGGGCTGGCCGCGGAATATGCCAAGATTCTGTTTTCCTACATTCACCCGGACAAAAATTTTCTGGAGCACGACGATCTTCGCATGGACGCCTTTCGCGGTATCCTTCGGCTGGCCAGGGCCAGGCCCGGGGTCGTGGAGCAGTTTCGCGGGCATCTGACACCCTATGGCCATGATCCGGATTCGGCGGTCCAAAGAATGGTAAAAGAAATTTTTTTGCAAATAGACGGACCGCCATCGGCCTGAGGCTCCCTGTTTTTTTTGTTTTTCCTTTGAAATTATCGGTTTGCGGGCGGGTCGGCCCCCATAAATCTCTTGACAATGGCCGGTGATTCCATTAAAAACTATAAGATTGTAATGCAGGTGGAAGCCTGTAAAAAAATCAATAAGTTTATAAATATAGACGTGTTAGGAGAAAAAGATGGCTGTACCGAAGCGAAGAAAATCAAAGTCAAAAAGAGACATGCGCAAGTCCCAGCACAAGGTGGGGCCGATCAACGTATCCTCATGCCCCCAGTGCGGCGAGGCCAAACTCCATCACCGGGCATGCCCTTCCTGCGGCACATACAAGGACCGCACCGTGATCGAGACGGAAGCCTAGGAGGGTGTCCGGGGTGTGTCCCGTGCTGCCGGCAGGAGACAGACCATGACCATGCCAGGCCTTCAGAAACGCGTTGTTGTTGTCACCGGCGGGTCCCGTGGTATCGGCCGGGCGATCTGTCTTGCCTTTGCCGATGCCGGCACCCGTGTCTATGTCAATTATACCGCATCGGCCGATCAGGCCGAAGAGACAAAAAAGCAGGTTGAAGCGCGGGGTGGATCGGCTGCCTGCATTCAGGCCGATGTCTCCCGTGAGGCGGATGTAACGGCCCTGTTCAAGACCGTGGTGGCCGAGTCGGGCCGCATCGACGTGCTGGTGAACAATGCGGGCATTTCCCGGGACGGGCTGGTGCCCCGCATGTCCGGGGCGGACTGGGACGACGTGATGGCCGTCAATTTGCGGGGCGCGTTTTTCTGCATCAAGGCCGCTTCCCGGCAGATGCTCAAGCAGCGCGGCGGCCGGATTATCAGCATCACCTCCGTGGTGGGGTTTTCCGGCAACGCGGGCCAGGCCAATTACGCGGCCGCCAAGGCGGGCCTGGCCGGGCTGACCCGGTCCGTGGCCCTGGAGTTTGCCTCCCGGAACATCACGGTCAATGCCGTGGCCCCGGGCCTGGTAAACACCGACATGGCGGCCGGGCTTTCCGACCAGGACCGGGAGCGCATCGCGGAAAAGATTCCCCTGGGCCGCATGGGCACCCCGGACGATGTGGCCGGCGTGGTTACGTTTCTGGCCTCGGACGCGGCGGCCTACATCACCGGCCAGGTGATTCATGTCAATGGCGGCCTTTACATCTAGGCCGGCCGGTCGTTATCAACAACCGGATCGAAAAAGACAAAAACCCGGTCCGGTCAGAAAACAGAGAAAACAGACGCGAATATGTCCGTTCGATTGCAGGGCGGGTGAAGCGGTAAAAGGAGAACAGCATGTCCATTGAAGACAAGGTGAAACGCATTCTGGCCGAGCGGCTTGAGATCGACTTCAGTGAAATCCGGCCGGATGCCGAGTTTATCAACGATTTGGGCGCCGATTCCCTGGATATCGTGGAACTGCTCATGTCCCTGGAGGACGAGTTTGATATCGAGATATCCGACGACGAGGCCGAGCAGATCATGACGGTGAAGGACGCGGTGGAGTTTATCACAAAACGGCTGTAATCCGGGCAAGGGCGGCGCGCACGCCGCTGCCGCTGAATTGGTGGAACCGTGAGAATGACCATTGACTATCTGGCACGGCAGGACCCCGAAGTGGCCGGGGCCGTGGCCCGTGAAGTGGAACGACAGCAGCACAACCTGGAACTGATCGCCTCGGAAAACATCGCCAGCCGGGCCGTTATGGCGGCCCAGGGAAGCGTGCTGACCAACAAATATGCTGAAGGATATCCGGGCAAACGCTATTACGGCGGATGTGAATACGTGGACCGGGCCGAGCGGATCGCCATTGACCGGGCCAAGACCCTGTTCGGCGCCGCCTACGCCAATGTTCAGCCCCACTCCGGTTCCCAGGCCAACATGGCGGTCTATTTCGCCCTGCTGTCGCCCGGCGATATGGTGCTGGGCATGGACCTGGCCCACGGGGGCCATCTGACCCACGGCAGCCCGGTGAGTTTTTCCGGCCGGCTGTTTGACTTTAAACATTACGGCGTCAAAAAAGAGACCGGTGCTATTGACTATGACCAGGTGGCCGACCTGGCAAGGGTCCACCGGCCGAAAATGATCATCGCCGGCGCCAGCGCCTATCCGCGAATCCTTGATTTTGAAGCATTTGCCCGAATCGCCGCGTCGGTGGACGCCTACCTGGTGGTGGACATGGCCCATATCGCCGGCCTGGTGGCGGCCGGGGTTCATCCGTCGCCGGTGCCTCACGCGGACGTGGTCACCTCCACCACGCACAAGACGTTGCGCGGCCCCCGGGGCGGCCTGATTCTTTCAGCCAGGGCCGATTTTGGAAAGGCGCTGAACAAGGAGATTTTCCCCGGCATTCAGGGCGGGCCCCTGATGCACGTGATCGCGGCAAAGGCTGTGGCCTTTGGCGAGGCCCTGACCGACGGTTTTGTGGCCTACCAGCAGCAGGTGGTGAAAAACGCCCGGGCCCTGGCCGCGCACCTGATGGAGCAGGGCATTGATCTGGTATCCGGCGGCACCGACAATCACATGATGCTGGCCGACCTGCGCAATATCGGCGTCACCGGCAAGGCCGCCGAGGCGGCCCTGGAACGGGCCGGCCTGACCTTAAACAAAAACGCCGTTCCCTTTGACACGGAAAACCCCACCGTGACCAGCGGGGTCCGTATCGGCACCCCGGTGATGACCACCCGGGGCATGAAGGAGCCGGAAATGGCGGTGGTGGCCGGGCTGATCGTGAGCGTGCTGAAGCACATTTCCAGCGACACCGTGATTCAGGCCACCCGGAAGCAGGTCATGGAGCTGTGCGAGGCCTTTCCGATTTATCGTGACAACGACCATGAATGAACCGTGCACCGATACGCCGGGCCGTCCCGACTGGCACACCTATTTCATGGAGATCACGGAACTGGTGGCCAGGCGTTCCACCTGCCTGCGGCGTCACGTGGGGGCCGTGATCGTCAAAAACAAGCGTATTCTGGCCACCGGTTACAACGGGGCCCCGGCGGGTGTGACCCATTGCAGTGAAACCGGCTGCCTGCGCGCCAGACTCAATGTTCCCTCCGGCGAGCGACACGAATTGTGCCGGGGCATTCACGCCGAACAGAACGCCATCATTCAGGCGGCCTTTCACGGGGTCTCCATTCAGGGAGCATCGCTTTACTGCACCAACCAGCCCTGTTCCATCTGCGCCAAGATGATCATCAACGCCGGTATTTCGGCGGTTTACTATAGAGATGGGTATGACGATCCCATGTCCCTGGAGATGTTTGCCGAGGTCGGGGTCCGGCTGTTTCAGCTGCCCTGATCCAAGGAGGTGCCATGAAATGCCCGTACTGCGGTTCCCTTGACAACAAGGTGATCGATTCGCGGTTAAGCCGGGATGATACCGAGACCCGGCGCCGGCGGGAGTGCCTGGAATGTGCCCGCCGGTTTACCACCTACGAGCACGTGGAAAAGGCGCCGCTCATGATCGTCAAGAAGGACGGCCGGCGGGAAGAGTTTTTAAAGGACAAGGTGCGGTCCGGCATGATGAGCGCCTGCCAGAAGCGGCGCATCAGCGTCAACATCATAGAGGATTTCATCTCCGAGCTGGAGCAGGACCTCATGGAGATGGGCGAGCATGAGATTCCCTCAAGCATCATCGGCGAAAAGGTGATGAAAAAGCTGCATGCCCTGGATGACGTGGCCTATGTGCGGTTTGCCTCGGTCTACCGGGAGTTCAAGGATGTGCACGATTTTTACTCCGAGCTCAAGAGCCTGCTGAAAAAACAGTAGCGGCAATGTTTTTTCTCCCCGGCCCCGGCGGTCTGACCGGTTCGTGGCACGTTTTCGAAGGCAAGATTTGAATGGATGACACCTATTTCATGAATATGGCCCTGGGCCTGGCCGAACGGGGGACCGGTTTTACTTCCCCCAACCCCGTGGTGGGCGCCGTGGTGGTGCGGAACGGCCGGGTGGTGGGCAAGGGGTTTCACGCGGCGGCTGGCAAACCCCACGCCGAAGTGATGGCCATTGACGATGCCGGGGAACTGGCCCGTGGCGCCGACCTTTACGTGACCCTGGAGCCCTGCAACCATACCGGCCGGACCCCGCCCTGTACGCGGAAGATTTGTGACGCCGGCATCGCCCGGGTGGTGGTGGCCACGGCCGACCCCAATCCCCACGTGGCCGGCGGGGGTATTCAATACCTGGAGTCCAGGGGCATTGCCGTCACTGTGGGGGTCTGTGAGGCCGAGGCCAAAAAGCAGATCGAGTGGTTTGCAAAATATGTGACCACGGGGCGGCCCTTTGTCACGGTCAAGTGCGCCATGACCTTGGACGGCCGCATCGCCACACGCACCGGTGATTCCAGATGGGTGACCGGAGAGGCGGCCCGGGCGTTTGTGCACCGAATGCGCCACGCGTCGGACGCCATCCTGGTGGGCGTGGGCACGGCCAATGCCGACAACCCCCGGCTCACGGCCCGGGTCAAGGGCATGCAAACCAGAGACCCCATGCGGATCGTGCTGGACACAAACCTCTGCATTCGAGAGGATGCCGCGATGTTTGACCTGGATTCGCCTGCTGAAACCCTGATCGTGGTGGGGCCGGGACATGACAAAAAGAAGCGGGACCGGCTCAAGGACAAGGCCCGGTTTTTTGATGCGGTGCCGGCCAACGGGCGGATTGACATGACCGGGCTCATGGACGGCCTTGGAAAGATGGGGATCACCAGCCTGCTGATCGAGGGCGGTGCACAGGTGATCGGGTCCGCGTTTGCGGCCGGCATCGTGGACAAGGTATGTTTTTTTTACGCCCCGAAAATTCTGGGCGGCGACGATGGCATTCCCGTTTGCGCGGGAGCGGGACCCGAACAGATGAAAGATGCCCTGCCGGTGCGGGATGTGTCCGTGACCCGGTTTGATGATGACATTCTGATCGAGGGGTATGTGGCCTGATGTTTACCGGTATTGTTGAGGGATTCGGCCGGATCAAGGACCTGCGGCCGTCGGCCGACCGGGGCCGGCGCATTTGCGTGGAGGCCGGGTTTCCCGTCGATGATACAAAGGTGGGCGACAGCATTGCCGTCAACGGGGCCTGCCTCACCGTGGTGACCATTGAGGGCCGGCGGTTCGAGGCGGACGTGGCCCCGGAAACGCTTTCCAAAACCACCCTGGGCAACCTGCGGGCCGGGGAAAAGGTCAACCTGGAGAGGGCCCTGCGGTTTTCCGACCGGCTGGGGGGCCACCTTGTGACCGGCCATATCGACGGCACCGGGGTGATCCAGGGCAAAAAGAACCTGGGCAACGCCGTGCTGGTGACCATCGGCCTGCCCCGTGACCTGGGCCGGTACATGGTGAAAAAGGGGTCGGTGGCCGTGGATGGCGTCAGCCTGACCATTAATGACTGCGGTCCGACCCATGTGTTGCTGAGCATCATTCCGCACACGGCCTCAATCACCACCATCGGGCTGCGCAACAGCGGCGACGCGGTCAATATTGAGACCGATATCATCGGCAAGTATGTGGAGCACTTTCTTTCCGGGTCCGGGAAAAAGCCGGGTGGCGGCATTGACATGGAATTCCTGACCGAAACGGGATTTATGTAGATCATATCGTGGCGGGGAAGATCCCTGCCGCTTTGAAATTTGAGAAAGACAGGAGATTGACATGGCAGTACTGAGTATCGAAGAGGCAATAAAGGATGTTCGCGCCGGCAAAATGGTGATTCTCGTTGATGACGAGGACCGCGAAAACGAAGGGGACCTGATGATCGCCGCGGAAAAGGTGACTCCCGAGGCGGTCAACTTCATGGCAAAGTACGGCAGGGGCCTGATCTGTCTGGCCCTGGACGCCAAAAAGGTGGAGGAGCTGGACCTGCCCCTGATGGTGGACAAAAACACCTCCCCCTTTGGCACCGGTTTCACGGTTTCCATAGAGGCCAAGCACGGCGTGACCACCGGTATTTCAGCGGCGGACCGGGCCACCACGATTCTGGCTGCCGTGGCCGACGGCGCCAGGCCCGACGACCTGGTACGGCCGGGTCACATATTTCCCCTGCGGGCCCGGCGGGGCGGGGTCATTGTGCGGGCCGGACAGACCGAGGGGTCGGTGGACCTGGCCCGGCTGGCCGGGTTGAAACCCGCCGGCGTGATCTGCGAGGTCATGAACGACGACGGCACCATGGCCCGCATGCCCCAGCTGGAGGAGTTCAGCGAGGCTCACGGCATCGGCATCTGCACCATAGCGGACCTGATCGAGTACCGCATGCGCACCGAGTCCTTTGTGCGCAAGGTGGTGGAGACCACGATCCCCTCCATGTTCGGCGGCACCTTCAAGGTGATGGTGTACGAAAACGACATGGAAGACTTTCAGCATATCGCCCTGGTCAAGGGCGAGATCGACCCCGAAAAACCGGTGCTGGTGAGGGTTCACTCCGAGTGCCTCACCGGAGACATTTTCGGCTCCCTGCGGTGCGACTGCGGCAATCAGCTTCACAAGGCCATGGAGATGATGGAAAAGGAGGGGGCCGGGATTTTGCTGTATGTCCGTCAGGAGGGCCGGGGTATCGGCCTGGTGAACAAGCTCAAGGCCTATAATCTTCAGGACCAGGGATATGACACGGTGGAAGCCAACGAGCAGCTGGGCTTCAAGGCCGACCTGCGGGATTACGGCATCGGGGCCCAGGTGCTGGCCGACCTGGGAGTGAAAAGAATGCGGCTGATCACCAACAATCCGAAAAAGATCGTCGGCCTGGAGGGCTATGGCCTCTCCGTGGTGGAGCAGATTCCCATCGAGATTGCGCCCAATGAACACAACAAGCGCTACCTGGAGTGCAAAAAGCTCAAGATGGGCCACCTGTTGAACCTTGACTGCACGCCCTGATTCAACTTGTGAAACATCCGGGTTAAAGCGGTTTGCGTGTTGCAAAACAGGAGCAAAACCATTATAAAAATTGAAACATGCATCAACAGCCTGACGGTGGAGGGTACAGACACGCCGGCAGGGATAAGGTAAAAGGAGAGCAGCAATGCCCAAACTGATGGAGGCGGGCCTTTCGGCCAAAGGCAAAACCTTTGCCCTGATTGCCAGCCGGTTTAATGATTTTATCACCGACAGGCTGGTCTCCGGGGCCGTGGACGCCCTGGTGCGCAGCGGCGCGGCGGACAAGGACATTCACCTGGTCAAGGTTCCCGGCGCCTTTGAGATCCCCCTGCTGGCAAAGAAGATGGCGGAAAAGGGCGACTACGACGCCATCGTCTGCCTGGGCGCGGTGATCCGGGGCTCGACCCCCCATTTTGACTATGTGTGCGCCGAGGTGTCCAAGGGCATCGCCCAGGTGAGCCTGGAGTTTTCCGTGCCGGTGATCTTCGGTATTGTCACCACCGACACCATCGAACAGGCCATTGAACGGGCCGGCACCAAGGCGGGCAACAAGGGGTGGAACGCGGCCGTGTCGGCTGTTGAGATGGCCAATCTGATGGAAGTGGTGACGCGGGCGTAAGTTCTTATGGCAAGCAGGCGACGATCACGGGAACTTGCGTTGCAGTTTCTCTTTTCCTACGACTTGAACGCGGCCGGGGATTTTGACGCCTGGATGGAGGATTTCTGCGCGAGGTTCAACCTTTCGGAAAAGAATTTTCCCCATTTTTTCACCCTGGCCCAGGGCGTCAAGAACCGGTGGGAAAAGCTCAATGATCTGCTGGCCGAAAGTTCCGAGCACTGGAAGCTCAGCCGCATGTCCGGTGTGGATCGCAACGTCATGCGGATCGCCATTTTCGAGATGCTTTACTGTGACGACGTGCCGCCCCGTGTGGCCATCAATGAGGCCATCGAGATCGGCAAGAAATACGGCACCGGTGAGTCCGGCGCCTTTATCAACGGTGTGCTGGACCGCATCAACAAGGATCTGGGAGGATCGGAAGCGGACCTTCCCGAGAATATGAATACAACGAACAGCAAGGAGTAGCGCATGACTTCCCGGAAAATTTTTCTGACAGAAGATGAGATGCCCCGCCAGTGGTATAACATTCTGGCGGACATCAAGATGAATCCGCCCCTGGGACCCGACGGGAACCCCGTGGGACCCGATTCCCTGGCCCCTGTGTTCCCCATGAACCTTATCGAGCAGGAGGTCAGCACCGAGCGGTGGATCACCATTCCTGACGAGGTGTTAGACATTCTGACGGTGTGGCGGCCGTCCCCCCTGGTGCGGGCCCGCAATCTTGAAAAGGCGCTGGGCACGCCGGCCAAGATTTACTACAAGAACGAAAGCGTCAGCCCTGCCGGAAGTCATAAGCCCAACACCGCCGTGGCCCAGGCCTACTACAACAAGGAGTTCGGCATCAAGAAGCTCACCACCGAAACCGGGGCCGGCCAGTGGGGCAGCGCCCTCTCCTATGCCTGTTCCCAGTTCGGCCTGGAGTGCAAGATATTCATGGTACGGATCAGCTTTGACCAGAAGCCCTACCGCAAAAGCATGATGGGCGCCTGGGGCGGCAACTGCATTCCCAGCCCCAGCGACCAGACCCGGGCGGGCCGCGACGCCCTGGCCAAAGACCCCAACACGCCGGGCAGCCTGGGCATTGCCATCAGCGAAGCCATTGAATGCGCCGTCACCGATGAATCGGGCCAGACCCGCTATGCCCTGGGCAGCGTGCTCAACCACGTGATGCTGCACCAGACCATCATCGGGCTGGAAGCCAGGAAACAGTTTGAAAAAGTCGGCGACTATCCGGATGTCATCATCGGATGCGCCGGCGGCGGCAGCAACTTTGCCGGCATCGCTTTTCCCTTTGTCTACGACAAGATTCACGGCAAAGATATCGATATCTATCCGGTAGAGCCCATGGGCTGCCCCACCATGACCAAGGCCCCCTTTGTTTACGACCACGGCGATATCGCCAAGTACACCCCCCTGCTGGCCATGCACAGCCTGGGCCATGCCTTTGTTCCGCCGCCTTTTCACGCGGGCGGGCTCCGTTACCACGGCATGGCGCCCACGGTCAGCCAGCTGGTCTGCGAAGGCATTGTTACGCCCCGGGCGGTTTCCCAGTTGAGCACCTTTGAGGCCGGCGTGCTGTTTGCCCGTTCCGAAGGCATCATTCCCGCGCCCGAGAGCAACCACGCCATCGCCTGTGTCATTGAAGAGGCCAACAGGGCAAAGGAAGAGGGCAAGGAAAAGGTGATCCTGTTCAACCTGAGCGGTCATGGCCTTCTGGACCTGGCCGGCTACGACCGGTTTTTTGCCGGTGAGCTGTTCAACATTCTCATGAACGATGACGATCTGAAGGCGTCGGAAGCGGTGTTTGCCGATTATCCCAAGCCTGCGATCCTCAAGCACGATTAGGCCGTGCCATTGCCCGGAAATCGGCCGGGGAATGATGTGCTGAATTTGCGGCCCGGCACGGCAAAAGCGCGTGCCGGGCCTTTTTATTGAAACCGGGTTGCCGGTATTAAATTCAAGGCGGCGAAATGACGGAAAACGGAATCATGACGGAGGCGTTGCAGCGCCGGTGTCCCCGGCTGGGCCATGAAGTTCTTTTTTCCTACTGCCTGGGCTGCGGCACGGACGGCGAACCCTGCCTGAAAACCGCCGACTGCTGGTGGGAACAGTTTGACGTGGCGGCCTTTCTGAAAGCGCATTTTCCCGAGAAGACCGTGGCCCGTCTTCTGAATCCGCAACCCCAGCCCAAAATCACCGGCATTCTGGAGCTGATTGAACAGGCAAAGCGCAACGCGCGAAAGTCATAGCCCGTTGCCGGCGCCGACAAGACCAAGGAGGTAAATGTGATTCTTGAAAAACTGGAAGTGGGCATGATCATGGCCAACTGTTTTATCGTGGGATGCGACCAGACAAAACAGGCCGTGGTGATCGATCCCGGCGACGAAGCTGACCGGATTCTTTATCACCTGGCGGATAACAAGCTTACCGTTAAATATATCATCAACACCCACGGCCATTTTGATCACGTGGGCGCCAACAGGGAGTTGAAACAGGCCACCGGCGCTGAACTGCTGATCCATGCCGCGGACGCGCCCATGCTCTCCGGCCTGTCCCAGATGGCGTCGGCCTTCGGTATTGCCGCGGAAAATTCGCCGCCGCCGGACCGCACCGTGAAAGAGGGGGATGTGATCTCCTTCGGCACCATCGAGATGAAGGTGCTGCATACGCCGGGCCACTCGCCGGGCGGCATCTCCCTGGTGACGGACAAGAAAGTCTTTGTGGGCGACACCCTGTTTGCCGGTTCCATCGGCCGGACCGACTTTCCGGGAGGTGATTTTGACACCCTGATTTCCGCCATTCAGACCAAGCTGTTTCCCCTGGGTGATGATGTGACGGTCTACTGCGGCCACGGCCCGGAAACCACCATCGGCATGGAGCGGCGGACCAATCCCTTCTGCATGATGCGATAGTTTCCATTCATAAATGGCCTTTTTTCGGCGGGTGGCACGGGCCAAGGCCGACAGGCCGTGCCCGTGGGTGTTTGTATAAGTCAGGCCTTGCCCGTGAAGACAACACAGGCCGGGTTCGCAAAAGCCGGCCAAAGGGTCACGGCCCGGTCTGGATCGTGACCGAGGCTTCAAAAAACTCAGCAGCCGCTTTTTCTTCACCGGCCGACGCCGCGGATAGCTGAATGCCCCGGGTACGGGCCGCCACGGCATCCGGCTTTTCTTCCAGCAGGTAGACCGGCCCCCGGGTCTGTTGCGCCACCTCTCCCAGGGGCTGAGTGGCGGCGTACACCGTTATTCTTTCCGTTCCAAAGGGAGGCACCACGGTCATGGTGTACCGGTCGTTGCCGGCGGGCAGCTGATAGACAGTGCCGCCCTGAAAATAGTTTTCCGTGCGATAGGGGTTGGGCAGAATTTGGGTCAGGGTGCCGGAGCAGTCTTCATAAACCACCCGGGCGAAAAAGGGCTTGTTGCCCTTCAGGAAAAGAGCCACCTGTTCCTCGGCCCGGTAGCTCTGTTTGGGGGTGGTCAGGCTCACGGTCAGGGGCGCGGCCGGATCATCGGCCCACGGCCCGGCCGGCCGGACACCCTCCAGGTTCGGCGTCACCTCGGCCCGGATCACCACCTGGAAACTGTCACCCATCTGAGGGTCTTTGATCCAGGCGCTTTCCAGTTTTTCCAGAACCGTCACCACGGCCTCGGCATAGGCTTTGACCAGGTCGGTTTTCAGGGCGAAGTTTTCCACTTCCGAGGCGCTCTGCACATGGGTGGCCGCCTTTTCCGCGGCGTCCCGTTTGGCCAGGGCCAGGGCCTCGCTCTCGGCCTGGTTGCGACTCTTGTCATTGCCCAGGGCCGCCACACCGCTGCCGGTGGTGATGATGGAGTTGCCGGCCTTCGCATTCGGCGACGACAGGATCAAGGCCAATATCGCGAGTGCAACCGGCAGCGCGGTCCCCAGGACACGCAGCACAAACTGTTTTTGCATATAAGGCTGTTTTTCCATGTCTGTTCTCCCTGAAGGGTCCGGCCCGGAAAGCCGCCGCCATTCGCGGCGGGATTGAGGCCGGCCTCTTGTTGTTGAATAGCGACGCGATTATGGCACACCCGGGGTGTGGATTCAAGCAAAGGAACGGTAACAGAGAGACGATGCCCGGCCGTCAACCCGGCACGGGCAACCTTCGGTTCGCCCGTGGCACCCCTCAAAGGGAAAGCCGAACTCTAATGGGTGGCATCCAAATAAAGGAAAGTAATCTGAATTGGGTGGCACGGGCTAAGGCCGACAGGCCTTGCCCGTGGGTGTTTGTGTAAGTCAGGCCTTTCACGGGCAAGCTTCGCTTTGCCCGTGGCACCCATTGAAGGGGGATTGAGAAGGATAATATTTGGCGGGTGGCACGGGCCAAGGCCGACAGGCCTTGCCCGTGGAGAAAAGGCCTGTTTGTAGTGACGCCGTCAGGCGTTTGACGGCCGGCCATAAACAATGCCCTTACGGGCACACTACAAACAGGGATCCTTTCCTTTTGCGACATGGCGGCCCCCGGTAAAAGCCCCCGGTCTTTACCGATTCACCTCTTGACACCTTTGATATCAATGGTTAATAGTATTTGAAAATAAAACGCGGCGGCTGTTTCCTGCCGGATTTCATGGAGCATTGATGATGATACAGGTAAACCAGCTGACACGGTATTACGGCGATCTGTGCGCGGTGAACGGCATTTGCCTGAAGATTGAAAAAGGCGAGATCGTGGGCCTGCTGGGGCCCAACGGCGCGGGCAAAACCACCACGCTGCGCATGCTCACCGGGTTTCTGCGGCCCACGTCGGGCGACATCACGGTCAACGGCCTTTCCATTCATAACGATATGCCGGCCATCAAGCGTCTCATGGGCTACCTGCCCGAGGCGGCCCCGGTTTACGGCGACATGCTGGTGTATGATTACCTGGTCTATGTGGCCGATGTCCGGGGCATCGGCAGGGAGGAGCAGGGTGACCGCATTTCCCGGGTCGCGGGAATGTGCGGTCTTCAACCGGTGATGCACCAGCCGGTGGCCGAGCTTTCCAAGGGGTTTCGCCAGCGGGTGGGCCTGGCCCACGCCATGATCCACGACCCCGAGATCCTGGTGCTCGATGAACCCACTTCGGGCCTGGACCCCAACCAGATCGTGGAGATTCGCGACATCATCCGGCAGGCCGGAAAGGAAAAGACCATCATCTTTTCCACGCATATTTTGAGCGAGGCAGAAGCCACCTGCGACCGCATCGTGATTATCGACAAGGGGAGAATCGCGGCCGACCAGGCCACCGGCGCCCTGATCGCCGAAACCGGCGGAGATCGGGCGCTTTTTGTCTTGCTGGCCGGGGCTGACCCGGAGACGGCAAAAGCCGGGTTGGCCGGGGTCAAAGGCGTTCGGGACGTTCAGGTCCAGCCGCCTGACCCGTCCGACCCCTCCGGGGGGGTGCGGCTGAAGCTGGTCTGCGCGTCCGACCCGGACCCGCGCCGGGCCATTTACGCCCATATCCGGCAGGCCGGCTGGGACCTGCTGGAGTTCTACGGCGAAACCCGCGGCCTTGAACACATTTTCCGGAAACTCACCACGGAGGCATGACATGGCAGAGGTGTGGCACATCTTCAGGCGCGAGTTTAAGGCCTATTTTGTTTCACCGGTGGCCTATATCGTGATCACGGTCTTTCTGCTGGTGACCGGGTGGTTTTTCTTTTCGCCCTTTTTTCTTCAGGGCCAGGCAACGCTGCGGGCCTTTTTCGGCATGCTGCCCTATGTGCTCTCTTTTGTGGTGCCCGCGGTCACCATGAAGCTGTTTGCCGAAGAGCTCCATTCCGGCTCCTATGAACTGCTCATGACCCTGCCGGTGAACCTGGGCCAGGTGCTGGCGGCCAAGCTGGCCGCGGCATCGGCCTTTGTGGCGATCATGCTGGCCCCCACGGTGATGTATGCCGTGTCGGTTTCCCTGGTGGGGGACCTGGACTGGGGGGCAGCGGCCGGCGGTTATATCGGGGCACTGCTGCTGGGCGCGGCCTACGCGGCGGTGGGGCTGTTTGCCTCGGCCCTGACCAAAAGCCAGATCGTGGCATTCATCATTGCCGCGGCGGTCTGCTTTGTGCTGACCCTGCTGGACGCCATGCTCTTTTTCCTGCCCGACACCGTGATGGGCGTAGCCGCCTATCTTTCCGCCGGTGCCCATTTTGACAACATCGCCAAGGGCGTGGTGGACAGCCGGGACATTCTTTATTTTTTAAGCGTGGCCTTTGTGTCGCTCTATGGCGCCTATCTTGTGCTGTGTGAAAAACAATAGGGGACTTTGCGGATGGAAAAAGCCAGACGGACGCAACGATACATAAAGTTCGGTCTTTACCTTGCGGTGGTGGTGCTGCTCAACATTGCCGGGGCCTCTTTCTTTTTTCGGGCCGACCTGACCGCGGACAACAAGTACTCCCTGTCAGACGCCTCGAAACAGGCCCTGGCCCGGGTCTCCGGCCCCCTGACCATCAAGGTCTTTTTCACGAAAAACCTGCCGCCGCCCCACAATGCCACGGAACGGTACCTGCACGACCTTCTGGGGTCCTACGCCCTTTACGCGGACCGGCATCTTTCCTACCAGTTTCATGATGTCACGCCCAAAGAGGGCCAGACCGGTGAACCGGTGGCGGAAAACCAGGCCCTGGCCAATGACTACGGCATCTACCCGGTGCAGGTGCGCAACGTGGAGGCCGACGAGGTCAAGTTCCAGAAGGCCTACATGGGAATGGTGATCATCTACGGCGACATGGTGGAAAAGATCGACCCGGTCTCCACCATCGACGGCCTGGAGTACCGGATCACCACGGCCATCTCCAGGCTCACCCGAAAGGTGAGCGCCTTTGCCGACCTGGATGCGCCGGTAAAGGCCACCCTGTATCTCTCGTCATCCCTGTACGCGGTGGCGCCCTACCTGGAGATCGACAACCTGCGGGAACTGCCCGGCACCATGAAGGAGATCACGGACCGCTTAAATGTCCGGCTGTTTGACGCCATCGCGTTTGAAACCGTTGACCTGTCGACTGAAACCGGCCGGGCCGACGGGATCGACAACCTGGACCTGATTCACCTGAAATGGCCCGAGATTCCCCAGCGCGCCGGAAAACCGATTCCCGAGGGGGAGGGGGCCATCGGCCTGGTACTGACCCACAAGCAGCGGCGGCTTTCCCTGCCCCTGCTCAACGTGGTGGAGCTGCCCATCTTCGGCACCCGGTATTCCATGCCCGATGCCGAAGAGATCGAGGATCTGCTGGACCGGTCCATTGAGTCCCTGGTGGGCATCAACGACGATATCGGGTTTCTGGCCGGCCACGGCACCCTTCAGGGCATCTCCCCGGACATGGCCAACCCGTTTCAGCCGGACAGCGGTACCTCATCGGCCAACTTTCGGGCCCATGTTTCGGAAAACTACACCATCCGCTCCGTGGACCTGGCAACCGAAGGACTGGATGACGCCGCCTTTGCCTGCCTGGTGATCGCCGGACCCACCGAACCCTTTTCGGATTATGAGCTGTTCCAGATCGACCAGTACCTGATGCGGGGACACAGCCTGGCCCTTTTTCTGGATCCCTTCAAGGAGGTCCATCCCCAGGGAAGGCCTTCTCCCTATGCCCAGCCGGCCTATGTGCCCCTGGAGACCGGAATTGAAAAACTCCTGGCCCATTATGGCGTGACCCTGGAACGCTCCGTGGTGATGGACGAATCCTGCTTCAAACAGCCCGTTGACCCGCGCATGGGCGGGGGGGAGCAGCCCATCTATTTCGCGCCGCTGATCAAAAATGAATACATCAACCATGAGCCCGGCTTCATGAAAAACATTCGGGGCCTGGTGGCCATGCAGAACGCGCCCCTGGTTCTGCAGGAAGATAAACTTGAGCAAAACGGCATCGCGGCCGTGCCCCTGTTTTCCTCCAGCGACCAGTCGTGGGAGCAGAGGGGCCGGATCAGCTTAAACCCCATGTTTCTGAGGCCTCCGGGGCCGGATGCCGAAAGAGAGAGCTTTCTGCTGGCCTGTCTGCTGGATGGGGCGTTTCCCAGCTATTTTGCCGGAAAACCGGTGCCCTCAAAACCGCCGGAGGATGAGGCGGAAGCAGAAGACGACGCAGCCGCGCCTGCAGGCAAAGGGCCGGCTGTGGAGGCCATTGGCACGGTCATTGAAAAAGGGCGGCCCGGAAAAATCTTTGTGATGGGGTCTTCGCATCCGCTGCGGGACTACATGGTGGACCGGGAGGGCAGGGTGCCCAACGCCGTGTTTCTGGCCAACGTGATAGATGCCCTGAACGGGCGGGAAGCCGTGGCCCTGCTGCGAAGCAAGCAGCAGACCTACAATCCCCTGAATGAGGTTTCCGCGGCCACCCGCACGGCCATCAAGGGGTTTAATATCATCGGGCTGCCCGTGCTGGTGGTGATGGCCGGCCTGGTGGTGCTGCTGGCCCGGTCAATCCGCAAAAAACGGATCGCCCGGCGGTTTGCGGCCTAGCCACTTGCGGCAACACGGTAATTGTTGTTGCTGGCCGACGGATTGAACAATCCAACCGGGCCTGTGTGAACGATATTGGCATAAAGGTGAGACGGGATGAAAATCAAAACCGAATATCTGGTGCTGGTGGCTCTGATCGCGGGGCTCTCCCTGTTTCTCTGGTTCAGAAACAGTGACCGGGTGCTCTATGAGCTGCCCGACACCGGGGGCCTGAAAAAAGAAGAGATCGCGCGCATCGAAGTGCGGGCACCTGTACAGGCCCCTCTTGTCCTTGAGAAAAAGGGGGATGACTGGCTTCTGCCCTCCGGGGCCCCTGCAAAACCGGCGGATGCGGATCGCATGGCGGAAGCCGTCTCTGATCTTGCCCTTACCACCCTGGTGTCGGAGCGGGACGATCTTGTCCGTTACGACCTGTCAGCGGACAAAGCGGTCATGGTGACCGCTTCGGCTGCGGACGGAAAAACGCTTCGCACCATTGCCGTGGGCAAAACCGCGCCTTCCCACAACCACACCTTTGTGCGAATTGATGACGACCCCCGTATCTATCATGCCAGGGGCCGGCTTTCCGGCATTTTTGACAAAACAGCCGACGCACTGACCGACAGGCGGGTGCTGGATGTCGACAGGGCAACCATTGCCCGGATCACGGTGGAACAGGCGGGTGAAAGCCGGACCCTGGTGAAAAGCGCGGCCGAAGATACCCTGTGGACCACGGACCACGGAGAGACCGTGGACCCGAATGCCGTGCCGGGTTTTCTGGACGCGATTGTACGCCTGGAGTGCGATGCATACCAGGAGACGGCCGGACCGGAAAACCTGGGAGAACCGGTTCTTACCGTAACCCTGATGGATGAAAAAGCCCATACCCTGTCGGTGTTTTCGCCCAAAGCGGACGACGGCGGGGATTATCCGGCCCGTTCTTCCAGAACCGGCCTGGGTTTTCTGCTTTCCGCGGACACTGTTGAAAATCTTATTAAAACCGTGTCCGGCCTGGCGCCCGGTGCCCAAGACACACCGGATGCAAAGGAGTAACCTGCTGTGGAACAAGGGATTCTGCTGTTTAAAATGATCGTTGTGCTGATGCTTTCCATCTCCCTGGGCAACTGGTTTCTGAAAAAGGCCAGGCAGGTCCGCGCCCAGGGCCGGCCCCTTTACCATGCCTACCTGACTGCCCCGGGAATCATTATCCTGCTGGCGATTCTGGTGCCCGTGGTCCTGATGATGCTCGGTTATATTTAGTTTCCATCCATAAATGGCCTTTTCCCGCAATCTCTGCGTCAAACTGCGGGCTTCCTTGTGCGGCGTACAACAGTACGCCTCCGCGTCAGCCCTTGTTTTCCTTGATCTTGCAAAAAAATTCTCATTTCTGGATTGGAAACCTTTTCCGTGTCCCCATAACCGACGGATGGACACTATTTAAACCGGATACGGCAGGAATTATGCCGTGGCCGTGCCTGAGGCCGTGGACACACCGGCCCCTTCAAAGGATGCCATCTGGGTCATGATCTTGCAGGCCGCTGCCACCGCATCCATGGCCATGGCCGCGCCCGTGCCTTCGCCCAGCCGCATTTGAAGATCCAGCAAAGGCTCAAGCCCCATAAAAGACAGGGCCGCCTTTTGCGCCGGTTCCACGGACCGGTGTCCCGCGACCAGGAACCCTTTGATTGCCGGGCAGATAACACAGGCCGCCAGCCCGGCGGCCGTTGAAATCACGCCGTCGAGCACCACGGCGGTCTGCTTTGACGCCGCGGCCAGAATGGCCCCGGCCATGCCCGCGATTTCAAACCCGCCCAGGGTGCGCAGCACCTCAAAGCCGTTTGTCGGGTCCGGGCAATGCAGTTTCAGGGCCTGTTCTATCACGGCGGTCTTGCGTTTCAATCCGGCATCATCCACGCCGGTGCCCCGGCCCGTGGCCTCGGCCGGAGAGATGCCGGTAAGGGCGCAGATAATGGCCGTTGCCGGGGTGGTGTTGCCGATGCCCATTTCGCCCATGCCCACAATGTCGATGGGCTTTCGGGCATGGGCCTCCAGAAAAACAGCCATGCCGCTTTCCAGGGCCGCTTTTAATGCGTCGGCGCTCATGGCCGCCTGCCGGGCCAGGTTTTTCGTGCCCGGCGCCACTTTTTTCTTAATCAGGTCCGGGTGGTCTTCAAACGCCCCTGCCACGCCCATGTCCACCACCTTCATGTCAATGCCGTAGTGACGGCACAACACATTGATGGCGGCCCCGCCGGCCAGAAAGTTGAGTACCATCTGGACCGTGACCTCTGAAGGAAAGGCGGACACCCCTTCCGCCGTTACCCCGTGGTCTCCGGCAAACACAAAAAGGTTTTTCTGTCCAACAGCCGGGTCCAGGGTGTTCTGAACCAGGCACATTTGAACGGCCAGTGCTTCCAGGCGGCCCAGGGAGCCGGCGGGCTTTGTCTTGTTGCCTATTTTCCGGCTGGCGTCGGCCAGCAGGGTTGTGCCCACCGGGACAACAGCGTCAATGGCGGCGCGGCAGATGGTGTCGGGAGCCAGGGCGGAAAGAATAAAAGGCGTGTCGGCGGACGGTGGTTTTTCGGGCATGGATACCTCCTGAATAAAATTTCAGAAGGATTTTGCCCAGCAAAAATCCGGTTTCACAGTCAGGCAGGCTTTCCGGCTGGCGGATCATTCGCGGGCCGCGCCTTCCCCCGATTTTGTCGGAGTGGCATTGTGCGGCCGTTGTCCCCGGTCACGGCAACGGCTGGCATGCGATGGAGTTTCACCATCTTTCCTTTTACCCCGGCCCGAAAAAACAGGCCCGGCACCTTGCTGTCTTTGAAACGGGTATAGGTGGCCGGAAAAATGTTGTCAAGCAAAAAACCCCATGCGCTTCATTATTTTCTTTTTCTATGCTCTCAGGCGTGGAGGCGGAACATAAACCCGTCTCATGCCCTCCTGAAGGGAGATGGCTCCTTCCGGGCAGAAACGGGCGCAGATGCCGCAGCCGATGCAGTATTTTTCCTCGCGAACCGCCGTGCCCTCACTGCCCAGCACAATGGCATCCACCGGGCAGCGCTCCACGCAGATGCCGCAGCCGGTGCACATCTCTCCGTCAATGACGGATAGGTAGTTGGTGGAGTTGATCATGGGTGTGGCGCCGTTGCGCCAGAGGGTAAAGGTGTCGCAGCAGTCCTTGCAGCAGTTGCAGATGCTGTTTTCTTCCCTGCTGATATTCGAGCCGTTGTGAAAGGCCTTGTGGACCAGGCCGGCCTCTTCCGCCTGCTTCATGATGACCAGGGCCTCCTCTTTTGACACCGGCCGGGCAAATCCCTGGGCCACGGTGTGGCGGGCGGACTTGCCGAAGGTAAAACAGACTTCGGCGGGCGCGTGAATTTCACAGTCATGGCCCAGCACCTTGTTGTAGTTCCGGCAGAAGCAGTGGCCCACCGCGATATCGTCAAACTTGCGAATGATTTCCTCAACGGTCTGGGCCGGCAGCACGGTGTCTTCGGCCCCAATGGCCCTGTTGATCTGAATGGTGCTTCCGGTTTCCGTGGTAAAAGTGGGAACGGTCCGGTCCACCGGCGGCTGCTGTTCAAAGATCGGCAGCAGGTTGTCGTAACTGCGCTGCATGTTGTCCCGCAGTTCCTGCAGCAGGGTATGATAGAGCTTGGCGATCTTTTCAAGCGGCTCCCGATCTTTTCCGTCGGGCAGTTTGTTCATGAAGGTGTATTCAAAGGTGCCCACCAGAATCAGGGGCAACAGCCGGTAGATCATAACGCCTTTGCTGTTGGGCTGGTTGAACAGAATGCCTTTTTTGGCCAGCGAATCGGCTCTGGCGGTTATTGCTGCTTCATCAAGACCGGTCTTTTCCTTAAGCTGGTCTATGGAGAGGGATTTGGCGCCGTCAAAAGCGGCATTGATAAAGTCGGCATCCGCTTCATCCAGGTAAAACCTGACGATCTCTAAAAGCGTGTCGGTCACCGCAAAGGGGATCATGCCCGCGCTTGAGATCAGTCCGGCGGCCTTTTTGAATTTCTGTTCAACAGCATTTTTGTCGCTCATTCATACCCTCCATGGAAAAAGATAAGATGGTTTTCATTTGGGCGGTGTTTTTAGTCGCAGACTTTATTAAAAGCCAAACAGGCCGGTGTGTCAATCCTCATTAAGGGTTGTTTGTCGTACGCCGCAGTGACGAGTGAATGCAACGCAACGCAGAAATTGGGCTTTTTACGAAGTCGTCAATGGATGATTTTCAGGCGGTCAGGGACCGGGGTCACGCGGGGAAATTTGCCCAGGGGGTTTTCATCCACCAGCAGCATGCAGCCGTAGGCCTCTTCCAGTATCTGGTAGGTCAGAATTTCGCCGGGTGCGCCCTTGCCCACCACCCGGCCCTCTTTTAACAGCAGCAGGGTATCGCCGTACATGGCGGCCAGGTTGATGTCGTGAGAGACCATGACAATGGTGACCCCTTTTTCATTTTTCAGCCGTTCCATCAGGTCCATGATCCGGGTCTGGTGGGCCAGGTCCAGGGAGGCGGTGGGCTCGTCCAGCAGGATAAGGCGGGGCTCCTGGCACACGGCCTTGGCGATAAAGGCCCGCTGTCTTTCCCCGCCGCTGAGCTGGTCCAGCTTGCGGGAGGAAAGGTGATCAATGCCGGTAAAGGCCATGGCCTGGCGGGCGATCTCCGTATCCATAGCGTCGGGAATACCCAGAACGCCCTGGTAGGGGGACCGGCCGGCCAGTACAAATTCTTCCACGGTCAGGGGAAAGTCGATGCGGGTCTCCTGGGGCACAAAGGCCATGGTTTGGGCCAGGCTCCGGAAGGTGTAGTTTCCGGCCGGCCTGCCCAGAATGTCGAACCGCCCGGCTTTGGCGGGCAGAAGCCGGGCCATGGCTTTTAAAAGAGTGGTTTTGCCGCTGCCGTTGGGGCCGATGATGACAAAAAAGGAGCCGGGATCAACGGAAAAGGAGACCTCACGCAGAACGGGCTGATCCGTGTAGCCGCAGAAGAGATGGTCGATGGCAATGGCGTGTGTCATTTCTTATCCGGCCGTTTCAGGAGGTAGATAAACAGGGGCGCTCCGAGAATGGCGGTGATCACGCCCACCGGCATTTCGCCGTGGGCCGGCAGGGTCCGGGCCAGCATGTCGCACAGCACCATATAGGCGCCGCCGCCCAGCAGGCAGGCCGGCACCAGGAGCCGGTGGTCCGCGCCGATCAGGCGCCGGAAGAAATGGGGCACCACCAGCCCCACAAACCCCAGCAGGCCGCACTGGCTTACCGTGGCGCTGACCATGAAGGAGGTCACCACCAGCAGCACGGCCCCGGCCACGCGAATGTTGACCCCCATGGTCTGGGCCATCTCCCGGCCCAGCAGTATCAGATTCAGAATGTTGGCATACCTGAAAACCACGATAAAACAGGGAATCACCAGCGCGGCCAGAATGGTCACCTGCTTCAGTCCCACCATGGAAAGGTCGCCCATGAGCCAGAACATGATGTTGTGAATTCTCGCGTCCTGGGTGATGGCGATCAGGAACATGATAATGGCCGAGCAGAAGGCGTTGATCATGACGCCGGAGAGCAGCAGGGACTCGTTTTTGAGAATGGTTCTGCATGTGGCCATGAACAGGATCAGCAGCAGACAGGCCCCGCTGCCGATAAAGGCCGCGATGCTTATACCGGGAAACGGGGCCAGCCCCAGCAGAATCCCGATAATCGCGCCCACGGCGGCCCCGCCGGAAATTCCCAGAATGTAAGGTTCGGCCAGGGGATTGCGCAGCAGGGCCTGGAACACCAGGCCCCCGGCGGAAAGCGAGGCCCCCACCAGGGCCGCCAGCAGGACCCGGGGCAGGCGGATGCGCCAGATAATGGTGGTGAGCACCGGGTCGGCGGTATCCATGCGGATCAGGCTCTTGCAAATAGCGCCGATTTCCCATCCCGACGATCCCCTGGCAATGCCCAGAATGCCGACGCCCACCAGCAGCCCGAACAGCGGCAGGGAGAGCAGGCAGATGCGGGAAATCAGAGAGGCCCCGGTGTTGTTCATGGTGCATCCTCTGAAGGGGTGTCGGAGAAGAGTTCCGGGTGGATCAGCACGGCCATGGATTCCAGGCCCTCCACGATGCGGGGGGTGGGCCGGTCCACCAGGTTGGAGTCGATCAGGTGAATCCGTTTGTTCCTTATCGCGGGCAGGGTGTCCCATTTGCGCCACTGGGCCATGGCCTTGTCAAACTCGCCGCCCCGGGTCATGGAGGTGATGATCACCACGTCCGGGGCAAGGCCCACCAGTTCCTCCTCGGAGAATCGGGG
This sequence comes from Thermodesulfobacteriota bacterium, assembly GCA_034189195.1. Lineage (GTDB taxonomy): Bacteria > Desulfobacterota > Desulfobacteria > Desulfobacterales > Desulfosudaceae > Desulfosudis. The sequence continues at coordinate 12,689 of JAXHVI010000201.1, read as the reverse complement.
ATAGGGGGTCTTGCCGGCGGCCAGGTTTTTTCCTCCGGCCCGGATGATCAGCTCATTGATAAACGTGTTCGTGCCGGCCGACACAATGGGGGATATGCCGATCTGGAAAAAGACCGCCGGCCGGTGCGGGATTGACGTCACCAGCCGGTCGATGCGGTTGATGCGGGCGCGCATGCTGTCGGCCAGTTGCCCGGCCTTTTTCGTTGCATTGAGCAGCGTGCCCATCTCCTCGACCGTCTGGATCACCGTCTCCAGGTCAAAGGGGTTGACGGCATAGACCGGAATGCCCAGCTCGGTGAGCCGGTCGGCCACCTGCTTGGGATTGCCGTCCTTGATGGCGATGCAGAGATCCGGCGACAGGGCCACGATCCGTTCCAGGTCCAGGTGCACATAAGAACCCACCCTGGGCAGTTGCAGGGCTTCCGGCGGATAATCGCTGTACTGGGTGACGCCTTTTAAAACATCCTGGCGTTCCAGGGCGAATATGATTTCCGTGATGCTGGGTGCCAGGGCCACCACGCGGCCCGGGTTGTCCGGCACCTCAAGGGTGCGGCCGGTCGGGTCGGTTACTGTCTTCGCGTCGGCCGAGGCCAGGCAACAAAACGTTATAAGGGCCATTACCGCCGCCACGCGGCGGAATGGCATTGAGAAAAACTGTTTCATATTGCGTCGGGGCGATCCTTATGAATGCACGCCGTTTTTTTCTACAATGTTACTATGGTCTTATCAGAAAAGAGCGGGAGGGGCAATCTTGTACATCCTGTCAAAATCAAAATCGGGACGAAGTCAATCGATACCGATACCGATTCCGATTATATTAATGAACCGGGATATTTCCTTGAATAAAGCCTAAGACTCTGGTATTTCTGGGCTTTAAAAACGACCCCATGGTTGATCGAAAAAGCTGGGCAGGCTGAATGGCATTTGAGATAACCCGCAGAAAATCAAGACAGATTCATATCGGTTCCGTTGCCGTGGGCGGCGATGCCCCGGTATCGGTCCAGTCCATGACCACCACCGACACAGCGGATGTGGACGCCACAGTGGCCCAGATCGCAAGGCTTGAAGCGGCGGGGTGCGAGATTGTGCGGGTGGCGGTGCCCGACCCGGAGGCGGCAAAGGCCATCGGGCGGATTAAAAGCGGGATCGCCATTCCCCTGATCGCCGACATTCATTTCAACTGGCGCCTGGCCGTGGCCGCCATGGAGGCCGGGGCCGACGGCCTGCGCATCAATCCCGGCAATATCGGGGGCCGGGAAAAAACCCTCAAAGTCATTGACTGCGCCCGGCAGCATCAGGTGGCCATCCGCATCGGCGTCAACTCCGGGTCTGTAGAAAAAGACCTGCTGAAAAAACACGGCGGGCCGACGCCCCGGGCCATGGTGGAAAGCGCTCTGCGCAACATCGCCATTTTCGAAGCGGCAAAGTTTTTTGACATCAAGCTCTCCATCAAGGCATCGGACGTGGCCCGCACCGTGGAGAGCTACCGCCTGATTGCCGCCGCGTGTGATTACCCGCTTCATGTGGGGGTCACCGAAGCCGGGGGCCTGTTTCCCGGGCTGGTCAAGTCTTCGCTGGGCATCGGCATGCTGCTGGCCGAAGGTGTCGGCGACACCATCCGCGTGTCGCTCACCCGGGATCCGGTGGAGGAAATTCGGGCCGGGTTTGAAATTCTCAAGGCCGTGAACAGGCGGCACGTGGGCCCGGACATTATATCGTGCCCCACCTGCGGCCGGTGCGGCATTGATCTTTTTGCCATCGTGGAACAGGTGGAGCGCCATGCCCTGGCCATGCGGGCCCCGGTGAAAATCGCGGTGATGGGGTGCGTGGTCAATGGCCCGGGGGAAGCGGCCGAGGCGGACGTGGGCATTGCCGGCGGCAGGGGAGAGGGTGTGCTGTTTAAAAAAGGAAAAATTGTTAAGACCATTCCCGAAGCCGACCTGGTGAAAAACCTGCTGGCGGAAATGGATAAGCTTGAGACGAATTGGGATAAAAAAGGAGCTGGAAAAAAATAATGGGAAAACAGGAACAGGCGGCGATTTCACCCACCCGTGGGGAAAACTATTCGGAGTGGTATCAGCAGGTGGTCAGGGCGGCGGACCTGGCGGAAACATCGCCGGTGCGCGGGTGCATGGTGATCAAGCCCTGGGGCTATGCCATATGGGAAAATATCCGGGGCGTGCTCGACGGCATGTTCAAGGCCGCGGGCGTGAAAAACGCCTACTTTCCCCTGTTTATTCCGCTGGAGTTTCTGGAGCGGGAAGCCGAGCACGTGGAGGGGTTTGCCAAGGAATGCGCCGTGGTGACCCATCACCGGCTGGAGGCCAAAGACGGCCGCCTGGTGCCCGCCGGTGAGCTGACCGAGCCCCTGGTGGTGCGGCCCACATCAGAGACCATCATCGGAGAGTCCTTTTCCCGGTGGGTGAAAAGTTACCGGGACCTTCCCGTGCTGATCAACCAGTGGGCCAACGTGGTGCGCTGGGAGATGCGCACCCGCATTTTTCTGCGCACCAGCGAGTTTCTGTGGCAGGAGGGTCATACGGTTCACGCCGACGCCGCCGAAGCCATGGAACTGGCCCGTCACATGCTCAACCTGTATGAAAGACTGGCAACCGACTACCTGGCCATTCCGGTAATCAAAGGCAACAAAAGCGATTCCGAGCGGTTTCCCGGCGCGGTGGAAACCTTCTGCATTGAAGCCATGATGCAGGACAGAAAGGCCCTTCAGGCCGGCACCTCCCACTTTTTGGGCCAGAACTTTGCCCGGGCATCGAAAATCCTTTTTCAGTCCGAGCAGGGCAAGGAGGAGCTTGCCTGGACCACCTCCTGGGGGGTCTCCACCCGGCTGATCGGCGGGCTGATCATGGGCCACGCCGATGACGACGGCATGATCATGCCGCCGGCCATCGCCCCGGCCCACGTGGTCCTGCTGCCGATCTTTAAAAAGGATTCGGACAGGGAAACGGTGATGGCCTACACCGATACTCTGGCCGCGCGGCTTCGTGAAAAACAGTACATGGGCCGGCCCGTGGGCGTGGAGATCGACGCCCGGGACATCGGCGGGGCCCGTGGCTGGGAGTGGATCAAAAAGGGCATTCCGTTGCGCGTGGAGATCGGCCCCAAGGACATTGAAAAACAGTCGGTATCTGTGGGCCGCAGGGACATGGGCCACCGGGAAAAGACATCGGTTCTCACCGACCGGTTTGTTGAAGAGATTGCCGATACCCTGGCCGCGGTGCAGCACAGCCTTTATCGGCGGGCCCTTGAGTTCCGCACGGCCCACACCGTGACCATTGATGACAAAAAAACCTTTTACGATTTTTTCACCCCGAAAAACGCGGATATGCCGGAGATTCACGGCGGGTTTGCCCTGTCTCCCTGGTGCGGGGACCCGGCCTGCGAGGCGGCTATCAAGGACGATCTGTCGGTTACCATCCGGTGTCTTCCCCATGATGAAGCCTTACGGGGTGCGAATGCCGGTTCCTGTGTCTGCTGCGGGAAAACGGGCAAAGGCCGGGCCGTGTTTGCAAAGGCGTATTAATGAGGTGTCCGTTGGCTGAATGCAGCAAACAGGCGCATCCTAATCCGGTTGCCCCGTTATTCTTACAAGGGTTCAAGGGCTCAAGGATTCAAGTGGCATATGAGCTGCCACAATCAAGACATGACGGAAGAAACCATGCTGAGAACGCACAAAAAACTTTTCAGTAACCATCCCTTGGCCCCTTGGACCCTTTGTTCCGATACCGATACCGATTTCGATTGTAAGAGAAAGTAATCTTTTTTAGGACCCGTGCGCCTGCCATGATACGTATCAACGACATTTTAGAAACCCTGCAGGGTCACAATCCCGACGCGGAAACCGATATCGTGGAACGGGCCTATATCTATTCGGCCAAAGTCCATGAAGGACAGATGCGGCTTTCCGGCGAGCCCTATCTTTCCCATCCCCTGGAGGTGGCCGGTATTCTTGCTTCCATGCGGCTGGACAGCGTTTGCGTGGCCGCCGGACTGCTGCACGATGTGCTGGAAGATACCCATGCCACGGAAAAGGACATTCAGGAGATCTTCGGCGACGAGGTGCTGCATATCGTTCAGGGACTGACCAAGATCAGCACGCTGCCTTACAGCAGCGATCAGGATCGCCAGGCCGAAAGCATCCGCAAGATGATCCTGGCCATGGCCGACGACCTTCGCGTTATTCTGATCAAGCTGGTGGACCGGCTGCACAACATGCGGACCCTGAAATATCACAAGGAGCCCAAACAGAAAAAAATCGCCCGGGAGACCCTTGATATCTACGCGCCCATCGCCCTGCGCCTCGGGATTTACTGGATCAAAAACGAGCTGGAGGATATAGCCTTTCGAGTGCTTTATCCGGAAGAGAACGCGTTTCTGGCCAGCCGGATCCGCACCGATGACGTGGAGCGGGAAAAATACATCGAGACCGTCCGGGACTACATCAAGGAGAAGCTGGCGGAAAACGGCCTGAAGGGGGAAGTGGTGGGCCGGCACAAGCATTTCTACAGCATCTTTCAGAAGATGAAAAAGCAGAACCTGGACTTGAGTGAGGTCTACGACATCATCGCCTTTCGCATCATCCTGGATACCGTGCCCCAGTGTTACGAGGCCCTGGGCATTATTCACTCCATGTGGAAGCCCCTGGCCAAGAAGTTCAAGGACTATATCGCGGTTCCCAAGCCCAACCTTTACCAGTCGCTGCATACAACGGTGTTCGGACCTTTCGGCGAACGGGTGGAGATTCAGATTCGCACAAAAGAGATGGACCGGGTGGCCAAGTCCGGTGTGGCGGCCCACTGGGGGTACAAGGAGGGAAAGGATTCCACCGGCCGGGACGGCAAGGCCTATGCGTGGATTCAGAACCTGGTGGAGACCCAGGAAGACGCGGAGACGTCCGGCGAGTTCCTGGAAAATGTCCGGCTGGACCTTTTTCCCGACGAGGTCCATGTTTTCACGCCTGAAGGGGCGGTCCGGTCACTGGTCCGGGGGGCCACTCCCGTTGATTTTGCCTACCTGATTCACACCGAGGTGGGCCATCAATGCACGGGCGCCAAGGTCAACGGCCGAATGGTGCCCCTGTCCCACGTACTGAGCACCGGCGACATCGTGGAGATCATCACCTCTTCCAAGGGCCGGCCCAGTGCGGACTGGCTCAATTTTGTCAAAACCAGCAAGGCCCGTTCCCGGATTCGCCAGTGGATCAAAAGCGAGGAGAAAGAGCGCAGCCTGCACCTGGGCAGGGAGATGTGCGAAAAGATGTTTCGCAAGTTCCGGCTTAACTTCAATGATGTGCTTCGGTCCGAGGAGATGGAGAAGCTGCCGGCGGCCTTTGGATTCAAAACCGTGGACAACCTGCTGGAGCATGTGGGGTACGGCAAGATCACGCCCCGGCAGGTGCTGCAGAAATATATGGCCCGGGAGGAGGAAGTCCTTCCCGGGGACAGCGCGTCGTTTTTTGATAAAATTATCAGCAAGGTGAGAAAGAAGCGACCGGCGGACGGTGTTATTGTTAACGGCGTGGATGATGTGCTGGTCAAGTTTGCCAAATGCTGTCAACCCGTTCCCGGCGACCCCATCATCGGGTTTATTACCCGGGGCACCGGCGTGGCCGTCCATCGGGCCAATTGCGTGAACATGCTCAAGGAGTCGCCCGAGCGCCGGATTGACGTGCAGTGGGCCGCCGAAACCACCGCCGCCTATCCGGTGGAAATTGCCATCCGCTCCCACGACCGGATCGGTCTGCTGGCGGAGATCGCATCGGTGATCAGTAAAAACGGGGCCAATATCACCAGCGCCCATACCGAAACCAAGGACAGGGGGCTGGTGGAAACCCATTTTTCACTGCTGGTAAAAGGGGTGGAACAGTTGGACAGCCTGATTGCCGCAATTAAAAAGCTCAAGGCCGTGTCTGATGTGAAGCGGCTGGGTATGTGCTCTTCAGGAGAGGAATAAAAAAACCGGCAGGCCCAGTGGGGAGGGGGGAGGGGGAGGGGAAGGGCCTGCCGGAGGCTAAAGACAAAAAGGTTACGCTGCTTTTATCACGAAGCCGGACTTAATACAGTTGGTGCATACGTACAGGGTCTGGGGTTTGCCGTCACGCACGGCCCGGACCCGCTGCAGGTTGGGGTTGAAACGCCGCTTGGTTACATTGTGGGCATGACTCACATTGGCGCCCACCATGGGTTTTTTGCCACAGATTTCACACTGCCTGGCCATTGATTCATATCCTTTCGAAAAAAACAGACCTTATATTCAACAAAAAAATCACATTACACCGCAATTTGATAAAAGTAAAGGCTTTTTTAATCGTTTTTAATCGTTTTCCGATTCTTCTTTTTCCATTTCGGCCAGCCCTTCTTCACACAGGGGAATGTGGCGCCGGGCCGTTTCAATGTCACCAACATCCGGGTATTTTTCAATAATCTGCTGAAAACGGTAGAGGGCCGACCGGTAGCGTTTGGTTTTGAAATAAAATTTTGCCACGTACAGCTCATGGGCCGCCAGGCTTTCCCGGCACTGGTGAATGTAGTCCGTTGCCTGGGAGGCGTATTCACTGTCCGGGTATGCCCTCACCAGCCGGCTGAAGGCATCAATGGCCCGGTGGGCCGGGGTCTGGTCCCGGTCGATGGTGTCCAGCCGGTTGAAATGACACAGGCCGATGCGAAAAATAACAAACGGAACCGATTCGTGGCGCGGGTGAAGCCGTTCAAAGTTTTCATAGGCCGATACCGCGCTTTCATACTCTTCCATGTTGAAATAGGCGTCGGCGATCTTCAGGTCCGCCAGGGTGGTCAGCTTGCTGAAGGGATACCAGTCTCTCAGGTTTTCAAAGGCCTCAATCGATTTTTTATAGCGGCCCTTGTCAAAGTACCGCGTGCCTTCATCGGCCAGTTCCTGGGCGCTTTTTTCCTGGACCGGTTTGTGCGCGCATCCGGCCAGGGCGCAGATCATCAGAAGGACGGAGAGGGTTACAGCCAGTTGTTTCATGTAAAATCGCCTTCGGTGGTTGTCGGTTGAGGCTGCAACATAAGATATGGCAGCCGGCATGTCAACAGGAATTCGGATACACGAATCCGGAGCGACGCCATGATCATGAGCCGTTGCCGGTCTTCTGTTTCTCTGCATCGGAGGGTGGAGACGCCTTTTCTTCCACCAGCAAAGAGAGAATGCGGTTGGCCTCCATGCGTTTGATGGTGATAACAAAATTGTCGATGGTGATGATCTCGCCTTCCTCTGGAATCCTGCCGATTCGATACAGCAGATATCCGGAAAAGGTGTCGTATTCCCCGGATTCCGGAATATGCATGGGAAGTTTTGCATTGGCCTCTTCAATGTGGGTTTTGCCCAGCACCAGCCACGTCTGTTTTTTCACCTTGACAATATGGGGCTCATACCGGTCGGTCTCATCAATAATGTCGCCCACCAGCTCTTCTAACACATCCTCCAGGGTGATCAGCCCCAGCACTTCGCCGTGCTCGTTGATCACGATGGCCATGTGATGCTTGCGCAGCTTGAACTGCTTGAGCAGGCTGTTGAGCTTCTTGGACTCCGGGATAAAATAGGGTTTGCTCATCAGGGAGCGGATGTCGGGCGGGCCCTTGGCCTGCACATAGTGCCGAAAGACATCTTTTACATTGAGAATGCCGATGATGTTGCCGATGTGGTGCTCATAAACCGGAATGCGGGTATAGCCTGTTTTTAATATGGCGCCCAGGGGCAGTTTTTTGTTCACATCCACGGCAAACATGTCGGTGGTGGGGGTCATGCTTTCCGACGCGCTGGTGTCGTCCAGCTTGAAAATGTTGTGAATAAACTCCTTTTCCTCGTTGTCGATCTCCCCTTCCTCTTCGGTGACCTCGATAATGGCTTTGAGTTCCTCCTCTGTCATCACCGGTGCCGGTTTGATTTTGCCGGTGAGCCGGGGAATAAAGTTCAGAAAGAGAATGATCGGCATAAACAGGACCGACAGCCAGTAAAGGGGATAGATGGTGATCCGGGCGATGGTGATATTGTTGGTGGTGGCGATGGACTTGGGCAGGATTTCACCGAAGATCAGAATAAAAAAGGTCATCACGCCGGTGGCGATGCCCACGGCGTTGTTGGAAAAAATTTCAATGGCCAGGGCCGTGGCCAGGGCCGATGCCCCGATGTTGACCAGGTTGTTGCCGATGAGAATGGTGGAAAGCAGCCGGTGGGGGTTGTCCTTCATCTTTTTGATCAACAGGTCGAACCGGTTCTTCTTTTTGGCCAGAAACCGGATACGGGAGCGGCTGATGGAAAACAGGGCCGTCTCAGACGATGAGAAAAAACCGGAGAGCAGCAGAAGAAGAACCAGCACAATGATCCGCGAAAGCATCGTGTCAAGCTCCTGTATGACAAATGGGAAGGAATAATGGAGGATGGCAGCTGATGTCAGTCAACGGGATGCCGCATAAGGGAACATCGGCTGCTGTTTCCGGGTTGATGTGCTTCATTCGATTGTTATTAAACTTTTCTGTCAATCTGAAGTGTTATGAAATACAATAATGGTGAAGGAACCAATTGTCAACCATTACAGGGCAGTCAATGATCGTCTGCTTAAAAAAGATACAATGCCCGGATTGAAAGTTCTCCACCTGATTAGCCAGCGGCCCTATGCCACGGGCAGCGGTGTCTATGTCCAGGCCATGCTGCGTCACGCCGCGCAAAAGGGGCATTGCAACCACCTGGTGGCCGGTATTATTGCAGCGGCCCTGCTCTCAGAAGGATGGCGCCTGGCCGATGCCGGCAAAGCAACGTGAGCTTTGCCCACATGGTTCGGGCCATTATACGGGAAGCCGGTTAAAATCCCCGCTCCCGGCGAATGGTCTCGTAGGCCTCGTGGATTTCGCGGAATTTTTCAGCGGCAAAGGCGGTAAACTCGTCGGGCAGTCCCTTGGAGGCGATTTTGTCCGGGTGGAATTCGGACACCAGCTTGCGGTACTGTTTTTTTATCTGCTCATCGGTGTCGTTTCTGTCGCATTTAAGCACCGCGTAGACCGAATCCGAGCTTTTCACGTATCGTTCTTTGATGCGGCTGTACGCGGCATCGCTGTATTGAAAGATCCGGGCCGCGGATTGAATCAGGCGCTCTTCGTCCGGGCTGATATGGCCGTCGGCCAGGGAGACCCGCAGCAGGATGTCAAGCATCAGGTCCAGCAGTTCGGGCTTGTCGGCAAACCGGTCGTAAAACTGGCTGGCAAACTGGTCAAACGTATTGCCCGAGGCAGCGGCCTGGCGAAAGATGCGAAAGGCCACCTGTTGGTTTTTTTCGGTCATGGAAAGGTCCTGAACCATGAAGCGCCGGACCGCCTCCATCTCTTTTTCCGTGACACGGCCGTCCACGGCGGCCAGCTTGGCCAGCATGGAAAAACCGGCCACAAAAAAAGTCATCTGAGCCTCTTCCTCGGGTGAAAGCAGGGTGGGGCCGCCGCCGGACAGTGCCCGCTCTTCCTTTGTGTCAAAGGCGTGGCCGAACACCCCGCCCAGAATGGCGCCCACCGGGCCGCCCAGGGCAAACCCGAGGGTGCCGCCCACCATTTTACCGATCCAGCTCATTGATCATGTCCTTTTTTTTGATTCTGATAAAGCAAAATGGGTCTTCTCCAATTTAGTGCCTTACTCCTGAGTTACTGTCACAAAAAACAAGAAAATTTCTTTGCGTCTTTGCGTCTTTGCGCGAGACATTTTGGTTGCGGCCATCCGCATTAGAAAAAAGTTGAATCATTGGTGAATAATATCCTGATTTCAACATATAAACCGAACATCCCGGTGTCTATAATATCTTTGTTTACAGCACTTTACTTGACCACTTGAATCCTTGAACCCTTGAGCCCTTGGCCCCTTTTAACACCATCAACAGCACAAAAAAAGTATGCAAACCGTTTGCTACCACTAATCGGGAGATGAACCAGCCACGTAAGGTAGAGGATGTGGCCGGGTTTGTCAATCCGGGCCGGCCGGTACTGCAATTACACCGGGCACCGGTTGCGACCGTGGCGTCTCCTCCGGTAAGAACCAGCGTTTAAGGGCCTGCCGATATCCCGGGGCATCAAGCTCACCAATGGCGGCATGGTAAAAAGGGAATGTCTGTCGCGTGATGGCCCCGGGTTTTGCAAACCCGTTATAGGCGGCCATATACCCGCCGGCCAGGGCGGGCGAATTTTTCATGTCCTGCCAGAACCGGTGCAGGGTTTGGCCGGTGAGGGGGCGGGGGCCCCATGCCGCGCCCTGCTGCCACTTTCCGGAGGCAAGGTCCAGATACCACTCTTCCATGTCGGCAATGGTAAAACCGGCCGGGTCAACCTTCACCACACGGAACACCGGGTTGTTGTCAAAAACCGGGGATACCGCGGCCGTCACCAGCACGACCGGCGCCGGCACAGCATCCGTGCGTAAAAGACGAAAATCGTTTCTGTGAATGTGGCCTGCAAAGATGGCTGTCACGGTGTCTGGATGTCGGGTGAGAATCTGCTTCAACAGTGCGAGGTGCGTCTCGTTGAGAAGCAGGACCGGTTTTTTCGGAACCGCGCGGCCTGGATTCTGCCGCAGAGTTGAATAGACGCTGATGCCCGGCGGTATGTGCATCAGCACCCAGACCTTTTCCTTTTGCCGGGCCGCCCGGCCGATTCGGTCTTCCAGCCACGCCAGTTGTTCGGCGGCCGGGCCGGGGCCGGCTTTCAGCGCTTTCCTGGAGAAGAAGGTGGTGTTGAGAGAAAGAACGCGAAGGTTTTTTCGGCCCAAAAGGCGGGTTTCAAAATAGCCGCCCCGGCGATAGGTGTCGGCAAAAGATTTATCGTCCTGCCCGGTTTTGAGAAACGCCTGCCCCAGAAGCGGGGCTGAAGCCTTGAAAAAAGGGCTGTGAGCCGTGACCCGGTAGTCGCCTTCATAGCTGTCCGTGTTGCCCAGACAGAAGAGAACCGGCGCATCCGGAAAATAGAAGGTAAAACAGGACACGAGAAAAGAGATGGCTTTGTCGATAAAGGTGGAACAGGCCGCCGGATTTTTTTCCCCTGTGATGGCCGCGTATTTTTCATTAAAGCCGTGGGCCAGGAAATCGCCGGAACAGATAATAACTTCAGGACGGGGCAAGCGCGTCTGCATCGCCTGAAGCGCGGACTCCAGCAGGGCAAGGCCGGTCTGCTCTCCGGCTTTTGGAAGGCGGCCCTGAAGGGGGGAATCGGCCAGGATGGAAGGCCACTCTTTTGCCGGCCGGCGATTCAGCTCCGGCACAATGGCCGGGTCGCAAAAGGGATCAAAATGAATGTCCGAACACCACAGGCCCTGAAAGTCCTGCCCGGCCCATGCGGGGACGGGCCATGGAATAGAGAGCAGCAGCAGAAAGCAAACAACCGCCAGCCGTATCTGGCGATGTTTTGGCGGTTGCCGCCGGATGCTGTGGTATGGATTCGGGTTCACGGGCGTATCCGGTCCGGTGTGTGGAAATAAAGCCTGTATATGGATAGCAATGGCGTAAAACCGTGTCAACAGGTTTTGACGCAAGGCGTGCCCGTATTCGTGACAGTGTGCGTTTTTTTTGCGCAGCAGGCATAAAACACCGTTTATTATTCTGCATTCTTGTGGTATGTTCCCGAAACAGATCGAATTTTCACCTTTGAAAACAGCGAGGGCTGAAATGCACATGCACAGGGTAGAGGCCAGGGATCTGCCGGACCTCTGGTTTCAGGCGGTTTATGATATTCTGGACCATGGCCGGCGGTTTACCATCGACAGAGGGTCTTTTGCCGGCCAGACCCGGCTGGAGTACGACTATTTCACCGGATATGTGAAGTTTCCCGGCACCCGGCCCGTTCTGCCTGATATTCCGGCATCCTGCGGGATTCCCAATCCCGTGGAGGAGGCCTATATTTACGGCGGTGACGGGTATGACCGTGCCTACATCGAATACCTGATGACGCCACTGAAAGAGCCGGGGGAGTCCTACACCTATGGCGAGCGGCTGACCCGGGCCCCGTTTTACGGGGACAAGCTGGCATGGTGGCATGAAAACGCTTCGGAAATCGTGGACCGGCGGGAGCCGGACGGCAGAATCGTGTTTGAGGAGGACGGCCGGCTTTACATCAACCAGATTGAATGGGTGATTGACACATATAAACGGTTCGGCGCCCGGAACAACCAGATGGTGCTTCAGGTGGCCGAGCCCTCGGACCTGGCCCTGCTGGACCCGCCCTGCCTGCGTTCCATCGACACCCGGATCCAGGACGACCAGTTGATTTTCTTTGTTTATTTCCGTTCCTGGGACCTGTGGGGCGGGCTTCCCGCCAACCTGGCGGGCATTCAGAATTTAAAAGAGTACATGGCCGGTGAGATCGGCGTGGCTGACGGCCCCATGATCGTGGAGAGCAAGGGGCTGCACCTGTATGGATATGCCGAGGACCTGGCGAAATTAAGATGCCTCAAAACATGATGCCCTCGTAAAAAGTAGCGACCGGTTATTGGTTAAAAAATCGGCCTGGTGATGATTTTTTCATTTCGGCCGCCGCTTCTGTATAAAAAAAGAAGTTATTGAACATGGCCGCCGCCCGGATGCTTAATGGGCGCGGCTTGAAGGTGACCGAAATGTGAACCGGCAGGCGAGAATGTCTACCGTCGATTGATTTTTATTCGGCCGAAAGGCTGTTTGCGGGAAGTTA
>JAXHVI010000200.1:0-5647 GCA_034189195.1 Thermodesulfobacteriota bacterium | reverse complement strand
TTTATCACCCGCCACGAAGACCGGTCCGGTGCGGTCTGCATTGATGTGGGGGCCAACATCGGCAACCACTCGGTTTACATGGGGGCCTTTATCGGGAAAAAGGTGGTGAGCATTGAGCCCAATGCCAGGCTGTACAAAGCGCTTTACCACAATCTTGAAAATAACGGCGCCGATTATCATGTGACTGAGTGCGCGGTGGGGGAGCAAAAAACCGAAGGCCGGCTGGTGTTTCCCGTGGATTCGGAAGGCAGCATGGGCCTGGCCCGGTTGGAATCCCCGGAAGATTCCGCCCCGTCGGAAAACCGGCTGCTGAAGGGTGACACAGTAGCCGTTGACACGCTGGACGCGGTGGTGTCCCGGCATGTGGATAGTGACGGCCGTATTCTGCTTATCAAAATAGACGTGGAGGGAAACGAACTCTCCGTGCTCAAGGGCGCCGCCCACACCCTCGAACACCATCATCCCCACCTCTTTGTCGAGGTGTGCCGTCCGGAGCTTAAAAACGATCTGGACCGTTATCTTGCCGAACGCCACTACCTGCCGATTTCCCGGTGGGCCGGCACGCCGGTGTATCATTATGTCTACAGGCCGACCCGCGGGCAGAGAACCAGGGCATCCCTGTTCAGGTTAAAATATGTGCTGATCACCCGGCACATCAAATCCATCAAGCGGCGTCTGCACTGGGTGTAACACACCCCTGCCTGTAAGGAGGTTGATCATGTATTCGTTTGACCGGGACATCGCGCTGGAGCAGCAGGCCAGGCAGCTGTTTTCAGCCACTGTGACGCCCAACTGGTCGGTGAACCGAAACCCCGACGGCGGCTACCTCATGGCCCTGATGGCCAACGGGGTTTTGCAGCACGCGGAAAAGCAGTGGATCACGATTTTTACGGCCAACTTTGTGTCCCGGTGCGTTCCCGGACCGGTCTCGCTGGCAGTGGATTTGCTTGGGGCATCTTCCCGGTTTGAGCGCTGGCAGGCATCCCTGGAACAGGAGGGAGACACAAAGGTATTTGCCCTCTGCACTCTGACCGACAACACTGCCGAAGACCCGGAGACCCGCTTCGAGGCCGACCCGCCGGTGCTGGCCTCCCGCCAGGACTGCGTGGCGTTTCCCGCGGTTCCCGGCTACACTATTTTTGAGCGGATGGATGTGCGGCTGGATCCGGCCTGCGCCGGGTGGCTCACTTCAGGGACACTGTCAGACCGGTCTGAACAGAAAGGATGGATCCGGTTCAAGGACGACCGGCCCTTTGACATGCTCTCTCTTTTGCTGGCCGCCGACGCATTTCCCCCGCCGGTGCTGGCCAGCCAAGGCATGACGGCCTGGGTGCCCACCCTGGAGATGTCGGTCAATCTCCGGCAGAAGCCCTCCAGCCCCTGGCTCAGGTGCGTGTTCCGTTCCCGTTTCATCCATAACGGCATCGTGGAGGAGGACGGCCAGATATGGGATGAGAACGATCGGCTGGTGGCTGTTTCCCGCCAGGTTGCCCAGTTCCGTAAAACTTCATGATTTAAGGAAACCACCAATATAAAAATTACGCCTTCCAGAACGGAAAAAAATTCAATTTTCAGAGAGGGCCTTAAAAGATTCAGGATGCGCCGATGAGGGATATAACACGATTCGATTTTTCCGACGCCATGCTGGCGGGCCAGCGGCTTGTGGCCGGGTTTGAGGGAACAACCCTCAACGACGACCTCAAATACCTGATCGACACCCTCAAGGTGGGGGGCATTATTCTGTTTGCCGTCAACCTGGAGCATCCTGACCGGATTCGCGCCCTGTGCGATTCAGCCCAGGCATATGCCGCGGCCTGCGGCCTGCCGCCCCTGTTTGTGGCCATCGACCAGGAAGGGGGGCGAGTGGCCCGGCTCAAGCCGCCCTTTTTTACCCGGTTTGAGGGCAACCCTTCGATCACCACGGATGACCAGGCCCGGCACTTTGCTCGAATCACCGCGTCCGAATTGGCCGGCATCGGGGTGAACATGAACATGGCGCCGGTGCTGGATGTGGCTGACAGGATCGCCGACAGCGTCATGGCCGGCCGGGCCTTTGCCGGCGGCCCCCGGGACGTGGCCCGGCTGGGCGGCGTGGTTATTGAAGAGATGCAGAAAAACGGCATCATGGCCGTGGGCAAACACTTTCCCGGCATCGGCCGCACAACGGCCGACTCCCACATCGACCAGCCCTGGCTGGCGGCCGATCCCGCAGAGATGGAAGCCACCGACCTGGTGCCGTTTAAGGCCGCCATTGACCGGGGCGTGGCCGGCATCATGCTTTCCCATATCCGCTATACTGCCATAGACCCGGACCTGCCGGCCAGCATGTCGGCACCCATCGCAAAGACGCTGCTGCGGGAAAAGATGGGATACAACGGGCTGGTAATGACAGACGATCTGGACATGGGTGCCATTCGCAACCACCATGCCACAGACGAGGTGGTGCGATGCGCGGACCGGGCCGGCATCGACATGGTGCTGGTCTGCCACAGGGGGCCGGACAGAAAAAAGGCGGTTGATGCCTTCAGGGAACTGCTGGCAACATCGGATACGCACCGAAAACAGGCCCTGTGTTCAGTGGAGCGGATTCTGCAGGCCAAGGCCCGGTATCCAGTGTCCGGCTAAGCCACCCGGGAATAGACATCGGCGGACAGGTCCACCGGCTCTGCTCCGGCGGCCAGTTGAAAAAACCCGGAGGCCCCGATCATGGCGGCGTTGTCCCCGCACCAGGCCGGCGGCGGAATATGGACAGCAAGCTCCTCCTGCTTGGCCGCGTGGCGAAGCTTTTCACCGATGCGGCGGTTGGCCGCCACACCCCCCACCAGGGCCATGTGCCCGCACTTTTTCACCTTTGCCGCGTGAACCAGCTTGTAGCACAACACGTCGGCCACCGCCTCCTGGAACCCGGCGGCAATGTGAGGCGATTCAGGGGCCAGGGCGTCGCCGGCCTCCCGAATAAACCGCCGGGCCGCGGTTTTGATGCCGCTGAAGCTGAAGTCAAAGGCCGCCTTGTCCAGATAGGGCCGGGTGAACGGATATTTGGCGGGATCTCCCTGGGCCGCCAGGCTGTCTATGGCCGCGCCGCCGGGATAACCCAGCCCCATCATCTTGGCCACCTTGTCATAGGCTTCGCCCGCGGCATCGTCCCGGGTCCGGCCCATGAGGGTGCTGGTCACAGGCCCGGTCACATGGTAAATGGCGGTATGGCCGCCGGAGGCCAGCAGGGCCACAAAGGGGACGGCCGGCGGGTCATCGGTCAGAAACAGGGAGGCCAGGTGCCCGTCCAGGTGGTTGACGCCCACCAAGGGCACATTCGCGGCATAGGCAAAAGCCTTTGCAAAGGAGAACCCCACCAGCAGTGCCCCCACCAGGCCGGGTCCCTGGGTGGCGGCCACGGCGTCAATGTCGCCGGTTTTCAGTCCGGCCTCGGCCAGGGCCTGGCGCACCACCGGCAGAATGTGCTCGATGTGTTTCCGGGAGGCCAGTTCCGGCACCACGCCGCCGTAAGGACTGTGCAGGGCCACCTGGGACGACACCACCGAGGAGAGTACCCGGCGGCCATCCGCTACAACAGCGGCCCCGGTCTCGTCGCAGGATGTTTCAATGCCAAGAATAATTTGCGGTGGTCTCATATCCGGTTGTCCAGGTCGAAATCCGTATTGATCCTCATGGGGCCCTCAAAACGGATTTTTCTTCGTGTGTTAAAAATTGAATTTTGGGAGATTTCCTTTTGTTTTGCACCGCAAAGGCGCAAAAAGCGCAAAGGATTCTGTTGTGCTCCGCTGAAAGACTCTCTCTTTTTCACGCGCAGTGTTAATTTTTTTCTGCGACCCCTGCGTCTCTGCGGTGAAATCTGATTAAGACTTGATTTTGCACCAAAACACGGAAAAGCGGATACAGAATCATTATTTGCCCGGCCGGCCCGGCGGGCGACGGATGCCTCAGCCGCCCTTGCAGGATGAATTCTGCCGGGCCTTTTCAACGGCCTTGAGATAGTCGGCAAACGCCTTGCGCAGGCGGTCGAGAAAACCGGGTTTGGCGGGTTTGGGTGTTTCGGTCATATTCTGTTGTCCCGGCAAAAGAGTCGTTACGAAGAAGCAGATATGCTACATCCCTGTCATTGCGAGGAGCGAAGCGACGCGGCAATCTTTTCGCTTATGGACAAGATTGCTTCGCTGTGCTCGCAATGACGTTTAAAAATCTTTTACACCAGTTGCACCTGGGGCTCATCCGCTTTCCTGGGGGTGATTTCACCGATCAGAAACGGCTTTTCCCCCACGGCCCGAATGCTTGCCATGGCATCGTCGGCCTTTTTCGCGGGCACCACCACCACCAGGCCGATGCCGTTGTTAAAGGTGCGGGTCATCTCGCGGTCTTCGACTTTTCCGGCCTTTTGCAAAAACGAAAAGACCGGGGGCACGTCCCATGATCCTTTTCGAATGGTGGCCACGCAGGCCTGGGGCAGCACCCGAACCACGTTTTCGGCCAGACCGCCGCCGGTGATATGGGCGATGCCGTGAATCGGAAAGAGCTTGAGCAGGCTGTGAACCGTCTCCGAATAAATGATGGTGGGGGTCAACAGCTCTTCTGCCAGGGTTTTGCCCAGCTCGTCGACAGGATCGTCAATCTTGAGCTTCAGCACGTCAAAGCAAATCTTGCGGACCAGAGAAAAACCGTTGCTGTGCAGCCCGCTGGAGGCGATGCCGATGATGGCGTCGCCCACATGAATGTTGGACCCGTCAATGATGGCGTCGCTCTCCACGATGCCCACGGTAAAACCGGCCAGGTCATACTCGTCATCTTTGTAAAAGCCCGGCATTTCAGCGGTTTCACCGCCGATCAGGGCGCATTTGGCCTGTTTGCATCCTTCTCCGATGCCGGTGATCACCTGGGTGGCGATCTCTGTGTTCAGCTTGCCCACGGCCATGTAGTCCAGAAAAAAGAGCGGTTTTGCGCCCTGCACGGCAATATCGTTGACGCACATGGCCACCAGGTCGATGCCCACGGTGTCGTGCCGGCCCGCCATGAAGGCGATCTTCAGCTTGGTGCCCACACCGTCGGTGGAGCTGACCAGCACCGGATTTTTCAGGCCCGACAGGTTAAGGGAAAAAAGCCCGCCGAACCCGCCGATGTCACCCATCACGCCCTGCCGCCGGGTCTGCCTGGCGATTTTCTTGATGTTGTCCACAAGCGCGTTGGCTTTATCAATATCCACGCCGGCATCCGCGTAGGTCAGAAAACTCATAACTGTTTCCTTCTGCTTGTCGGGTTTGAAACCATGAATGCTTCTGCTGATGCAGACACTGCAAAAGAGATTTCATACTATATTCGGCCCGGCTGAAAGTCAAATCCAATTTCGCCGGATTCCCGCCGTGTCCATGCGGCCCCATGTCGACCGACGCCTGTTTTCACAGATACCACGGGGCCATGAATAAATCCAAATTGGTGCCCATAGATTTAATATGAAGGACCCTGTGTGGTGTTTCCAATCCAGAAATGCGGAGAAAGCCCATTTATGGATGGAAACCCAGGGCTCCGTCAAAGTCGGGCAACCATCAAAAAACAAAAAGGTAAAAAATAATGCTGGCTTTTTTGTTTTTGATTTGATACGTTGCTTGCATGAACAGCTTCAACAGTTTATCCCCAA
>JAXHVI010000020.1:0-2549 GCA_034189195.1 Thermodesulfobacteriota bacterium | reverse complement strand
CACGCGCTCCTACATCGCCTCTGAATTCGGCGGGGTACGGTGTGCAAAAGACTGGTAAAAACACCCACAACCACTGCTTTTTGTTCCCACGCAAGGAGGAAATATAGATGGCCGAAACAGCTGAAAAAGAAAAAAAAGTGATAATAGACGAGGGGCTTGATACCGGTGCCAGGCGACTGACCCCGGAACGGATTAAAACCGTATATAATAAAATGCTGGGCAAGGCCATGGGCGCCAAGGTTCGCACCTACGTGGACACCTGCGTTCACTGCGGCCTCTGTTCGGATGCCTGCCATGTCTACCTGTCCAACGATAAAGACCCCAAGTACTCCCCGGCCGGAAAGGTGAAGCGGTCCCTGGGGGAACTCATCAAGAAAAAAGGCAACGTCTCTCCGGATTTCATCAAGGAGATGTCAGAGATCGCCTCCACCGAGTGTAACATCTGCAAGCGGTGCGCCATGTACTGCCCCTTTGGTATTGACGTGGCCTACCTGATGCTGGTGGCCCGTCGCTTTTGCCACCTGTGCGGGGTTACCCCCCTGTACATTCAGGCCACGGCCCACAGCCATGCCGCCACCATGAACCAGATGTGGGTAAAAGAGGATGAATGGATCGACACCCTTCAGTGGCAGGAGGAGGACGGTCGCGAAGAGATGCCCAACCTGCGGATTCCGCTGGAAAAAGAGGGTGCCGAGATCATGTACTCCGTGATCGGCCCGGAGCCCAAGTTTCAGCCCACTCTGATTTATATTGCCGCCTACCTTATGAATGTTGCCGGTATCGACTGGACCATGCCGGCCACCCCGGGATGGGACAACAGCGACATGGCCATGTACACCGGCGACAACGAGATCATGGGCCGGGTCAAGCGGATCCACTTTGAAACAGCGGCCCGGCTCAAGGTGAAAAAGATCGTCATGGGCGAGTGTGGCCATGCCTTCCGCTCGGTCTATGACATGGGTAACCGGCAGTTGGGCTGGAAAATGCCCCCGATTCCGGTTGTTCACGCCATTGAGTTTTATTACGACCTGCTCAAGTCAGGAAAAATAAAGATAAAAGAAAAATACAAAAAATCGGTCACCCTGCACGACCCCTGCAATGTGGTGCGGGGCCGGGGTCTGCATGAAAAGGCCCGGTACGTGGTCAATCAGATATGTGAAAATTTTATCGAAATGTATCCCAACCGCGAACACAACTACTGCTGCAACGCCGGCGGTGGTGTGATCAACTGCGGCCCTCCCTTCAAAAATAAGCGAGTGGTGAGCAACTCGGTTAAGGCCAAGCAGATATCCGACACCGGTGCCGAGATCCTGATCACGCCCTGCCACAACTGTCACAGCGGCATGGAAGACATCATCAGTCACTACAACGTGAACATGCACACCAAGTTTCTCTCCGAGATCATCTACGAGGTGATGGAAAAACCCGAGACCGCCGAGTAGACGAAAACGCTTCATGAAAGACAAAAAGCCCCTCCTGATAAAGGGGGGGCTTTTTTTATTGGGACTTTCTCCAGTCTAATGGAGGCGCAGGATTCAAGGGGTCGAGGAGGCCCCTTTCAAAACCATCGACCGCACTGAAAAGCATGCAAATCTTTACTACCACTAATCGGGAGATGAACTGTTTATCCACCGTGCCCGCGTGATCACACACCCCAGGGAAAAAAACATAAAGATCATGGACGCAAACAGGTGAAAAAAGTTTAGAACCGGCATCATGGGAAAATCCACGGACACGCCCGGCAGGTTTTTTACCGCCATCACAAGGCCGGAGAGCAGGGCCAGCACCAGAAACACGACACGCAACACACCGGAAGTTGTCAGGCGTAAGCCCCTGACGCGCAGGCCGGTGTAAACAATGGCGGCATAAACGGCCAGGGCCACCAGCACGGCGCCAGCCACATAATGCACCTGCACATTGACCATGAAGTTGCTCGACCACCCGAAGCCCGGCACATTCCCCACGTAGTAACGGCCGTAAAGGGGCATGTTGCCGAACCCGGTAAAGATCGCCACGCCGACCCCCACCCGGTAAAGCCACAGAAGAAGGCGGTCTGTTATACCGATCATCACATGTTCTCCTTTTCATGGTCTTTGTTGCCGGCCAGCAGTCCGAACCGGGCCACGGCCGCGACAATACCGGCCACCGGCGCAATGGCCAGGGCCGCAAACATCCGGTTGGGCGTGGTCATGGCATCGGCCACCGGTTGCAGGTGGGGTTTGCCCTGTCCTTTTTCCACCGATCCGTTTAGCACATCAAAAGGCACCGGTGACACATAAATGGTGTTGGTGCCGCCGTTTTCCTCCAGCCCGTAGATAAACCCGTTGGTCTCCTTTGCCAGCTGTCTTGCCTTTTCAATGATCCGGCTTTTCGGCCCGATCTGCTGAACATCCACAGGACAAACCTCAATGCAGGCGGGCAGCTCACCTTCGGCCACCCGGTCAAAGCACCGGTCGCACTTGTACATGACCCCGTTGCCCGCGTACTGGGGCATCAGGTTCAGGTGAAGCCCCACCCCGGACTGGCGTTCGGGAATGTGCCAGGGACAG
>JAXHVI010000002.1:0-2201 GCA_034189195.1 Thermodesulfobacteriota bacterium | reverse complement strand
TTTTGCCCTCCGGGGCGCCGGTAAAACCGGCGGATGCGGACCGCATGGTGGAAGCCGTCACCGGTCTTGCCCTTACCACCCTGGTGTCGGAGCGGGACGATCTTGTCCGTTACGACCTGTCAGCGGACAAGGCCGTGACGGTGACCGCTTCGGCCCCGGACGGAAAATCGCTTCGCACCATTGCCGTGGGCAAAACCGCGCCTTCCCACAACCACACCTTTGTGCGAATTGATGACGACCCCCGTATTTATCATGCCAGGGGCCGGTTTTCCGGCATTTTTGATAAAACAGTCGACGCACTGATCGACAGGCGCGTGCTGGATGTTGACAGGGCAAGCATCAGCCGGATCACGGTGGAGCAGGTGGACGGAAGCCGGACGCTGGTAAAAAGCGCGGCCGAAGATACCCTGTGGATCACGGACGAAGGAGAGATCGTGGACCCGAATGCCGTGTCGGGTTTTCTGGACGCGATTTTACGCCTGGAGTGCAGCACATACCAGGAGGCGGCCGGGCCGGAAAACCTGGGAGAACCGGTTCTTACCGTCACGCTGATGGATGAAGAAGCGCATACCCTGTCGGTGTTCCCGCCTAAAGCAGGCGAAGGCGGGGATTATCCGGCCCGTTCCTCCAGAACCGACCTGAGTTTTCTGCTTTCCGCGGACAATGTTGAAAATCTTATTAAAACCGTGTCCGGCCTGGCGCCCGGTGCCGAAGACACATCGGACGCAAAGGAGTAATCTGCTGTGGAAAAAGGGATTCTGCTGTTTAAAATGATCGTGGTGCTGGTCCTCTCCATCTCCCTGGGCAACTGGTTTCTGAAAAAGGCCAGGCAGGTCCGTGCCCAGGGCCGGCCCCTTTACCATGCCTACATGACTGCGCCGGGAATCATTATCCTGCTGGCGATTCTGGTGCCCGTGGTCCTGATGATGCTCGGTTATGTTTAGCCCAAATCTGGCAAGAATTATCCCGTGGCCGTGCCGGAAGCCGTTGACACCCCGGCCCCTTCAAAGGAGGCCATCTGGGTCATGATCTTGCAGGCAGTCGCCATCGCATCCATGGCCATGGCCGCCCCCGTGCCTTCGCCCAGCCGCATTTGAAGATCCAGCACCGGTTCAAGCCACATAAAAGAGAGGGCCGCCTTTTGCGCCGGTTCCACGGACCGGTGGCCCGCGATCAGAAATCCTTTGATCGCCGGGCAGATAACACAGGCCGCCAGTCCGGCGGCCGTTGAAATCACGCCGTCCAGCACCACGGCGGTCTGTTTTGATGCCGCGGCCAGAATGGCCCCGGCCATGCCCGCGATTTCAAACCCGCCCAGGGTGCGCAGAACTTCAAGGCCGTTTGTCGGGTCCAGGCAATGCAGTTTCAGGGCCTGTTCAATCACGGCGGTCTTCCGTTTCAGACCGGCGTTGTCCACGCCGGTGCCCCGGCCCGTGGCCTCGGCCGGAGAGATGCCGGTAAGGGCGCAGATGATGGCCGTTGCCGGGGTGGTGTTGCCGATTCCCATTTCGCCCATACCCACAATGTCGATGGGCTTTCGGGCATGGGCCTCCAGAAAAACAGCCATGCCGCTTTCCAGGGCCGCTTCTAGTGCTTCGGCGCCCATGGCCGCCTGCCGGGCCAGGTTTTCCGTGCCCGGCGCCACTTTCTTTTTAACCAGGTCCGGGTGGTCTTCAAACGTCCCTGCCACACCCATGTCCACCACCTTCATGTCAATACCGTAATGGCGGCACAGCACATTGATGGCGGCCCCGCCGGCCAGAAAATTCAGTACCATCTGGACCGTTACCTCTGAAGGAAAGGCGGACACCCCTTCCGCCGTGACCCCATGGTCCCCGGCAAACACAAAAAGGTTTTTCTGACAAATGGCCGGATCCAGGCTGTTCTGAATCAGGCACATTTGAACGGCCAGGGTTTCCAGCCGGCCCAGGGAGCCGGCGGGTTTTGTTTTGTTGTCTATTTTCCGGTTGGCGTCGGCCAGCAGGGTTGTGTCCACCGGCTTAACAGCGTCAATGGTGGCGCGGCAGAGGGTGTCGGGAGCCAGGGCAGAAAGAATAAAAGGGGTGTCGGCGGATGGTGTTTTTTCGGGCATGGATACCTCCTGAATAAAATTTCAGAAGGATTTTGCCCAGCAAAAATCCGGTTTCACAGTCAGGCAGGCTTTCCGGCTGGCGGATCATTCGCGGGCCGCGCCTTCCCCC
>JAXHVI010000199.1:0-10719 GCA_034189195.1 Thermodesulfobacteriota bacterium | reverse complement strand
GCCAAAGGGCGTGACCTTTGTCCGGAACGGCATCAGCACCACGACCACCACGAAGTAGCGTTTTATTGCAATCATCACCAGACAGGAACGGGAGAACACCATGGATCAGGCTGCGGTAGATATGGCAAACGGGTATGACGATGCACAGATGGCGGCGTTTCGCTCCGCCGAGCTGACATCGGATGCGGACAAACAGGCGGCGGCCAGAAGTGACATGTACGCGCTGATGGCCGACCTGTTCCGGTATCCGGACAAGGAGTTCCAGGCATTTGTCAGAAACGGAGAGCTTCGGGACGCGCTGGTCGGCATCACGGAAAACCTTCCCTTTGCCTGTGCTTTGAATGATGGGGAGACGGAAAAACTCCAGTTCTCCCCGCTCCTGGATGAAGATGGCGTGGAGGCCGGTTTTATTCGGCTGTTTGAGGCAGGGCCGGGGGACCCGCCCTGCCCGCTGATCGAAGGCAAGTACGTGAAAGACAGCAACCGGCGTGCCATTTTTGAGGACCTGATCCGTTTCTACAACCATTTCGGGTTGAGTTACGCGGAAGGGGCCCATGAGGACCGGCCGGACCATGTCATTTATGAAATGGAGTTCATGCACTATATTTGTTTTTTGACGTTGCGGGCGGGTCAGCAGGAGAAACCCATAGCGGATCTGCTGCTGGCCCAGCGCGATTTTCTGAAACACCATCTTTTAAAGTGGGCCGGCAAACTGGCCGAACGCGTCGCTGAGGTCGTCAATGACATACCGGAGGATTATGCCGGAACGTTTTACGCCAATGTCGCGCGGCTGCTGGCCCGGTTTATTGAAGCCGACTACGCTTACTTGAACGAAGCACAAACCCGCTGACTTATAAGAGCCCATGAAATTTAAAAAACTTAGGGAAAGCGCCCTGTGGCGGTCGGTGTTTCGGCACAGCCTTACCGACACGCCCCGCAACAGGGCACTTGCTGTTACGTCCAATATTTTTCTGCATGTTCATCCGGTCCAGACAAAGGCCGATGCCGTCAAGTTCCGGTTTACCTTCTGTCTGGGCGGGCTGACCCTGCTGATGTTCATCATTGAAACCGTTACCGGCGTGCTGCTGATGTTCTACTACCGGCCGGTGACCGAGTATGCCTACCTGGACATGAAGCTGCTGGAGCATACGGTTCTGTTCGGCATGTTTCTGCGCAACATGCACCGGTGGGCTGCCCATGCCATGGTGATCCTGGTGATGCTGCACATGCTGAGGGTCTTTCTCACCGGCTCCTACAAGCCGCCCCGTGAGTTCAACTGGGTGGTGGGTGTGGTGCTGCTGGTGATTACGTTGCTGCTGAGCTTTACCGGCTACCTGCTGCCCTGGGACCAGTTGGCCTTCTGGGCCATCACCGTGGGCACCAAGATGGCCGGGGCCACACCCTTTCTGGGCAACGAAGGCCCGTTTCATCAGCTGCTGGGCATTCACGCGTACAACGATCTTCAGTACCTGCTGCTGGGGGACAGCGTGGTGGGGGGAAACGCCCTGCTGCGCTTTTACGTGCTTCACTGCGTGCTGCTGCCCCTGGCTTGCGTGGTGCTGATGGCGGTTCATTTCTGGCGGATACGAAAAGACGGCGGCATTTCACGGCCCCTGTAAGAGAGGATATCGATGGCGGAGGAAGAAAAAGGGCGAAAGATCAAACCGGAACCGCCCGATGCGGCCGGCCGGGGGTATGTGTTTACCGTGCCCGACCTGCTGTCCAGGGAGTTTATCGCCAGTCTGCTGGCCCTGATCGTTCTGTGCGTGTGGTCTATCGAGATTGACGCGCCGTTGCGTGCCATGGCCGACCCCAACTGGACCGAGAATCCGGCCAAGGCCCCCTGGTACTTTGTGGGGCTCCAGGAGCTTCTGGTCTATTTTGACCCATGGATCGCCGGCGTGGTGGTGCCCGGCATCATCATGGTGGGGTTGATGGCGATTCCTTACATAGACACCAATCCCCGTGGCGTGGGGGTGTATAACTTCAGGGACAGAAAATTCGCGATATCAATGTTTATGATCGGTTACACGATGTGGTTTGTTCTCATTGTGATCGGCGAGTTTTTCCGTGGCCCCAACTGGCATTTTTACTGGCCCTGGGAGAGCTGGGAAACGGAGAAGCTGGCCGAGGAACAGCTGGTCAACATTCCCAACACCCTGGGGGCCGCGCTGCTGGGCGTTTATGTGGCCTTGGGCTTTATCCGGCTGCCGGCCTTTTTGAAGCAGGGGCGGCACAGGGAGCCGGGGTTTCTGATCCGTTATGCCACCACGGTGATGCTGTTTCTGCTGATGTTCGGAGTGATTATTAAAATCGTTCTCCGGCTCTTCTTTCATGTAAAATACATTATTGCCACACCCTACTTCTCGATATGAACGCAAAAAAAACGATTCAGGCAAGTTTCGGCATACGGGTTCTGTTTGTCGTTGTGTCCGCAGCTCTTTTGATTGTCACCGCATGGGTCATTATGGGTGAAAAAGAGGACTTGCAGCAGTGGCAGCAGCATCAGGCGGCCTATAATGATCAGTACGCGGCCATGCTGGCGGAAAAGCTGGCCGGGGCAGAGGCGGCTGAAGACGAAGCGGCGGTAAAAAAATGGGCCAAGCTCAAGGACGGTCATGACCGGTCCATGGAGATCAAGATGCGGGCCGTGTTTCTGCCCGACGCCCAGGTGCGGGATCTTTGCCAGTCCTGTCACATGGCCATGGAAAACCCGCTGTTTGCCACGGCCGAACATCCCTTGAAGGCCCATTCTCCGGAGATTCTGGCGGATCACAAGATCACCCGTTACGGATGCTCCCTCTGCCATCATGGCCAGGGAGCCGGGCTGAACCCGGCAAAAGCCCACGGGTTTGAGGAAAACTGGGAAAAGCCGAGAATTCCGCTCAAGTATATCGAGAGCGCCTGTTTTGAATGCCATGAGTCTGTGTATGGCCTCAAGGGCGCTGAAAAGGCGGCACAGGGGAAAATGGCCTTTACGGAGATGGGCTGTTATGGGTGTCATGACGCCAACGTGATTGAAGGCCTGCCCAAGTTTTCCGTGCCCTTTTCCGGCATGGCGGAAAAGATTTCCAGTAAAAAATGGGTGTACAAGTGGATCGAAGACCCCCAGGCCACCCGGCCCGGCACCCTGATGCCCACGTTTCGGCTGGAGCCCCAGGAACTTGCCGGTATTGTGGAGTATATCTGGTCGCTGGAGGATTCCGACCTTCGGCTTTCCGCATTTAATACCCGCAGCGGCAGCGCCAAAACCGGCAAGGCTGTTTTTACCGACAAGGGGTGTATCGCCTGCCACAGCCCGGACCGGGGCAAGGCCGGTCAGTCCCGCCGGGTGCCTATGCTGTCCGACGCCGGACAGAAACTGACCGCGGACTGGCTTTTCAAATGGATCGGGGATCCCCAGTCCGTGAATCCGGACACCTGGATGCCCAAACTTGATATTACACCGGAGGACGTGAAAAACCTCGCGGTCTATCTGACCACGGTCAAAGACCGGGAGGTGACGGCCCGCCTTGATTTTGACATGGCGGACGGGAAAAAGGAGGACGGCAAGGCTTTGGTGCAGGCCCTGGGCTGCCTGGGGTGCCATATTGTCAAAGGGGCCGAGGACCCCTCCAAGGTGGGGGTTTCCGTGGCCGATGTGGCGGACAAGCGAATGGAGGAACTGCCCTTTGGCAATTCTGATGTCCCTTTTACCAAGTGGGATTGGCTGGACAACAAGATCCGCAAGCCGGACATTTACAAGACCGACGACATGCCCATGTACATGCCCGATTATGTGATGACCGACGCGGAGCGGGAACACCTGGTTATCTTTTACCTGTACAACCGCCTGTTGGACCTTCCGGAAAACTATATTGTCCGGGCTTCCCGGGGGCAGGCTGTCAATGAGCGCGGCGACTGGATGATTCGTCACTTCAACTGCAAGGGGTGCCACGAGATACTGGACGGTGAAAAGCCCCGCATCGACACGTTTATTGCCAAAAAGTCCATGGTGCCGCCCCGCATCGTCAACGAGGCCGAAAAGACCCAGCCCACATGGCTTTTCAACTATCTGCGCCGGCCCAGTGCCATGCGGCCGTGGCTGGAGATGCGCATGCCCGAATTCAATTTCACCTATGACGATGTTCCCACGGTTATTGAGCATCTGCACGCGCTGATGCCGGAAAAAAGCCGGCAGGTGAGTCCCATTCCTTATGAGCCGGCACTGGTGCGGACCGATTATGACGAGGAAACCATTGAAATGGGCAAGTACCGGTTCCGAAACGACAAGTGCATGCAGTGTCATCCGGTCTCCTTTACCGGCGAGCTGCCCGAGGGCAAGCAGCTGGAAGACCTTTCCATCAACCTGATGATCTCCAAGACCCGGCTGCGGTTTGAATGGATCAAGAACTTCATGCGCGACCCCAACACCTATGCCGGGGTGGGCACCAAGATGCCCTATGTGTTTTACACGCCGGACAAGGTCCCCCGCATTCCCGATCCCGAGGCGTGGCTGGACCGCACCGCTATTTTCCTGATGTTCATGGAGGAGGTGCCCGAGGCTATGCAGGAGGAGGAAAAACAGCGGGATGTGGAAGAGTTTGATTTCAGCAACTACTAATCCGAATATTTCATGAAAATATTCGGGCTTGCATGAACAACAATTTTGTTTTTTTACCGCCGGAAAGCCGCCGGCCTTCCGGTGTGTGTTTGCATGAAGGTTGTTGTTACCGCAATGCCCCGGTTGGGCATGTAGTTATGAACAAAGGAGGTTGGCCATGTTTTTCCGCGCACACATATCTGTTCCGGTGGCCCGGCTGATGGCCGTTGTTGTTTTTCTGGGGTTGTTTCTTTCCGCCTGTTCCCTCTACCGGGTGACACATGTCAACAACTATGAGGATTTTGCCGAGATATCCAACACTGTGTGGGCAAAGCTCTATTTTGTCTTTAAAGGCGTGGACCTGCCGGGGTATGACGCGATTATTTACGCCGACACCCGGTGGCGGGCCACGGACAGTCCTGTGGTGATCGATAAAAACACCTTTATTCTGCCCGGTGTTTCCTTGACCATCGATCCCGGCGTTGAAGTGCGGCTGGCCAAAGATATACTGGTGACCAACCGGGGGATGATTGTGGCCAGGGGTACGCCGGAGGCCCCAATCCGGTTTACATGGCAGACCGAAGGAGAGAACTGGAACGCCATTGAGAACCTCAACTGCATCGGCAGAAAGGGCGCGACCCGTGAAGTGGTGTTCGAACACTGCATCATTGAGCATGGCCGCGGTCTTACCATCAACTCCAGTCAGGCCAGGATCGAGTCCTGCATTTTCCGTCACAACATTGACTCGGCGTTGAAGTTTCAGTACGCCGGCGGCGTGATTTTGAATAATACATTTTACCGGAACTCCTCGGAACGCCAGGCCGAGTCAGGCAACGGGGCCGCCATCAACGTTTACAGCGATAAGAAAGTGCGGGTGGAAAAAAACGAGGTCTACGACAACTATTCCCACGGCGGCCGGGACGGCGGCGGCGGCATTTACGCCTTTGCCTATAACGACGGTGTGGTGGAGGTGATCAACAATCGGGTCCGCAACAACCGCAGCGACCGCAAGGCCGGCGGTATTTTCGCCTATGCGGCCCTGGTAAGCGGCAACACGGTGATCGACAATGAGGCCGCCATGACCGGCGGCGGCATTCACGCCATTGAGTCGCTGGTGGAGAACAACGTGATTACCGGCAATCGCGCTCCCAACGGCGGGGGCGTCTATTCCGAGGCCGGCCGGTTGAAGGGGAACCTGGTGCGGGCCAACCAGTCCGACAACGGCGCCGGCATTTATCATCTGGGCGCCGGCGAGATTCTGGGTAACACCTTTGTGGAAAACACCTGCACCGGAAAAGAAACATGCGCCACCATCACCCTGTCCGGCCGCCCGGTGATTTCCCGCAACAACATTCTCGCCCGCACCGGCTACGCACTGGCCTTCAAGTCCCACAGTCTTTCTCCGGACTTAAGTGCCCATAAAAATTACTGGGGCACGACTGAGAAACAGGCCGTGGAGCAGCTCGTAAGCGACTGGCTGGAAGACAGCCGGGTGGGGCTTGTGAACTGGGACGACTATCTGCCGGCGCCGGCGCCGGACGCCTGCCCCATTCCAGAAAATGCCGATACAACGGTGTCGGTTGACGTGCCTTCGATGCCGGCCGGCGCGATTCGCGGGCTGGTGGAAGCAGACACCCTGCTGGGCGAAAACGGCCCTCGGTCTTATACCGTTGTCGGCAACCTCCTGGTGCTGGACGGGTGCGACCTGGCAGTGGCGCCGGGCACCACACTGAAACTGGATCCGGGCGTTACCATTCGCGTCAGGGGCACGCTGACCGCCGATGGCGCGGAAAAACAGCCGATCCTGTTCACCGGAGACCCGGAAAACCCCTGGGGCCAGCTCTTTTTTGAAAACCGAAGCACCGGTCCGGCCCAGACAGCCGCTGAAACCACCCGCCCGCCGGACAGCCGCCTGCGCCACTGCATTGTTGAGAACGGCGGCGGCATCGTGATGGACGGCCACGGCGCGGACCTGTATGACTGTGTGATAAGAAACCACAAGGGTAGCGGCGCCCGCATCAAGGAGGTGTCGGTGTCGGTCAGGAACTGCGATATTTATGGTAATGTCAGCGATTCCGATGGCGGTGGTCTTTATATTTACGGCAGCCGGTCTGTTTTTATCGAGGGCAGCCGGATTGTCAATAACCGGGCTGCTGACGGGGGCGGCATTTTTGCCTATGGCTACCAGTCCAATGCCGCCGTGGACATTCGTAACAACCGGATTGAAGGCAACACCAGCGAGGGGGACGGCGGCGGGGTCTGGATATCCCGGTCCGCGCTGGTGGACAACCTGATCATCCGCAATGAAACCCAGTCCAGGGGCGGCGGCCTTTATGCCGGGTTTGCCCTGGTGGAGGATAACCGGATTTTGGAAAACCGTGCCGCCGAGGGGGGCGGGGTGTTTGCAGAGGCCAACGGCTCCTTTAAGCGAAATGTGATTGCCGACAACACCGCCACCAGCCCCAGGGGCGGGGGCGTTTATCTCAACTACTGGGGCCTGAGCCAGCACAACAAGGAGTTTCTGGGCAACCGGGTGGAAAACAATACTGCTGACGGCGTCAAGGCCACGGGCGGTGTGATGATGAACGGGCAGATGGATTTTCGTCAGAACAGCCTCATCGGCAACAACGGCTTTCAGCTTTACAACCTCAACCCGGCCTGTGTGAAGGGTATTGTGGCGCCCCTGTGCTACTGGGGAACCCTGTCGGAAAAAACGGTTGACGGTTATATTTTCGACGGCAAAGATGACGACCGGTTGTCCGTTGTCGATTTCCGGCCCCTTGCCGAAACAAGAGAGGCAGCCATAACCAACGCGGAAAGCAAGCCGGAGTAGGCCGCCAAAGTTTTGGACGAAATCGAGAAATCGATTTGAATGATTGACGGAAATGGAAACCATAATGCACCAGCAAGACCCACTGCGGGACGTCCCTGGCGAAGAGGGCCGTCCGATCCGCCCGGAGAAGCGTACCGTGGTGCCGGCCTTTGACCGCCGCCTGCTGGATTACGAAACGGCCCTGGAGACCTGCCTGTCGGCGGTGACGGAACGCCTGCCCGAAGAAACCGTGAGCCTGGAAAAAAGCCTGGGCCGGGTACTGCGCCGGGCCGTGGAGAGCGCCATTTCGGCGCCGCCTTTTGACAAGTCCGCCATGGACGGGTATGCCGTGAAATCCGCGGATGTGGCCGGGGCAACGGTCACGGCGCCGGTGACCCTGGAAGTGATCGACGAAATTCCAGCCGGTGCGATCTGCCGGAAGATTCTCCGGTCCGGCCAGGCGGCCCGGATCATGACCGGCGCGGCTGTCCCCCAGGGTGCCGACGTGGTGATCAAGCTTGAAAACACGGCCCCGGCCGGCCTCGACCGGGTTCACATCCTCAGCGGCGTGGAGGAGAACAATTATATTATCTACAAGGGTCAGGATCTGCTGCCGGGAAGCCGCGTGGCCGAAGCCGGGGCAACGGTCACGCCGGCCCTGCTGGGCCTGCTGGCAAACTGCGGCACCCCGACCGTGTCGGTTTCCCGAAAACCGTCCATCGGCATCATCTCCACGGGCAGCGAGCTGACGGTGCCTGGAACCCCCCTGGCAGAGGGCCGGATTTACGATGTCAACAGCTACCTGCTCTACGGGCTGTGCGCCGAGGCCGGCGCTGATGTCGCCCTGCTGGGCAAGGTGGACGATGTCAGTGACGCGCTGCTGCGTCTGCTGGAGCGCAGCACGGATGCCGATATTCTGCTGCTGTCCGGCGGCATGTCCGTGGGCGATTACGACATTGTTCACGAAACCCTGCAACGGGCCGGCGTGGAAGAGATCTTCTGGCGGGTGAAAGTCAAGCCGGGCAAGCCGCTGTTTTTCGGCCGGCGGGGTTTTACTCTGGTGTTCGGCCTGCCGGGCAATCCTGTCTCATCGGCCAACAATTTTTATCTGTTTGTCCTGCCTGTTATTCACAAGCTGCTGGGCCGGGCCACGTGGGGTCTGAAAACCGGTCACGCGACGGTCTGCAACAGCATGATATTCCGGCCGGGCCGGCGAAAGTTTCTGCGCGCACAGCTGCGGCAAGACCGGGAGCACCGGGGTGTGTGGATTTTTCCCGAACAGCGCTCCGGCGTGTTTGGCCCCATGGCCGAAGCCGAGGTGCTGGTGGAGGTGCCCGAGGCGGCCAAGATGGTCCGAGAAGGGGACCGGGTAAAGATTTACTACCTGTAATCGTTTTGACAACGACGCGGCGCACGGCCGTGTCAGGAGGAACATCATGATTTCCCGATCACAGACAAAGACACTGCTGGAAAGAGAGCCGAAGTTTGACGACATCATGGGCAGCCTGCGGGCCACCGGAAAGCAGCCCAGGGGGGTCATCGGAGAAGTTCGAACGCTGATGGCCGTTGCCCGCCGATTCAACGACTCTTTTACCTCTCGCTACTGGCGGGAGCTGGACCTGAAGATGCACGAGGATCCGGATTACCTGCCGTGGGAGGTGGTGAAAAAGGCCAATGAACTGAATTTCTATTCTCTTTTTATTCCAAAGATTTTCGGCGGAAAAGGCTACAGCGTTTCGTGCATCGGGCCTTTTTTGGAAGAGATCGGGTCGGTGTGCGCCTCGATGGCCAACCTGATCGGGGTCCACTACCTGGGTTTCATTGGGGCGGCCGCCTCCTGGAACATGCGCCTGATCGATATGCTCTGCCGGGATGTTGTCAACGGTGAAAAGACCGGCGAGCCCTGCCTCATGTCGTTTGCCATGACCGAGCCGGATGCCGGCACCGACTCCCAGAACGTGGAGTTCATGGATACCGGCTCTCTTGCCTGCCACGCGGAAAAGGTGGATGGCGGCTACAAGGTCAACGGCACCAAGATTTTTATCAGCTGCGGCCATCTTTCCACCTGGCACATCCTGTTTGCCTACACCGATCCGGCAAAGGGATCGGAAAGCATGGTGATACTGGCGGTGAAAACCGGCACCAAGGGATTTTCCTTCGGCAAGAAGGAAAAAAAGATGGGCCAGAAGGCATCCCTGGCCAGCGAGCTGGTGTTCAAGGACTGTTTTATCCCCGACGACATGGTGCTGCTGGACAAAAAACAGTCCGCCGGTCTTTCCCGGTCTCCCCGGGACATCACCGAGCTGATTCTGGCCAACATCTGGGCCGCCTCCCGGGTGGGCGTGGCCGCATTTGGCACGGGCGCGGCCAGGGGGGCCTTTGAGCAGGCCCTGCGGTTTGCATCGGAGACCGAGGTGGACGGCAAGCCCCTGGTCAACCACGAGTGGTGCCAGGCCATGCTGGCCGAGATGTACAAAAACGCGGCTGTCGCCCGGCTGGCTTACAATGAGGGGGCCTATATCAACGGTATGGACGGCATGGTAAAGCTGCTGAACGTGAAGCCGCTGTATTACATGATGAAATACACGCCCGTTTCCCTGCTCGATCCCATCATGAAGCCGATCAATAAAATGGCGTTCACTTCCTGGATATCGAGAAAAATCGCTTTTGACTGGGTGGATGACGACGCCATTGGCCGCACTGACGGCTGGGGGTCGCTTGCCAAGTTCATGGCCACGGACATGGGTATTCAGAACGGCCGCATGGCCATGGAATTGATGGGGGGCGCAGGTGTGCGCCACAGCCAGCATGCCGAGAAGATACTGAGGGACGCCAAGCTGTTTCAGATTTACGAGGGCACCAACCAGATCAACCGGATCAACGTGTTCAAGCGGCTGGTGGCACGCACCTGCCCCGGCGCTGAGTGCTTTTCCAGCACGAATCTTTAACCACCGCTTTGCCGCGGGGCGTTCGGCCAACCAGCGCCCGTTTTGGATAAAAGGAGGTACATCGTGTACGCATCGGACAACAAGGAGTTGAGTCTGTTGGACAAGAGTTCCGCCGAGTTTGCCAAAAAAATACTGGCACCGG
This sequence comes from Thermodesulfobacteriota bacterium, assembly GCA_034189195.1. Classification (GTDB taxonomy): domain Bacteria; phylum Desulfobacterota; class Desulfobacteria; order Desulfobacterales; family Desulfosudaceae; genus Desulfosudis. The sequence continues at coordinate 235 of JAXHVI010000199.1, read as the reverse complement.
GCCGTGAGGAAAACGACCACTACCCCTTTGGACCGTTTTTCGATCCCGTGGTTCAAAAGGCCTTTGATCTTGATTTTTTTCATGTTCTGCTGCCTGAAGACCTGGGTGGCGTGGGGCAGGGGCTTGGCGCTTTGTGTATTGTGCTGGCCAACATATGCCGGGAAGACAGCAGCCTGGGAGGCATCATGTTCACCAACGCCTTTGCCCAGAACCTGCTTCTGGCCGCCGGCTGCAC
>JAXHVI010000198.1:0-2713 GCA_034189195.1 Thermodesulfobacteriota bacterium | reverse complement strand
GCAAAACCATCATCGCGCCCAATGCTCACTGGATGCAGGCGCCGCTTGAAGAAAAATTCGGCGATATCGCGCAAATCCGGCCCATTCCCTTTGGTGTTCAGCGAAGATGGTTTGATATTCAAAGGCCGTGTTCCGGCCAGGGTATCAACCGGTGGCTGACGGTGTCCCGGCTGACGGCCAACAAGATCGGCCCGCTGTTTGAATGGGGCCGTGACGTGTTTGATGCGAAGAACGTCTTGTGCCTGCTGGGGCCAAACCAGGAAAACCTGCCGGTCCCTGAATGGGTCACATACGGGGGTGCCACCTATCCGGCGGATCTGGAGAAAAAGTGGTTTCCTTCAGCGGCCGGCCTGGTTACCCTGAGCCGGCACGACGAGGGACGGCCCCAGGTGATTCTGGAGGCCATGGCCGCCGGCCTGCCGGTGATTGCCTCGGACATGGCCGCCCATCGGGACGTGGTGGTACACAAAAAAACCGGCTGGATTGTGACCTCGCCGGAAGATTTGAGACAGGCCATTGACTTCATGCGCGTGCCGGAAAACAACCGGCGCATGGGAGAGGCGGCAAAAACCTGGGTAAAAGAACGAATCGGTACATGGGAGGACTGCGCCATGCGCTACGAAGCCGCCTATGCGGACTTGACAGGGAAAGTATCATGAAGCATCCAGGGGTTCTGCTGCTGGGCGGCGGAGGGTTTATAGGCAGAGCATTGGCCGGGCATCTGTGCCGCACGGGACGGCCGGTTCATGTCGTGGGCCGAAACCCGGTGAAAAATTTTGAGGGCGGCGCAGTGTTCCATCAGGGCAGCATGGCGGACCGTTTGCTTTTGGAAAGCGTTCTTCCCCAATGTGATGTCGTTATTCATCTGGCCTCGGCCACCACCCCCGGTTCCTCAGCCGGCCGGCCTCTGGCGGAAGCCGACACCAACATCCTGCCCACCCTGAAGCTGTTGGACACGTTTCGCCACTGCGGAAACCGGTGGGTGATTTTTGTTTCATCCGGGGGCGCGCTTTATGGAAACCCGGCAACGGTTCCCGTAAACGAAAGCCAGCCGCTGTGTCCACTTTCTTACCACGGTGCCGGAAAGATCGCCATTGAGGCATTTCTGAATGCCTTTGCGCATGATTCCGGAAAACATGTGACCATTCTCCGGCCTGCCAATGTTTACGGGCCGGGTCAGTCCCTGCGCCAGGGGTTCGGCTTTATCCGCACGGTTCTGGAACATGCACGGATGGACACGGAGGTGAAAATCTGGGGGGACGGATCGACGGTCCGCGACTTTCTTTATATTGAGGACATGATAAAAGGCATTGAAGGTGTCATCAACGCCGGCCCTCATACCGATACCTACAATATCGGCTCCGGAGAAGGCCACAGCCTCAACAGTGTTGTTAAAATCGTGGAAAAGGTTTGCGGTCGACCCCTGAAGGTCCAGTATTCAACGGCCCGGCAGGTGGACGTGCGCAAGATTGTACTGGGTTGTTCGAAAATCATGGAAAAAACAGGATGGAAACCCCAAACATCGCTGGAAGAAGGAGTCCGGTTAACGTGGCAATGGATGCTTCATCAGTAACCCGGCTGGGCGGGGAAACGGGATGAGTGGCCCAATGGATGAAGTCTTCCATCAGGACATCGTCTGCTCGATCTGCATCGCCAACTATAACGGCGCCAACGTGCTTGCGGCATGCCTGGACTCTGTTTTTCAACAGGCATTTCCTTACCCGTTTGAGGTGATCGTGCATGATGATGCATCCACTGACGGGTCGGCCGATATCATCACTCAAAAATATCCGGCGGTGCGACTGCTGCAAAGCCCTACCAACGTGGGCTTCTGTGTCAGCAACAACCGCATGGCGGTTGTTGCAAGGGGCCGGTTTCTCCTGCTGCTGAACAATGATGCCGAGTTGCACCGGGACGCCCTTGCCACGCTTTACAATGTTGCGGTCAGGCAAAACGTGTATGGCATTCTCGGCCTCCCCCAGTACAGCATGGCGACCGGTGAACTGATCGACAGGGGCAGCCTGCTCGACCTGTTTTGCAACCCCATTCCAAACTTAAATCAATCCCGGCGTGAGGTGGGTATGATTATCGGTGCCTGCCTTTGGCTGCCCCGGCGGCTCTGGGACGAGCTGGGCGGCTTTCCGGAATGGTTTGAAAGCCTTGCCGAAGACATGTATCTTTGCTGTTACGCCCGGGTCAAGGGATATCCGGTCATCGCCCTTGCGGCGTCCGGGTTCAATCATTGGGTCGGCGAGAGTTTTGGCGGCGGCAAAGTGGTCGGTCGAACCTTGCAGACCACCTATCGCAGGCGCACCCGGAGTGAGCGAAACAAAACGTATGTCATGCTGCTGTGCTATCCCGCCCCCCTTGCTCAGGTGCTGGTTCCGCTTCACCTGCTGCTGCTGGCGGTAGAGGGACTGCTGCTTTCTGCCTTCAAAAAAGAGGCCCGCATCTGGAAGGAAATTTACCGGCCCTGCTTTGGGGCGCTCTGGCGTCGCCGCCACATGCTGATGCGCCTGAGGCGCGAGATACAGGCAACACGGCGGGCCTCCTTAAAAACTTTTTATTCGACGCACACCTTCTGGCCGCATAAACTGACGATGCTGGTGAAATACGGTTTGCCGACGTTAAAGTAGCCTGAAAACAAATAACCATGAAAATTCTTCTCATCAGTCACTCATCCAATCTTTATGGGGCGGAGCGCAGCCTTCTG
>JAXHVI010000197.1:0-6973 GCA_034189195.1 Thermodesulfobacteriota bacterium | reverse complement strand
TCCATGGCCGACAGCGTCCAGTATTCCCCCATGTTCTGGGACGGCATGTTCGCCGCTGAAGTCCGGCGCAGGTCATCCCTGAAGATAAAGGAGATCATGTCGCCGGAGCCCTTTACCATCGATGCCGGGGCATCTCTCATGGAGGCCGCCTATATGATGGTAACCATGAACGCCCGGCGTGTCGTGGTCATGCACAATGGAGAGCTGGCCGGCGTGGTCCGGGAGCAGGACCTGTTTTTTGAAATGGACAGAGTGCTGCACCAGCAGTGAAAAGGCCTGCGGTGGAATACCGCCGCCAGGGCCGTCAAAAAAACAGAAAGGGAGTGCCATGCTTATGACTGTCGATATATCAAAATCTGAAAGAGGGGTCGGGCCGGAACTGGATACGGAAGCCGGTTCGGTCGGCAACCGGCTGCCCCGGCCCGGCTTCTGCGCGGACGAGGTACCGTCCCTTACCCGCCGCACCTGTGTCCGGGCCCGTGATGACACCCCTCTGATCTTTTCCGTGAACGGATCGGGCGTATTCCACCGGGGCAGGATGATCAACCTCAGTCAAAACGGGTTGTGCTTTTCATCCTTCTGCTGCCTGCCGCCGGGCACATCACTGCGTGTAAAAGCACGAAACATGGCAACCCGCTGTTTCGAGCCCTCCCAGAAGTGGCATGAGGCCATCGTGGTCTGGGTGCGCCAGGTCAATACAGAGAACGGGTGCTTTCAGACAGGCATCCGGTTTTGTGAAAGCACCGGCTGAGCTGAGCCTGCATCGCGCTGCCCGGCGGTCATGGATACAGCATACGGGAAGGAGGCGCCATGATTGGTTCCCTTGTGGAAATACCCGGCGGGCTGAAATTTGCCGTGATGGCCATGCTGCTGGCCGCGGCCGGCGGGCTGACCCGCTATTATCATCATGTGCTCCGGGCACCGCCACCTTCTTCACCCACTTTTATTACCTGCCCATTGTGCTGGCGGTGATCCGGTGGAAGCGGCGGGGACTGATTGTTGTTCTGGCCCTGTCGGTCATTCTGCTGGCCAGCGACCCCATATTCGGCTTCAAGGAGAGCCTGGTCAACGACATCCTGCGGATCGGTGTCTTTTTCCTGATGGCGATTGTCGGCGTTCTGCCGGCCGAAGGACTGGAGGACGCGCGGGTCAAGGCCGCTGAAAACAGGCTCTGGTATGAAACCATCTTCAGAAACACCGGTACCGCTACCGCCTTTTTAGGAAAGAAAACGGCGAAACCCGAAACATCCGGCTCACTTTATTCACGACAACACCGAAGCGGACTTTACCCACACCCTCTGCCCGGACTGCGTCCAGGCTCTCTATCCGGATATTCTGGCGCAGATGGATGATCCAACAAGACAGCGGGTCATATAAAATGCCGGGGCCGCATGAAAAACGGACCCGGCATACAGAACGGCCCTGCCTTTTTGCATCAGCGGCCAAATTTCAGGGCAAAGGCCTTCTCCACCAACGCCGCCGCGTGGCTGGCGTCCGGCAGGTGATCCCGGTTGATTACCAGATCAAATTCATAGGGCGGGGCATCCTTTTTTGAAAAGTTTGTTTTGAAAAACCGGCGTTGCAACTTATCCTCATTCTCCAGTATGCGGGCTGCCTCGTCTTTACCGATCTTCAGCAAGCCCGCCAGTCGCTGAATCCTGTGCTCCGGAGAACTGATCAGCCGAACCGCCAGAACCCTGTCCCTTGGCAGCATCAAATGGGTGCCGCGGCCCACAAAAATCGTAGATTCGATTTGGGCCACCCGCAGAACAGCATTGGCCAGCCGTCGCAAATAGTCCCCCATGGTAAAGGACTTCTCACCAAACATCAGCGCGGCAAAATGGTTGACATGCCCGGGATGACGTTCATCAAAAAAATCAACTGTGGACATGTGAAGGCCGGCTGACTCCACAATGTATTCGATAAGCTCCCTGTCCACCACCGGCATCCCCGTATTCGTGGCCAGGATGTCTGCGATTTCAAGTGCCCCCACACCGATTTTACGGGAAAAACAGACGTGGGGATAATCCAGCCCGGGGGCCGATTGTTTTTTCTTCTTCTGCTCCTCTGATTTGCGCCGCTCCCACTCCTGCATGTAACGATCCGCCAGCCTGGCTGAACTCTGGCGCTGTTTACCGTACAGGCCCGGGACATAAGCAACGGGACGTGCTTGGGTCATGATGGTCTCCTTTATACTTGGTTGTGCATGGCCTGTTCCCCGTGCATGGCATTCATGGAGTGGGCCCCGGCCGGCGGGGTCAGCAACAGGCTCAGTTCATAAATATCGGAACCGGAAAGAAGGCGGATGGAAAACCCGAGCTTCTTTCCCAAAGACAGCATTTTGGTATTGTCCGGGAGTACGGCACCGGTGACCACCTCAAATCCATGACGCCGGGCGAACGCCAGACACCGTTGCAGCAGGGCTGCGCCTACGCCTTTGCCGTGCCAGTCATCACCCACCAGAACGGCGAACTCCGCTTTTTTCCTGCCGCGATCCGGAATCACTCTGGCCATGCCCAGCAGCCGGTCGCCCGTTTCCTCCTGCCGCACCGCCACCAGAGCGATCTCCCGATCGTAATCGATCTGGGTGAACCGGGCCAGCATGTGGATGGGCAATGTTTTCAGAGGGGAAAAAAAACGGAAATAAATGGTCTGGGGCGAGAGAGTGGCAAAAAAATCCTTCACCAGCGGCGCGTCTTCCGGTCGCACCGGACGAATGAGAAACCGGCCCACCTTTTCAAGCGTCACCGGCATTTCATCCTGGTTGGGATAAGGGCTGATCACCAGGTGCAGTGGCGCCGCCACTGACCCGGCTTTAATCATCACCCGCGCGTCCACCGCCACCGCCCGGCTGCCGCAGACGATCAACGGATTGATGTCCACGGCCTCAATGTCGGCAAAATCGGTGGCCAGCTGGGACAGCCGGATCAGCAGTTCCTCCAGTTGCCCCATATCCACTTCATCGCGGTTTCGATAGCCCTTGAGTACCCTGTAAATCTTTGTTTTCTCCATGAGCCGTCTGGCCAGCAGACGGTTGAGCGGCGGCAATGCCAGCGCCCGGTCCGCGAACACCTCGGTGAGCAGGCCGCCGGCGCCGAACATTATCACCGGCCCGAAATCCGGATCCTTTTTTATGCCCACGATCAACTCGTAGCCCTGCATCGGCACCATCTTCTGAACCGAGACGCCTTCAACGTGCGCGCCGGGCGCCTGCCTTTGACAGTTTTCAAGAATACGATCAAAGGCCTTGGCCAGTGAGGCATCATCGGACACATTCAGTTCCACGCCTCCCACGTCACTTTTATGCATGATCTCGGTGGAACTGACCTTGAGGGCCACGGGATACCCCATGGCCCTGGCGCACGCCAGGGCCGCCTCCTTATCGTTGACCTGTTCGGCCGCGTTGACCGGTATACCGTAGGCGGCCAGCAGCCGTTTGGATTTCACCTCAGTCAACAGTCCCGTTTTCAGGGCAAGCCCTTCCTGTATAATGGCCCTGGCGGCGTCCCTGTCAAAAGAGAGGCGGCTGGGCAATGATGGCGGAATCTGGGAAAGCAGTTCGATGTTACGCCCGTAGCGATAAAGATCCATGAAAGCCCGGACAGACCGCTCCGGGGTACCCAGGTGAGGAATACCGGCCTGGTGAAAAATATTGCGGCCTGCCTCCACCTCGTCACCGCCCATCCAGCAGGTAAATACGGGGACCCGTTTTGATTTAACGGCATCGACAACGGCCCGGGCAACATCCGTGGCCCGGGTCAGGGCCTGGGGCGCCAGCATCACCAGCAGCCCATGCACACCGGGCATTGCCATTAATATATTTAGCGTCTTTTGATACCGCGCGGGGTCGGCGTCTCCCAAAATATCCACCGGATTGCCATGGCTCCAGTGGGGCGGCAGAATGGTGTTGAGCCGATCAATGATCGGCCCGTCCAGGAGTAACGGTTCCAAGCCGTAGTCACTCAGCGCATCGACAGCCATCACGCCCGGGCCTCCGGCATTTGTCACAACAACAAGCCCCGAGCCACCGGGCTTTGGTGCTTTTGAAATAAACGCAGCGCAGTCGAACAACTCCTGGAATGTTCTCACCCGAACAATACCCGCTCGTTCCAGTGCCACGTCGTAGACCGCATCCTCGCTGGCCATGGCGCCGGTATGGGAGGCGGCGGCCATGGAACCGGCTTTCGTCCGGCCGGCTTTAAGCACAATAATGGGTTTGACCCTGGAAACTCCCCGGGCAGCACTCATAAAGTTCCGAATGCGGGTCAGGTTTTCCATGTACATCACAATGCTGCTCACCTCCGGGTCGGTACCCAGGTAATCGATCATATCCCCGAAGTCCACGTCCAGCATGGACCCCAGGCTGACAAAATAGGAAAATCCGATGTTCTCCTTGAGCGAAAAGTCAAGGATCGCGGTGCAGATGGCGCCACTCTGGGACACAAAGGCCATTTTGCCGGCCAGGGGCATTTTGCCGGCAAAACTGGCGTTAAGCTTTGACTTGCATGATATGATGCCAAGACAGTTGGGGCCGATAATCCGTAAATCGCTGTCCTGGGCGGCCCGTCGAATCTCGTTTTCAAGGCGGACACCGTCTTCCCCGCTCTCCTTGCCACCGGCGGAAATGATCACGGCGCCGCCGATCTTCAGCCGGGCACATTCGTCAATAATGCCGGGCACGGTTTCAATGGGCGTCGCGACCACAGCCAGGTCAACACCCTTCGGCAGAAAATCCACAGACCGGGCCACCTTTCGGCCCCACACCTTACGATAGGCGTTATGAACCGGGTAAATCTCCCCGTTAAAACCGCCGTCTGTCAGGTTTCGCATGATGGCATTGCCGATACTGCCCGCTTTCTCGCTGGCACCTACAACCGCAACCGTTTGTGGTTTAAAAAGCCGATCCAGATGATGTATGCTCATATTAATCTTCCTGTTTTTCCGCCACCCGCAATCTTCATATCAAATCCCGGTCGTCTGGGTGGTCGACCCGGCAAAGCCCTTGTCGTTTTCCTCTTCCCTTTTGTCCTCAGATGACCCACACGGAAAACTCCTTGCCCCGGTGAACCACCTTGTTGCTCACCCGGCCCATAAAAAAGGCCTGAACTCTGGAAAGCCCCCTTCTGCCCACGACAATGGCGCCGGTATCGTCCGACTCTGCCTCCACCACAATGGCTTCGGACCGGCTCTCCGCACCGGTGATAATCTTGCCTTCAACATTTTCGGCTTCAAAACCGGCTGCCACCAGTATCTCCCGCATCTCTGAAAAGGTCCGTTCCATCCGCTGCCTGTGCGCCTCAATCATCTCAGTGGGCATGAAGTCCAGGTTGTGGGACCGAATGACATGCAGCAGTTCCACCATGTAGCCATGGCCCCCGTAAAGGCCGGCCACGAATTTTACCGCCTGCATGGACGAAGGAGAGCCGTCAATACCGATCACCATTTTCTTGTTCAAGGACCGTTTTCCCATCAGCAGCACCGGCTGGTCCGACAGGCTGGCCAGCAGCTTGCTCGATACGCTGCCCAGCACAACGTTCTGGATCGTGTTCATGCCCCGGCGCCGCATGATCACCGCGTGGTATCCGTTGCGTGCCTCGGCCAGAATGTCCGTGGCCACATCCCTCTCCTGTTTCTGTAACTTGACGGAAACCCGCCTGGCGTCAAATCCGGCGTTGAGCAATACTTTTCTTGCGGTCTCCAGGTACATATGGTTTTCGTCGGCCATGCGCTTGCGCCATTCGGCAAACTGCGCCACGGCCCTGGCATTGTTTTTCTCCCATGTCAGGTCCCAGTAATTTTCCGGAAAATCGGCAAACACCTGGAACAGAACAATCTCTCTTGTTTTAAACGGTTCCATCCACGCCAGCTGCTCAACGGTCTGCCGGGAACGCTGAGAGCCGTCAAACAGAACCAGGATTTTTTGCTGTGTCTGTGTATTCATTCCAGTTCCTCAAGTTTAGTGTAAAAACACGCGACTCCGGTTCCGGTGCCGCCAAGGCCAATCTCAGACGATCCAGACCGTAAAATCCCTGCCGACCTGGACCACCTTGTTGCTGACCCGGCCCATGAAAAACTCCCGAACCAGGGAGATACCCCGCCGGCCCACGACAATGGTGCTGCAATCCTGGGCCTCGGCTTCGGCCACAATGGCCTCGGCCCGGCTGGATACGCCCGTGACGATATGTTCCAGAATGCGCTCCGCATCAAAACCCGATGCTGTCAGCTTCTCCCGAAGCTCCGCAAAATGGATCTCTATCCCTTTCCTGAGTACATCCACCAGCTCCGGGGGCATATAGTCAAACCGAAGGGGATCGAGTACATTATCACCCCGGATCACGTGAAACAGGTTGACGCTGTAGCCATGCCCGCCCATCACCTCCGCCATGAACTCAACGGCCCGGACCGAAGCCGAAGAGCCGTCAACGCCCACCAACACCCTGTCGTTCTGCTCCCGGTTGCCCGCCAGAATCACCGGAATGTCCGAGAGTCTGGACAGCAGCTTGCTCGACACGCTGCCCAGCACGACATTCCGAAGGGAATTCATGCCCCGGCGCCGCATGATCACCGCGTCGTACCCGTTTTTTATCTCCTCCAGAATATCCCGGGTGACGCCGGCCTGCTGCCGGTGAATCTTGATGCTGATCATGTCCGGGGCAAATCCCGACCGCACCAGCAGATCCCTGCCATCCTCCATAAAGGCCCTGATCTCGTCTTTCCTTCTGCTGCGCCAGTTCTCCACCTCGCTGACCGCGTACAGGTTGTCGGTTTCAATGGCCAGGTCCCAGTAAAACTCCGGCAGTTCGGAAAAGACATTGAACAAAACCAGGTTGACCTGCCGAAACGGCTTGACCGCGGCAAGATAACGCAGCGTGTTGCGGGACCGTTCCGATCCGTCCAGCAGCACCAGCATTCGTTTATGTGTGTACATGGCATACCCCCTTTAAGAGACACCGGCCGGTCGACAACCGGCGGC
>JAXHVI010000196.1:0-9149 GCA_034189195.1 Thermodesulfobacteriota bacterium | reverse complement strand
AAGGATGTGGTGAAAGACTGACAAAAATGCGATTCACCGGAAAACACCCGGTGAATCGCATCCTCTCCCTGTACATTTTTATCCCGGCGGTTTTGATACATTTTTAAACCGCCGCTAACAATGGTATACTCCTTTCATTGGGGGTGCCCATCATTGAGCACGACAAGAAGTATACCCGATTTAAATTATTCCGCCGCGAAGCGGCTTCGTTCAACAACCAGCGGGAGTCGGACGCTCGAAGCTCGCGCCGCAAACCCGTACGTTCCCCGGCGGGCATAAACGGTTGGTGTGCCCGTTCCAGTACAGCCGAGCGCCAACGCTTTTTTCGGCGCGGGCCGGCCGTCAATAACCATTCGTGGCACCCCACCTTTTTAAAAAACCGTTGCTTGTACCTTATTTTGTATGTTATTGTGTACAAAAAAATAGAGCAAGAGGTGCAGAATGCAAAAGCTTAAAATCGATCAGGACATCCGGTCAATGTCGGAAGTCCGAAATGCCATGGCGTCTTACATCAAACAGGTCCATGACACCAGGCGTCCGGTGGTCATCACGCAGCACGGCAAAGGTGTGGCCGTGCTTTTGGGGGCAAATGAGTTTGAAGCCATGCAGGAAAAAATTGACCTTCTTTCAGATGTCCAATCCGCTCTCAGTCAACTGGCAAAAGGAGAAGGCCTTTCCCACCAGGAGGCAAAAGCCGGTTTGTTGAAGCGAGTTCCTAAATGAAAATCGTATGGTCTCCCCTTGCTGTTGAAAGGGCATCAGAAATCGCGGACTACATTTCACAGGATAAGCCCGCGGCGGCGACCAATTGGATTAATGCACTGTTTTCAAAAGTGGACCAGCTCCGGGCGAACCCGGAAACCGGGCGGATGGTTCCTGAAATAAATGATCGTCAGTTCAGGGAGTTGATTTACGGCAACTATCGCATCATCTATCACATCGGCGCAAAACAAATTTCCATACTTACGGTTCGGCATGGCAGACAGATATTGCCGACAGATGAAATCAAGGCATAGTTTGATGATTAAGAAAGCGAGCTCCAATTGCCCATTTCTTTAAAAACACTGGTTCGGGGATGTTCGGGGTTTGTTAATTTTCGGTCCATGATTCGCTCTGTGGACAATACCCGCCCGGTGCTGGTGATCTATACATCCGGCACCACGGGCCTGCCCAAGGGCGTGCCCTGCACCCATTTAAAGATGATCGGGGCAGGGGCCGTGGTCCAGGGCACGGTGCGCCTGAAAAAAGAGGACCGGGGCTATATCTGCATGCCCCTGTTTCACTCCAATGCCTGGTATGTGGGGGTTTTGTCCATCATGATTGCCGGGGCCTCCTTTGTGCTCAAGCGTAAATTTTCCGCCAGCGCCTTTGAATCCGACATTCTGGAGCATGGGGTCACCTTCATGAATTACGTGGGCCAGCCCCTTCACTACATTCTGACGGCCCTGGAGAAAAAATACGGCTCTGTCGAAGACGTGGAAGCGGCCCTGGCGCACCATTCAAAAAACCGGTTCCGCATCGCCTACGGCAACGGCGCCACCTGCGGTTTGACGGTTACTATGACGACAACGCGGCCACCTGCAAGAAGTTCCGCGACGACGGCTATTTTCACTCCGGGGACCTGGGTCACATTCGCGTGGTCAACAACCGGCGCTATCTCTATTTTAACGGCCGCACCGATGACTGGACCCGCAAGGACGGGGAGAACTTTTCCGCTGAAAGCGCGGCCGAGTATGCCGCCAAAATTCCCGGTGTGGCCCTGGCCGTGGCCTATGGCGCGCCCTGCGCGGTGTCGGATGAAAAAGTGATGGCCACGGTCCAGATGCGTGAAAACGGGGACACCACCTACCATCGGTTAACCCCCGAGGCCTATGCCGATATAAAGGCGGAGTTTGAGAAAAACGGCCGGGCCAGCCTGCTGGGGTAGGGCTGCAAAGGCAGGATGTCTTTTTTGTAGTGTGCCCGTAAGAGCATCATGAATGTTCGGGCGTTGAACGCCTGACGGCGTCACTACAAACAGGGTGCTTCGATGGCTTTTTACGAAGTCATTCGTCTATTTCGAAGGTCTGGTGTTCCCGGGCAGCACCACCAGGTTGGACTTGTCTTTTTCAAACTTCAGCCCCTTGTGGCCCTTGCCCACCTCCTGGACTGAGAGAATCAGGTACATGGAAAGATGAAGGGTCTTGACCCCCTCCAGCCGTTTTCTGCGGGTCTCCTCCTCGGGGTTGACCACCAGCGTCTGGGTGTCGAACACAAAATCGGAGATGGCCACAAAACTGATGCCCAGAGAGGAGTCGCCCACGGTTCTGGCTCTCAGGGTGCGTACCTTCTCCTCTTCCGGATCCCGGTAGGTGATGATGTAAAACGTTTCTTTCTTTTTCGGCATGGCAGTCCGTCCTTGTGGGTGTGTCCCCGTGCAAGGGGCAAAAAACGCAAACAGCATACCCATCCGGGCCGGGTTTGTCAAAAGATTCAGACAGGTCCGCTGTTCGGCCGTTTCCCGTACGCAGGCACGCCATGTTCCGGTTGACAGGGACCGGCGAACCGTATAGGTAGGGGCACAGATGACAAACGAGGTTGATTTCGCAAACCCCGAAATGGAGGCTTTGTAAAAAGTTCAAGATCAAGGCGTCGCAAATCCCGAGGAACGAGGCGTACTTTTTGTACGTCGCAGTGACGAGGGGTGCAGCGCAACGCAGAGATTGGGCTTTTTACGAAGCCGTCCGACAGGTAAAAATGAAGTTATCCCCCCAACAGCAAGCAGCCGTTCTCCACATGGGCTCCCCGGCCCTGGTGACCGCCGGCGCCGGGTCGGGCAAAACCCGGACCCTTACCGCCAAGATCGCCCATCTTATTTCGCTGGGCTATCCTCCGGAGCGGATTCTGGCCATCACCTTTACCAACAAGGCCGCCGACGAGATGAAGCGCCGCCTGGTGGAATTGACCGGCATTCCCGAATCCGGGTTTCCCTGGGTGCGGACCTATCACAGCGCCTGCTATAAAATTCTCTGTGTTCACTGCGGCCTGCTGGGTTATACCACGCCCCTTCAGATCTACGATACCTATCATCAGCGCAAAACCATCACCGACGTGCTGATCCGCATGAACCATGACAAGAAGTTTGTTCCCGCCATTCTCAACCATATCTCAAAGGCCAAGAACTCGGGCAATCCCGGGGCCTACCTGGACGCCCATCCCTTTATCTCCTATGTGCGCCTGGCCGACGCCTATGAACTGTACGAACGGATGCTAAAAGAGAAAAACGCGGTGGATTTCGATAATATTCTGCTGTGCGTGCGCAATATTCTGCGCGATCATGACGATGTCCGCCGCCGTTACCAGGAGCGGTTTGAATTTATCCTGGTGGATGAGTACCAGGACACCAACAACCTTCAGGAAGACCTCACCGGCCTGCTCTGCCGGGGTGACAACCTCTTCTGTGTGGGTGATGACTGGCAGGCCATCTATTCGTTTCGCGGCAGCAACATGCGCCATTTTCTTTCATTTAAGCAGCGGTACGCCGATGCCCGGATATTCAAGCTGGAGCAGAACTACCGGTCCGCCGACACCATCGTCCGGGTGGCCAACGATATCATCGGCTACAACCACGACAAGATGGACAAGACCTGCTTCTCCGAGGAGTCCGGCGGCATTGTTGAGATTTATGAGTTTGACGACGAGGTGGAGGAGGCCCGGTGGGTGGCCCGAAAGGCCGAAGAACTCAACGCGGACGGCGTTCCCTACGACGCCATGGCCGTGCTTTACCGAACCAAGTTTACCTCCCTCTATTTTGAGCACGCCTTCCGCCGGGCCGGTATTCCCTATCACCTGCTGGGCGACCGGGGGTTTTACGACCGCAAGGAGGTGATGGACATCAACAGCTACCTCATGGCCGCGGTGTTTGAAAAAGACGACACCGCCTTTGAGCGGATCATCAACATTCCCCGGCGGGGCATCGGCGCCAAGACCCTGGCGTACATCAACGACATGCGCACCGGCGCCATGAGCCTTCAGGCGGCGGTCCGCCTGGCCCTGGCCGAACGGCGCCTGTCCGACAAGGTGTACCAGGCCCTTTCCGGCCTGATGGCCCTGCTGGACGATATTCGGGAAATGCGGCCGGAGGCGGCCATTCGCGAGGTGATAGAGCGCATCGGCTACCTGAACTACCTGAAGCAGTACGCGGACGCCGGTTCCATGGATTTTACCGAAAAGGTGGAAAACATCGACCAGCTGATCTTTGCGGCCTCCCGCATGGAGAGCCTGACCGCCTACCTGGAGGAGGCGGCCCTGATCCGGGAGGACAAGGACGACGAGGAGGGCGGCTTCGGGGTCAATCTGGCCACCATTCACGCGGCCAAGGGCCTGGAGTTTCACACCGTGTTCGTGGTGGGCTGCGAGGAGAACCTGTTTCCCCACTGGAAGTCCCTGGAGGAGGAAGACGACCTTCAGGAGGAGCGGCGGCTGATGTATGTGGCCGCCACCCGGGCGGCCCGGTGCCTGTTCCTGACGGCCGCGGGTTTTCGAAAAGGCCAGTTCAACCGCCGCAGCCGGTTTCTGTTTGAAATCGAGCGGTCACTGTAGTTTATTTCACCAGGTCGCAGATAAGCTTTAAGCCCTTGTCCAAGGGAATCTTGCTCATGTTGATCACCAGGTGGTAGATGCAGGGCCTGTCAAAATCCTTTTTTCCCAGTTTGGCATAGAGGTTTTTCCGGCGTTTCTCTCCATCCCGCACCGCCTGAAGGGCCTGGGAATCCGTGAACTTGTAGTGGCGCTTCATAAAGTCGATCCGGTCCTTCTTGTCCGCGATCAACTCGATGTGGTAGGCGTTTTCCATCTCCTGAAGAATATACTGCCCGCCCCTGCCCAGAATCACCAGATTGTCTTTTTTGGCAAACTCGGTGATCACTTCCCACAACTTTTCCACGTAGATATCTTCGTCCATGTAGCCGATTTTTTCACCGGTGAGCCGCTCCATGTAGCCTTTGCTCAGGGTGCTGGATATGAGCTTGGAAAAAAGAGTGCCCGCTGATCGTTCAATGCTTTTTATGGTGCTGGGGGACACCCGTGCCCGTTTTGCCAGTTCCTGAATAACAGCGTCATCAAGGAACTGGTAGCCCAGTTTTTTGGCCACCATGACACCAAGGGTCCGTCCGCCCGCGCCGAACTGCCGGGAAATTGTGATTACAGCCATTGTGTCGCCTCATGAAAGGTTAAACCGGAAATGTACGCGCCGTGCGTATCAACCGACCTACAATAAAACATATGAGCCCGGAAATCCAGTCTTTTGCGTTCTTTTGTGCCGGCCTGATACCTCCCGGCCACAGGTGGGGCAGACGCATTCCGCCGGCTCAGAAACAGCTGGATTCGTCCCAGCAGTGGGTGCAGAGTTTCTCCTTGGGCAGGCCGATGGCCCTGACCAGGTTGTCCATGGTCTGGAACTTGAGACTGGTGAGGTTAAGACGCTTACGGATTTTTTCCACCATCTGTATCTGCTCCTGTGTTCCGGCCGTGGCATACCGGTCCAGGTTTTTGTCCTCAACCCCCTCAATTTCCATGATGGCCCGGCGCCCGGCAAGGTCCAGGGTGGAGCGGGACTGGGAAAAGTTTAAAAAAGGGCAGGGAAAGATCAGGGTGGGGCAGGCGGCCCGCATGTGAACTTCTTTAGCGCCCCGGTCAAACAGCAGCTTGATGGTGTCCTGCAACTGGGTGCCCCGCACGATGGAGTCTTCGCAGAAAAGAATACGCTGGTCCTTGATCAGGTCGGTCACGGGAATCAGTTTCATTCGGGCCACCAGGTCCCGCATCTGCTGGTTCTGGGGCATGAAGCTGCGGGGCCAGGTGGGGGTGTACTTGACAAAGGGCCTTTTGTAGCGGATGCCTTTCTGGTTGGCGTATCCCACGGCATGGCCGATGCCCGAGTCGGGAATGCCGGCCACGAAATCCACTTCCACCTCATCGCTGTCGGCCAGGGCGTTGCCGCACCGGTACCGCACGGTTTCCACGTTGATGCCTTCGTAGCTGGAGGCCGGATAGCCGTAATAGACCCACAGAAAGGAGCAGATCTGCATTTTATCTTCCGGCGCTTTGACCGATTCGCAGCCGTCCGGGGTCAGGCGGATGATTTCGCCGGGACCGATGTCCCGGTCTGTTTCGTATTCCAGGTTGGGAAAGGCGCAGGTTTCCGATGAAACCGCCAGTGCCCCGTCTTTTCTGCCGATCACGATGGGCGTGCGGCCCAGCCGGTCCCTGGCCGCGTAGATGCCGTCCCGGCAGAGAATCAGCATGGTGCAGGAGCCCTGGATAGCGGCCTGTGCGTGGACGATGCCTTCCGCAAATGAGTCCTTTTCACAGATCAGCATGGCCACCAGTTCGGTGGGGTTGATGCCGATGTGGCTGATCTCGGAAAAGTGCTGCCGTTTGGAAAAGGCTTTTTTTGTCAGATCCTCTACGTTGTTGATCTTGGTCACCGTTACCAGACCAAAGGTTCCCATGTGGGAACTCATGAGAATGGGCTGGTCCTCGGTGTCGCTGATCACGCCGATGCCGGTGTTGCCGTGCAGGCCGGGCAGGTCGGGTTCAAACTTGGTGCGGAAATAGGAATTTTCCAGGCTGTGGATTTTCCGTGAAATCTCTTTTGCGTTGCGGACCGCCATGCCGCCCCGTTTTGTGCCCAGGTGGGAAAGATAGTCCGTACCGTAAAAAAGGTCGTTGACACAGTCGGTTCTGGATACGCATCCGAATACGCCGCCCATGATATACAGTTCTCCTTAATATTTTTTCCGGTCAGAAAGTAACAGTGTACGAATCCCCCTGATACCAGAAATCGAACATATTTCAAACGGAAATCTCATAATCCTGGGAAGGCCTGATATCTCAGGCTTTTGGTCGGTTGTCGGCACTGCCTGATCATCAGAGGGCAGCACGTGCCGTACCACCCATCAAAGGCCGGCCGTTGATACCGTTCTGCCGAATGCCCTTACGTGCACACTACAAACATGGATGTTTTAAGCCCGGCAGCATCTGGACAAGGACCTTGCGGGTGCGGGGGCCGTCAAACTCGCAGAAGAACACCGACTGCCAGGTGCCTAAAACCAGCCGGCCGTTTTCCACGATGACCGTGACTGAACTGCCCACAAGGGTCGCCTGCACATGGGCGTCTGAATTGCCCTCGCTGTGGGCAAAGGGCGTGTTGCCAGGCACCAGGGTCGCCATGTGCGCCAGGATGTCGCGCCGCACATCCGGATCCGCGTTTTCGTTAATGGTGATACCGGCCGTGGTGTGGGGCACAAAAACCACCACCGCGCCGTTTTCCATGCCGGCGGATGAGACCGCCCTGCGCACTTCAGCGGTGATGTCGGTCATCTCTTTTCTGTGCCGGGTTTCAAGGGAAAAGGAGAGCATGTTTTGTCCCCGCGTTCTGAAAGGGCTATTCGCTGTTTGTAAAACGGCCCTGCCCCGTGGCCTCCAGGACAGTCCACCAGAGCTTGCTGTGCGGGCTGACCTGCTTGCGTTTGCCCACGGAAAGGGACATGGGCACATGAACAAAATGGTTGTTCCAGTGGCTCACCAGCATGCGGGTTTTGCCGGCCATGGCCGCGTGAACCGCGTCCCGGCCCAGAAACCCGCAGAATACACTGTCGTTGGCGTTGGCCGGCAGGCTGCGGATCATGTAGCTGGGATCAATGTATTTTAAGGAGATGGGGATGCCGCGGGATTTAAAGTGGGCCGTGATCCGGTCCCGCAGGAAAAGCCCGATGTCGTTGAGTCGAATGTTGCCGGACGCATCCGTGGCATTGGTGCAGTCGCCGAAAAATTTCTGGCCGGCCCCCTCGGCCACCACGATGACGGCGTGTTTCCGCCGTTTGAGCCGCTGTTCCAGGGCCGCCAGAAGGCCGTGATCCCCTTCCAGGTCAAAGTCGATCTCCGGAATCAGCACAAAGTTGACATCCTGGCGGGCCAGGGTGGCGGTGGCGGCAATGAAGCCCGAGTGGCGGCCCATGAGCTTGATCAGGCCGATGCCGTTGGGGTATCCCTCGGCCTCGTTGTGAGCCCCCTTGATGGCTTCGGTGGCGATGTCCACGGCCGTGTCAAAACCGAAGGAACGGGAGATCAGGTGAATGTCGTTGTCAATGGTCTTGGGAATGCCCACCACACTGATCTTCAGGCTGCGCCGGCCGATCTCTTCAGCGATTTTGGTTGCCGCCATCAGGGTGCCGTCGCCGCCGATCATGAAAAGAATGCCCACGTGCATTCGCTCAAGGGAATCGACGATCTGTGAGATGTCCTGGGGACCGCGGGAGGAGCCCAGCATCGACCCCCCGGTGTTGTGAATGTTGGCCACCAGTTCCGGGGTGAGATCCACCACCTCGTGGCCGCAGTCCGGAATAAAGCCTTCCAGGCCGTAGCGGATGCCGTGAATGCTTTTTACACCGTACCGGTAGTAGAGCTCCAGGACGATGGCCCGAATGATGTCGTTCAAACCGGGGCAGAGACCGCCGCAGGTGACCAGGGCGCACCGCACCTTGCTGGCATCGAAAAATATCTTTTTTCGCGGCCCGGCCATCTCAAAGGAGAGCGGCGTTTTTCCCTGTTGGATACGGGCCTGAATCATATCGGGATTGACATTGACCAGGACCCGGGCCGTGTCGTCGGTAAAGTCCTTTTCCGGGTCAATGTTGGGCTCCCGGAGAATGGGAGAGGTTACTCTGGGCTCGCCCAGCTGTTCAACCAGGGTCTCTTCATTGGTAAAATCAAAATTCATGGAGCTGCCTCAAGTGCCGGGCGGAAGTTTTCCCCGGCCCGTTTATGGTTGATGGCTTCGTAAAAAGCCCAATATCTGTGTTGCGCTGCACCCCTCGTCACTGCGACGTACGACAAGTACGCCTCATTCCTCGGGATTTGCGGCGCCTTGATCTTGAACTTTTTACTTTGCCATCCCAAATAGACTTTTTATGAGTTCATCATGGTTTAGCGGCCGTTGAACTTGAACGCCCCTTTGCCCAGGATGTCGTGCAGGTGCAGAATGCCGCACACCTTTTTGCCGGCGGCGGTCACCGGCAATGCCGTGACCTGGTGCTGCTCCAGGATGTTCAGTGCGTCGTAGACCGGGGAGTCCGGATGGACGGTCAAAGGGTTTTTCGTCATTATGC